>NZ_LT629780.1:2233737-2552843 GCF_900105885.1 Pseudomonas guangdongensis | reverse complement strand
GTTCAGGCCGACAGCTCCACCAGCAGCTTGTTGAGGCGCTGCACGTAGGCGGCCGGGTCCTTGAGGCTGTCGCCGGCGGCCAGCGCGGCCTGGTCGAAGAGGATGTGCGACAGGTCGGCGAAACGGTCCTCGTCGGCTTCCATGTCCAGCTTCTCGATCAACGGATGCTGCGGGTTGATCTCGAAGATCGGCTTGGATTCGGGCACCTTCTGCCCGGTCGCTTCGAGAATCTGGCGCATCTGCAGGCCGAGATCCTGCTCGCCGATGGCGAGGATCGCCGGCGAGTCGGTCAGCCGGTGGGAGACACGCACCTCGGCGACCTGCTCGCCCAGTGCGCCCTTGAGGCGCTCGATCAGCCCCTCCTTGGCCTTGGCGACTTCCTCCTGGGCCTTCTTATCTTCTTCCGAGTCCAGCTGGCCGAGGTCCAGGTCGCCACGGGCGACGTCGACGAACGACTTGCCATCGAACTCCGGCAGGTAGCTCATCAGCCACTCGTCGATGCGGTCGGTGAGCAGCAGCACCTCGATGCCTTTCTTGCGGAACACTTCCAGGTGCGGGCTGTTCTTGACCTGGGCGTAGCTCTCGCCGGTGAGGTAGTAGATCTTGTCCTGGCCTTCCTTCAGACGGCCGAGGTAGTCGGCCAGCGCCACGCTCTGCTCGCCGCTGGCGTCGCTGGTGGAGGCGAAGCGCAGCAGGCCGGCGATCTTCTCCCGGTTGGCGAAGTCTTCCGCCGGGCCTTCCTTGAGCACCTGGCCGAAGGCCTTCCAGAAGGTCCGGTAGTCCTCCGGCTTGTCCTTGGCCAGCTTCTCCAGCATGTCCAGCACACGCTTGGTCAGCGCCGACTTCATCGAGTCGATCACCGGCCCGGACTGGAGGATCTCGCGGGAGACGTTCAGCGACAGGTCGTTGGAGTCGACCACGCCCTTGATGAAGCGCAGGTACAGCGGCAGGAACTGGTCGGCCTGATCCATGATGAACACGCGCTGCACGTAGAGCTTGAGGCCCTTGGGCGCTTCGCGCTGGTACAGGTCGAAGGGCGCACGGCCGGGCACGTAGAGCAGCGAGCTGTATTCGAGCTTGCCCTCGACCTTGTTGTGGCTCCAGGTCAGCGGGTTCTCGAAGTCGTGAGCGACGTGTTTGTAGAACTCCTGATACTCCTCGTCCTTGACCTCGCCGCGCGGGCGGGTCCACAGCGCGCTGGCGCGGTTGACGGTTTCCCACTCGACCTCGACCGGCTTGTCCTTCTCTTCACCGAAGTGTTCCTTGGGCAGCTCGATGGGCAGGGCGATGTGGTCGGAGTATTTCTTGACGATGTTGCGCAGGCGCCAGCCGTCGGCGAACTCGCTCTCGTCGGCCTTGAGGTGCAGGACGATGCGGGTACCGCGCTCGGCCTTGTCGATGTCGGCGATGTCGAACTCGCCCTCTCCCTTCGAACTCCAGTGCACGCCCGCGCTGGCCGGGCTACCGGCACGGCGGGTATAGACGTCGACCTGATCGGCGACGATGAACGCCGAGTAGAAGCCCACGCCGAACTGGCCGATCAGCTGGGAATCCTTTTTCTGATCACCGGAAAGGTTCTTCAGGAAGTCGGCGGTGCCCGACTTGGCGATGGTGCCGAGGTGGGCGATCACCTCGTCGCGGCTCATGCCGATGCCGTTGTCGTCGAGGGTGACGGTGCGCGCGTCCTTGTCGAAGCTCAGGCGGATGCGCAGCGGATCGCCGCCTTCGAGCAGCGCGGGGTTGGCCAGGGCCTCGAAGCGCAGCTTGTCGGCGGCGTCGGAGGCGTTGGAGATCAGTTCGCGCAGGAAGATCTCCTTGTTGGAGTACAGGGAATGGATCATCAGGTGCAGCAGCTGCTTCACCTCGGTCTGGAAGCCCAGTGTCTCTTTACGAGTCTCCACGCTCATGAATGCTTACTCCAGGTATGACGAAAGCGCCTAGGCGGCGAATGTCAGGGATATGGAGACTTCATTCGGGATTTCAAGGGCTTGCCCGCCGGCCGCGGGCAAATCCGCGCGGCCGGGGGACGCCTCAGGGCTCGTCGACCTTGAAGTGGGCGCGCGCGGTGGCGATCGGCTCGGCCTGGGTGGTCTGCCAGGCGGTGATCGCCACGTTGGCGACGCGCCGCCCCTGACGCCAGACCTGGCACTGGGCATAGGTGTCGCGCAATTGCCCGCCGCGCAGGTAGTCGATGGAGAAGTCGATGATCTTCGGCAGGTGCGGGATACCCATGAACATCAGCAGGTGGAGCATCGCCGAATGCTCCATGAATCCGGCGATCACCCCGCCGTGCAGGGCCTGCAGTTCGGGGTTGCCGATGCAGGCCTCGTTGGCCGGCAGACGGAACACCATGTCGTCGCCCAGACGCAGGCACTCGATGCCGAGCAGGCTGGCGTAAGGCACCAGACGGATCAGCGCGTTGTAATCGTTCTTCTCGTGGGCTTCGCGGACCAGCGTCTTCAGCTCCAGGGTCATGCTTTGCCCTCCGCGCCGACCGGCGCGCCGCCTCGGCGCATGAAGGTGCCGACCGCGTGGGCGATGGGCTGGCCGGGGTCGTCCTGATAGGCATAGCCGCGGCTGAAGACGATGTGCGGGGTGACCCGGTAGCACTCGGCAAAACCGAACACATCCTTGTCCGGCTCGGCCGGGCGCATGTAGTCGATGCGCAGGTCCAGGGTCGGACAGATCTCGAACTCCGGCAGTACGCTGACGGTGGCGATGCAGCAGGTGGAGTCCATCAGGGTGGTGATCGCACCGCCATGGATGGTGCCGGTTTCCGGGTTGCCGACGATCGCCCGGCTGAAAGGCAGCCAGAGGGTGACGCCGGCACGGTCGGCGGCATGCACTCGCATGCCCAGCACCTGGCAGTGACGCAGCGAACCGAGAAAACGGTTGGCCCTTTCCAGCACGGAGACATCGTTCATGGGTACGACCTTGACAAGGGGGCTTGGATTCACAGCGCGACATCATACCCGCTGCACCGGGATGCCACCAAAAGCCCAGGCCAGCGCGAGGACACAATGAACTTTCAGGCTATCTGCCACTCCAACGAAGTGACAGATCCGCAGCGCCATCAGGGCCTGCCCGCCGGGTGCTGCAGCTGTCGATTCTTCCCCACGGAACCGTCCAAGGAATTCCACGAATCATGCGCAAATCCCTGAGCCTTGCCCTGCTGCTGGCCGCCTCCCTCGGCCTGGCAGCCTGCGACAAGAAAGCCGAAGAGAAAATGGAAGCCGCCGGCAACTCCGCGGCTGAAACCACCCAGGCCCTGAGCGATGCCGCCAAGCAGGCCGGCGAGGCCGTCGAGGAGAAAGCCCAGGCGCTCGGCCAGCAAGCCAGCGAAGCGGCCAGCCAAGCCAGCGAAGAGGCTGCCGACACCCTTCAGCAGGCCGGCGAGGCCTTGCAGGAGAAGGCGAACGAAATCAAGGAGGCCGCTGGCGAGCAGGCCGAGAAGACCGAGCAGCAGTAACGCCGGCCGTCCAGCCCCACTGGCCGGGGCGGACAGCGACCAGCCCGCCGCCGCAAGACGGCGGGTTCAGTCCGCTTTGACGTCCTTGCCGACATCCGGCGGCAGGGTCGGGCTGTAGACCATCACCTGCAGCACATCGGAGTGGAACTCGCGGCGATACAGCACGAATACCACGCCCGCGCTGGCCAGGATGAACAACCACGGATTGATGAACCAGGCCAGGGTCGCCAGACCGAAATAGTAGGACCGCAACCCCTGGTTGAACTGGTTGGCGGCCATCGACAGCACCCGCGCGGTGCGCGCGGCATAGGCGTTGCGCTCGGTTTCGCTGACCTGCCGCTCGGCGATCATCGGCGCCGCCCCCACCAGCACCGCGGCAAAGTTGTACTGACGCATGCACCAGCTGAAGGTGAAGAAGGCGTAGATGAACACCGTCGCCACGCAGATCAGCTTGAGTTCGCTGATCTCGCGACTGACCGCCTGCACGAAGGGCAGCTCGGCCAGCACCGCCACGGCATTCTCGGTCGAGCCGAGCACGGTGAGGATACCGGCGAGGATGATCAGCGTGCTGGAGGCGAAGAACGAGGCGTTACGCTCCAGGTTGCCGATCACGTTGGCATCGGCGATGCGGTTGTCGCGCAGCAGCAGGCGGCGCATCCAGTCCTCCCGGTAGAGGTGCAGCACGCTGGCCAGACAGGGCGTGTCGCGTCCCTTCCAGATCGCGTAGCGGGCATAGCCCAGCCAGCACAGCGCGAACCAGGCCACGGCCAGGATGTGCGGTACATACTGCGGATCGACAACCATGCGGCCTCCTTGAATCATCCTGCCGGGCGCTGCCCGCCGACGACGGCCAGCGCCCTCCACCGCCTCACTGGGCGGGCTTGCCCTTGAAACGGTCGAACAGCACCGCCAGCAGCAGCGTCACCAGCACCGGCAACAGCCAGCCCAGATCGTGCCCGGCCAGCGGCAGCTCGCTGAAGAAGGCCGGCACCAGGCTGCTGAACCCGGCCGCCGCCAGGCCGCCGACCACGCCGAACACCAAGGTCACCGCCATCACCGGGCGGAAAATCCGCGGCGCATGCAGCCACAGGCCGTCGGCCAGGCTGAGCAGCACCAGCACGATGGCCAGCGGATACAGGCCCACCAGCACTGGCACCGAGACACTGATCAGTTGATTCAGGCCCTGGTTGGCCACCAGCAGGCTGAAGATGCCGAACACCGCCACCACCGTGCGGTAGGACACCGGCAGCAGCTTGCTGAAGAACTCGCCACAGGCAGTCAGCAGGCCCACCGCGGTGGTCAGACAGGCCAGGGTGATCACCAGCGCCAGCAGCAGGCTGCCGACCGTGCCGAAGGTATGCTGCACGTAAGCGGTGAGAATCTGCACGCCGTTCTGCGCCTCGCCGGCGATCGACTGGCTGGTCGCGCCCAGCTGGAACAGGGCCAGATAGACCAGCGACAGGCCGCAGGCGGCAATCAGTCCGGCGATGATCGAATAACGGGTCACCCGGTGTGCGGTATCCACGCCGCGGTCGCGGATCGCGGTGGCGATCACGATGCCGAACACCAGCGCGCCGAGGGTATCCATGGTCAGGTAGCCTTGCAGGAAGCCCTGGGTCAGCGGCGCCGCGCCATAGTCCGCGTCGGTCGTGCCGACCGGACCGGCCGGTGCGAGGATCGCCGCTCCGCCCAGCACCAGCAGGCCGGCCAGCAGGATCGGGGTGATCACCTTGCCGATGCGGTCGACCAGGCGTCCGGGGTTGAAGGCCAGGAACAGCACCGCGGCAAAGTAGGCCAGGGTGTAGAACGCCAGCGGCAGCGGCTCGTTGCCGACGAAAGGCGCCACGCCCATCTCGAAGGACACCACCGCGGTGCGCGGAGTGGCGAACAGCGGACCGATGGCCAGGTACACCGCCACCGCAAACAGCACCCCGGCGCCACGCCCGAGCGGCGCGGTCAGCCTGTCCATGCCGCCACCGACGCGGGCCAGGGCGATCACCGTGAGCAACGGCAGGCCGACCGCAGTGAGCAGGAAGCCCAGCGCCGCGCTCCATACCGCCTCGCCGGCGGCCATCCCGGCACTGGGCGGAAAAATGATGTTGCCGGCGCCGAGGAACAGCGCGAACGTCATGAAGCCCAGGGCCAGCAGATCCCGACCTTTCAAATAATTCATAAGCAAAACTACCAACTGGATAATCGGGGACCCGGCCGCACGCGCGAAACGGAAAGAGCCACCGGCTGGTGGCTCTTTCCCACGGTTACGCGCAACCGGAGCTTATCGCAGGGTCCATCCGGTGATCTCGGCAAGTGCCTTGCCGATATCGGCCAGGGAACGCACGGTTTTCACCCCGGCGTCCTGCAACGCGGCGAACTTCTCGTCCGCGGTGCCCTTGCCGCCGGAGATGATCGCTCCGGCATGGCCCATGCGCTTGCCGGGCGGCGCCGTGACGCCGGCGATGTAGGACACCACCGGCTTGCTCACATGAGCCTTGATAAAGGCCGCCGCCTCTTCCTCGGCACTGCCGCCGATCTCGCCGATCATCACGATGGCTTCGGTCTGCGGATCCTGTTCGAACAGTTTCAGAATATCGATGAAGCTCGATCCGGGAATCGGGTCACCGCCGATGCCCACACAGGTGGACTGGCCGAAGCCGGCATCGGTGGTCTGCTTCACTGCCTCGTAGGTCAGCGTACCGGAGCGCGACACGATGCCAACTTTGCCGGGCATATGGATATGGGCCGGCATGATACCGATCTTGCAGGCGCCCGGGGTAATCACGCCGGGACAATTCGGCCCGATCAGCCGCACGCCCAGCTCGTCGCACTTGACCTTGACCTCCAGCATGTCGAGGGTCGGGATGCCCTCGGTGATGCAGACGATCAGACGAATGCCGCCGAACGCCGCTTCGAGGATCGAGTCCTTGCAGAACGGCGCCGGCACATAGATCACCGAAGCCGTGGCGCCGGTGGCGGCCACCGCGTCCTTCACCGTGTCGAACACCGGCAGCCCCAGGTGGGTGGTGCCGCCCTTGCCCGGTGTCACGCCGCCTACCATGTGGGTGCCGTACTCGATGGCCTGAACCGAGTGGAAGGTGCCCTGGCTGCCAGTGAAGCCCTGGCAGATGACCTTGGTGTCCTTGTCGATCAGGATGCTCATTGCTTGCCCTCCGCGGCCTTGACGACCTGCTGCGCCGCGTCGGCCAGACTGCTCGCCGCGATGATGTTCAACCCGCTGTCGGCCAGCACCCTGGCACCCAGCTCGGCATTGTTGCCCTCCAGACGCACCACCACCGGCACCTTGACGCCCACTTCGCGCACGGCGCCGATGATGCCTTCGGCGATCATGTCGCAGCGCACGATGCCGCCGAAGATGTTCACCAGCACCGCCTGCACCTTGCTGTCGGAGAGGATGATCTTGAACGCCTCGCTGACCCGCTCCATGGTCGCGCCGCCGCCGACGTCGAGGAAGTTGGCCGGCTTGCCGCCATAGAGGTTGACGATGTCCATGGTGCCCATGGCCAGGCCCGCGCCGTTGACCATGCAGCCGATGTTGCCGTCCAGCGCCACGTAGTTGAGTTCGGAGCGGGCGGCGCGCGCCTCGCGCGGATCGTCCTGGGAGGGGTCCTGCATCTCGCGCAGCTTGGGCTGGCGGTACAGGGCGTTGCCGTCGATGTTGATCTTGGCGTCCAGGCAGTGCAGGTCGCCGTCCTTCTTGATCACCAGCGGATTGACCTCGAGCAGCGCCAGGTCGTAGTCCTGGAACAGTCGGGCAAGGGACACGAAGATCTGCGCGAACTGCTTGATCTGCTCGCCCTGGAGGCCGAGCTTGAAGGCCAGCTCGCGGCCCTGGAACGGCTGCGCGCCGACCAGCGGGTCGATGCTGGTCTTGAGGATCTTCTCGGGGGTTTCGTGGGCAACCTTCTCGATGTCCACGCCACCTTCGGTGGAGGCCATGAACACGATACGTCGGCTGGAGCGATCGACCACCGCGCCCAGATACAGCTCCTTGGCGATCTCGGTGCAGGCTTCGACGAGGATCTTGCTGACCGGCTGCCCGTTGGCGTCGGTCTGGTAAGTCACCAGACGCTGATCCAGCCACTGCTGGGCGAACGCGCGGGCCTCTTCCTTGCTACGAACCAGCTTGACGCCGCCGGCCTTGCCGCGACCGCCGGCATGCACTTGGGCCTTCACCACCCAGGCGTTGCCGCCAATCTTGTCGCAGGCTTCGGCGGCCTCCTTCGGAGTATCGACTGCATAGCCCCGGGACACCGGCAGTCCATACTCGGCAAACAACTGCTTACCCTGATATTCGTGAAGATTCATGCTTCCATACCACTTTAGTTGTAAGTATCGGCGAACGAATCCTAACCGGGAACAGGTTGCAGTGACTAGAGCGGCACGCGGTCGATTCGCCACGCACCGGCTGCCGAGCACAAAGCAAAAAACCCCCGTTGCCGCGGGCACCTGGCTCGCGGCAACGGGGGTCCTGGCAGACGCGGACGACGCAGGGCGTCGTCCGCGCCGGCGGCACCTCAGCGCTTCTTGCGGTTGGCGATGTGGATGGCGTGGCCATTCACCGCCAGGGCAGCCTCGTGCAGGCCTTCCGACAGGGTCGGGTGCGAGAACACCATCATGCCCAGGTCTTCGGCGCTGGAGCCGAATTCCATGGCGATGGCGCCTTGCTGGACGATCTCGGCGGCGCTCGGGCCGATCACGTGGACGCCCAGCACGCGGTCGGTGTTGGCGTCGGCGATCACCTTGATCAGGCCGTGGGTGTCATTGGCGGCCATGGCACGGCCGCTGGCGGCAAACGGGAACACGCCGACGTTGACGGCAACACCTTCGGCCTTCAGCTGCTGCTCGGTCTTGCCGACCGCAGCGATTTCCGGGTGGGTGTAGATCACCGACGGGATCAGGTCGTAGTTGACCTGGGCCTTGTGGCCGGCGATGCGCTCGGCGACCATCACGCCCTCTTCCGAGGCCTTGTGGGCCAGCATCGGGCCGCGCACCACGTCGCCGATGGCATAGACGCCCGGCACGCTGGTGGCGCACTGGTCGTCGACGTAGATGAAGCCGCGCTCGTCAAGGGTCACGCCGCAGTCGGCGGACAGCACGTCCTGGGTCACCGGGCGACGACCGACCGAGACGATCAGCTTGTCGAAGGTCAGTTGCTGTTCGCCGGCGGCGTCGGTGAAGGACACGGTCACCTGACCGTCCTTGACCTCGGAACCGGTCAGGCGGGCACCCAGACGGATCTGCAGACCCTGCTTGGTCAGCAGCTTCTGGGCTTCCTTGGCGACCTGCTCGTCGACCGCGGCGAGGAACTTCTCCTGGGCCTCGATCACGGTGACTTCGGCGCCCAGACGGGCCCATACCGAGCCCAGCTCCAGGCCGATGACGCCGGCGCCGATCACGCCCAGCTTCTTCGGCACGCTCTGGAATTCCAGGGCGCCGGTGGAGTCGACGATGGTGTCCTGGTTGACCGGAGCCGGCGGAATGTCGATCGGCTTGGAGCCGGAGGCGATGATCACGTTGCCGGCTTCCAGCACCTGCACGGCGCCGTCGGCAGCGGTGACTTCGACCTGCTTGCCGGCCAGCAGCTTGCCGTGGCCTTCGATCAGGGTCACGCCGTTCATCTTGAACAGGCCGGCGATGCCGCCGGTCAGGTTCTTCACGATGTTGGCCTTGCGCTCGATCATCGCCGGCACGTCCATGCGCACGTTGTCGACGCCGATGCCGTGCACGGAGAAGCTCTCCTTGGCCTCGTGGTACTTCCAGGAGCTGTCCAGCAGCGCCTTGGAAGGGATGCAGCCGACGTTCAGGCAAGTACCGCCCAGGGCAGTCTTACCGTCCTTGCCCTTGTACTTCTCGATGCAGGCGGTCTTGAAGCCCAGCTGGGCTGCACGGATGGCGGCAACATAGCCACCGGGGCCGCCACCGATCACCACTACGTCGAATTTCTGGGTCATAACTCTCGATCCTTTTGGGATAAACCGGGCGGCCCCTCTGTCAGGAGCCGCCGTGGGAGATGGGCCGGATCAGACGTCCAGCAGCAGACGGGCCGGGTCTTCCAGCAGATCCTTGATGGCCACCAGGAAGCTCACCGCTTCCTTGCCGTCGATCAGACGGTGGTCGTAGGACAGCGCCAGGTACATCATCGGCAGGATCACCACCTGGCCGTTGACCGCCATCGGGCGCTCCTGGATCTTGTGCATGCCGAGGATCGCGGTCTGCGGCGGGTTGACGATCGGGCTGGACAGCAGGGAGCCGAACACGCCGCCGTTGGAGATGGTGAAGGTGCCGCCGGTCATCTCTTCGATGGTCAGCTTGCCTTCCTTCGCCTTGCGGCCGTAACCGGCGATGGTGCCTTCGATCTCGGCCAGGCTCATCAGCTCGGCGTTGCGCAGCACCGGCACCACCAGGCCACGGTCGCTGGACACGGCCACGCCGATGTCCGAGTAGCCGTGGTAGACGATGTCGTTGCCGTCGATCGAGGCGTTGACACCCGGGAAGCGCTTCAGCGCCTCGGTGGCAGCCTTGACGAAGAAGGACATGAAGCCCAGGCGCACGCCG
Organism: Pseudomonas guangdongensis; assembly: GCF_900105885.1. Lineage (NCBI taxonomy): Bacteria > Pseudomonadati > Pseudomonadota > Gammaproteobacteria > Pseudomonadales > Pseudomonadaceae > Geopseudomonas > Geopseudomonas guangdongensis. The sequence continues at coordinate 2,542,801 of NZ_LT629780.1, read as the reverse complement.
TTGTGCTTCTTCTCGAACAGGTCCTTGTACTTGTTGCGCAGGTCCATGATCGGCTTCATGTTGACTTCGTTGTAGGTCGTCAGCATGGCCATGGTGGACTGCGCCTCGACCAGGCGCTCGGCGATCTTGGCGCGCAGGCGGGTCATCGGCACGCGCTTCTCGACGCGATCGCCGGCAGCGAAGATCGGCGCGTCGGCGGCCGGAGCGACCGGCTTGGCGGCCGGAGCGGCGCTCTTGGCGGCGACGGCGGCGACGGCGTCTTCCTTGGTCACGCGACCGCCCTTGCCGGTACCCGGAATGGCGTTGCGGTCCAGGTCGTTCTCGGCAGCGATCTTGCGTGCAGCCGGGGACAGGATGGCTTCTTCGGCAGCGGCCGGGGCTGCGACAGCCGGAGCGGCGGCGGCAGGAGCTGCAGCCGGGGCTGCGGCGACGGCGCCGGCTTCGATGGTGCCGAGCAGCTCGCCGCTCAGCACGGTGTCGCCTTCGTTCTTGACGATCTGGGTCAGAACGCCGTCGGTTTCGGCCAGGACTTCCATGACCACTTTGTCGGTTTCGATGTCGACGATCAGCTCATCGCGCTTGACCGCATCGCCCGGCTGCTTGTGCCAGGTGGCGACGGTACCGTCGGCGACGGATTCCGGGAAAGTCGGGGCTTTGATCTCGATAGCCATTCTGTGCGTTTCCTATGGATTAGGGTTCTTCAGGCGTGCCACTGCCGGACCTGGGTCCGGCAGCGCACGGGTGAAGGCATTAAACGGTGAAGGCATCCTGCAGCAGTTTTTCCTGCTGCTCGGCATGCATGGAGGCGTAGCCGCATGCCGGTGCCGCCGACGCCTCGCGGCCGGCGTAGGCCAGACCCAGGGACTTGTCGTGGACGCTGATCACGCGGCGCATGTGATGCTGGCTGCAGTACCAGGCACCCTGGTTCATCGGCTCTTCCTGGCACCACACCACCTGCTTGAGGTTGGTGTAGGGAGCCATGACTTCGGCCAGCTCTTCTTCCGGGAACGGATAGAGCTGCTCGATGCGCACGATGGCGATGTCCTCGCGGCCTTCGGCGCGGCGCTTCTCCAGCAGATCGAAGTAGACCTTGCCGCTGCACAGCACCAGGCGCTCGACTTTCTTCGGATCGAGGGTGTCGATCTCCGGCAGCACCGGATGGAAGGAGCCTTGCGCCAGATCTTCCAGCGTGGAGATGGCCAGCTTGTGGCGCAGCAGCGACTTCGGCGTCAGAGCCACCAGCGGCTTGCGCAGCGGGCGGATCACCTGGCGACGCAGCATGTGGTAGACCTGCGCCGGGGTGGTCGGCATGCAGACCTGAATGTTCTGCTCGGCGCACAGCTGCAGGTAGCGCTCCAGGCGTGCGGAGGAGTGCTCCGGACCCTGGCCTTCATAGCCGTGCGGCAGCAGCATGGTCAGACCGCACAGACGACCCCACTTGGTCTCGCCGCTGGTGATGAACTGGTCGATCACCACCTGGGCGCCGTTGGCGAAGTCGCCGAACTGGGCTTCCCAGATCACCAGCGCGTTGGGCGTGGTGGTGGCGTAGCCGTATTCGAAGGCCAGCACGGCTTCCTCGGAGAGGAAGGAGTCGTACAGGTCGAACTTCGGCTGACCCTCATAGAGGTGCTGCAGCGGGATGTGACGGCTGGCGTCCTTCTGGTTGTGCAGCACCGCATGGCGGTGCGAGAAGGTGCCACGACCGACGTCCTGACCGGTGATGCGTACTGGATGGCCTTCGACCAGCAGGGTGGCGTAGGCCAGGGTCTCGGCGAAGCCCCAGTTGATCGGCATGGCGCCGGCGCCCATGCGGCCGCGATCTTCGAGGATCTTGGCGACCTGGCGCTGGACCACGAAACCTTCCGGAATCTGCAGCAGCTTCTGGTTCAGTTCCTGCAGGGTCTTCAGGTCGAAGCTGGTGTCGTGACGCGCGGTCCAGGCGTGGCCCAGATACGGGCGCCAGTCGACGAACAGCTCGGGGTTCGGCTCCTTGACCAGGCTCTTCAGCACGTGCAGGCCGTTGTCCAGCGCGGTGCGGTACTCGTCGACCTTGGCCTGGACTTCTTCCTGGCTCAGGCTGCCTTCCTTGACCAGGGCATCGGCGTACAGCTCGCGGGTGGTGCGCTGCTTGGCGATCTTCTGGTACATCAGCGGCTGGGTGCCGCTCGGCTCGTCGGCCTCGTTGTGGCCGCGACGGCGGTAGCAGACCAGGTCGATGACCACGTCGCGCTTGAACTGCATGCGGTAGTCGACGGCCAGCTGGGTGACGAACAGCACGGCTTCCGGATCGTCGCCGTTCACATGCAGGATCGGCGCCTGGATCATCTTCGCCGGATCGGTGCAGTACTCGGTCGAACGGGTGTCTTCCGGGTTGCTGGTGGTGAAACCGACCTGGTTGTTGATGACGATATGGATGGTGCCGCCAGTCTTGTAGCCGCGGATCTGCGACATCTGGAAGGTTTCCATCACCACGCCCTGACCGGCGAACGCCGAGTCACCGTGGAGGGAAATCGGTACCACCTTGTCGCCGCTGACATCGCCGCGACGGTCTTGACGGGCGCGCACGGAGCCCTCGACCACCGGAGAGACGATTTCCAGGTGCGACGGGTTGAACGCCATGGCCAAGTGCACTTCGCCGCCCGGGGTCATGACGTTGGAGGAGAAGCCCTGGTGATACTTCACGTCACCGGAGCCCATCTCGATCAGCTTCTTGCCATCGAACTCGTCGAACAGGTCACGCGGATTCTTGCCCAGCGCGTTGACCAGCAGGTTCAGACGGCCGCGGTGGGCCATGCCGATGACGATTTCCTTGGCACCGTAGGAGCCGGAGCGCTGGATGATCTCGTCGACCATCGGCACCAGGCTCTCGCCGCCTTCCAAGCCGAAGCGCTTGGTACCCGGATACTTGGTACCCAGGTATTTCTCCAGGCCCTCGCCGGCGGTCAGGCGCTCGAGGACGTGAGCCTTGACTTCCTTGCTGTACTGCGGGCGGCCACGCACACTCTCCAAGCGCTGCTGGAACCACTTGCGCTGCTCGGAATCGACGATATGGGTGAATTCGGCACCGATGGTGCCGCAGTAGGTCGCCTGCAGCGCGTCACGGATCTCGCGCAGAGTCGCCTCGGCCTTGCCGATGAACAGCTCGCCGGTATGGAAGACGGTATCCAGGTCAGCGTCGGTCAAACCGTAGTGATGGATCGACAGATCGGCCGGTGCCTTGCGCTCCCACAGGCCCAGCGGGTCCAGACGGGACGCCTGATGGCCACGCATGCGGAAGGCCTGAATCAGACGCAGAACTTCGACCTGCTTCTTCTCATGCTCACTGCTGACGGCGCCGGCGGATACCGGCTGCGCGCGGTGCCGGTTCTTGGCCAGCAGCACGAAATGATCGCGAACCGTGGCATGGGAAACGTCGGGAGACTGGCTGCCGTCGGCCGGCAGCTTCTGGAAATAGGTGCGCCACTCTTCGGGCACAGCGTTGGGATCGTGCAGGAAGAGCTCGTAGAGTTCTTCGACGTAGGCAGCGTTACCACCGGACAGGTGGGCACTGTTCCACATCCGCTGCATTACGCTTTCATGCATGCTAGGTCACCCTCGGTAAGGGGACACCACCTGGCGAGGAGACCGAACATGGCTCTAAAGTCCAAAGCAGCGACTTCGGTAAAGCCACTACGGATCCCGCAGATAGTCCGGGTCCAGCCCGATCGCCCCTGCTGGTCGTTATTTCATCGATGACCGCACCCTGTAGAGAGCGGTCTGCTTTACAACTGCACTGGCCGGCGGAGCCGGCCAGTGCAGACTTCAGTGAATCACCGCGACAGGCGGATCATCAGGTACCGCTTTGCAGCAGCATGTTACGTACATGGCCGATTGCCTTGGTCGGGTTCAGACCCTTCGGGCAAACGTTCACGCAGTTCATGATTCCGCGGCAACGGAATACGCTGAACGGATCGTCCAGGGCCGCCAGACGCTCTTCGGTCTTGGTGTCGCGGCTGTCAGCCAGGAAGCGGTAGGCTTGCAGCAGCGCGGCCGGACCGAGGAACTTGTCCGGGTTCCACCAGAACGACGGGCAGGAGGTCGAGCAGCAGGCGCACAGGATGCACTCGTACAGACCGTCCAGCTTCTCGCGCTCTTCCGGCGACTGCAGACGCTCGATGGCCGGAGCCGGCGTGTTGTTCTGCAGGTAGGGCTGCACCTTCTCGTACTGCTTGTAGAAGATGCTCATATCGACCACCAGGTCACGGATGACCGGCAGACCGGGCAGCGGACGCACGACCAGCTTGCCGTTCTTCACCACCGCCGAGAGCGGGGTGACGCAGGCCAGACCGTTCTTGCCGCTGATGTTCATGCCGTCGGAACCGCACACGCCTTCGCGGCAGGAACGACGGTAGGAGAAGGTGACGTCCTGCTCCTTGATCAGCGCGAGCACGTCCAGCACCATCAGGTCCTTGCCACCGGTGTCGACCTGGAAGTCCTGCATGAACGGTGCGGCATCTTTCTCCGGGTTATAGCGATAAACACTCACTTGCAACATGGCGGCTACCCTTAATAAGTACGAACTTTGGGTTCAAAGGCCGGAACGGTCTTCGGCGAGAAGTTGACGCCGCGCTTGGCAACCCGCTTCTCCCCAGGGAAGTACAGGGTGTGGCACAGCCAGTTCTCGTCGTCGCGATCCTCGAAATCTTCGCGAGCGTGCGCGCCACGGGACTCCTTGCGGGTCTCGGCGGCAATCGCAGTGGCTTCGGCCACTTCGAGGAGGTTCTGCAGTTCCAGCGCTTCAGTACGCGCAGTGTTGAAAGCCTGGCTCTTGTCCGCGATCTTGACGTTCGCGATGCGTTCCCGCAGGTCGGCCAGTTGGGCGATACCCTTCTGCATGTATTCGCCGGTACGGAATACACCGAAGTAGTTCTGCATGCATTGCTGCAGCTCCTTGCGCAGCGGCGCGACATCTTCGCCGCTGGTGCGCTCGTTGACGCCGTTCAGGCGCTTGAGCGATGCCTCGAGGTCGGTCTCGGTGGCACCACGGTGCTCGATGCCTTCCTTGAGGGCCTTCTCCAGGTGCAGGCCGGCAGCACGGCCGAACACCACCAGGTCGAGCAGCGAGTTGCCGCCCAGGCGGTTGGCGCCATGCACCGACACGCAAGCCACTTCACCGACCGCGAACAGACCTTCGATGATCTTGTCGTTACCGTTGGCGTCTTGGGTGATGGCCTGGCCATGGATGTTGGTGGCCACGCCACCCATCATGTAGTGGCAGGTCGGAATGACCGGAATCGGCGCAACGACCGGGTCGACGTGGGCGAAGGTCTTGGACAGCTCGCAGATGCCGGGCAGGCGGCTGTGCAGGACTTCCTCGCCGAGGTGGTCGAGCTTGAGCAGCACGTGGTCCTTGTCCGGACCGACGCCGTTGCCAGCGATGACTTCCTTGACCATGGAGCGGGCCACCACATCGCGACCTGCCAGATCCTTGGCGTTCGGAGCATAACGCTCCATGAAGCGCTCGCCATGGGCGTTGATCAGGTAGCCGCCCTCGCCACGGCAACCTTCGGTCACCAGCACGCCGGCACCGGCGATACCGGTCGGGTGGAACTGCCACATCTCGATGTCCTGCACCGGCACACCGGCACGCAGGGCCATGCCGATACCGTCGCCGGTATTGATCAGGGCGTTGGTGGTGGAAGCATAGATGCGACCGGCACCGCCGGTGGCCAGTACGGTGGCCTTGGCGCGGATATAGACGGTTTCACCGGTTTCAACGCAGATAGCGATGATACCGACGATGGCGCCGTCCTGATTCTTCACCAGGTCGACGGCGAACCACTCGTTGAGGAAGGTGGTGCCATTCTTCAGGTTCGCCTGGTACAGGGTGTGCAGCAGGGCATGTCCGGTACGGTCGGCAGCAGCGCAGGTACGGGCGGCCTGGGTGTTGTTGTCCGGCCCCTTGGACTGGCCACCGAACGGACGCTGATAGATGCGGCCCTGCTCGGTACGGGAGAACGGCAGACCCATGTGCTCGAGCTCGAACACAGCTTCCGGGCCCACGGAGCACATGTATTCGATAGCGTCCTGGTCGCCGATGTAGTCGGAGCCCTTGACGGTATCGTACATGTGCCAGCGCCAGTCATCGTTCGGGTCGGCCGAAGCGATGGCGCAGGTGATGCCGCCCTGGGCGGATACAGTGTGGGAACGGGTCGGGAAGACCTTGGTCACACAGGCGGTCTTGTGACCGGACTGGGACAGTTGCAGCGCGGCACGCATGCCGGCGCCGCCGCCACCGATGATGATGGCGTCGAAAGAAAGAGTACGAATGCTAGCCATGGATCAGACACCCCAAAGAATCTGCACACCCCAGACGAAGAATGCGAACATCGCCATGCCGCAGACTGCCTGGAACAGGAAGCGCACGGCAGTCGCCGAGCGACCGATAGCCATGCTGGTCAGATAGTCGGTGGAGATGGTCCACATACCGACCCACGCGTGAGCGCTCAGACCAACCAGAGCCAGCAGACTGAAGATGCGCATCCAGGTCTGGGAGAACAGCCCGTGCCAGTCCGCATAGGACAGGCCGGGATTGGCCACGAGGTACCCCAACAGGAAGATGAAATAAGCCGCGAGAACCACAGCGGAAACCCTCTGCGCCATCCAGTCGAACAGACCCGAACGGGAGAAGTTAGTGACGTTGGTTACCATACCCATACCCCTGCGAGAACGATCAGCACCGCGGAAACAGCGATGACGATTTTGGAGCCCAGCTTGCCGCCTTCCAGCGTCTCACCGACGCCCGCATCCATGATCAGGTGACGAATGCCCGCCACCAGGTGATAGAGCAGAGCGGACAGCAGGCCCCAGATCACCAGCTTGGCCAATGAACCGGCCAGGAACGCCTTCACCTGCTCGAAGCCTTGTTCCGACGCCAGGGACAGGTCGAGTGCATACAGCAGCACAGCAATGCCCAGGAACAGGATGACGCCGGAAATACGGTGAGCGATGGACGTGTAAGCAGTGACAGGGAGTTGGATAGTCCTAAGGTCTAGGTTTACGGGTCGTTTGCTATTCACGGCTTTTTTTCACACTGAGAGCCCCAACCAGCAGGGCAAGTTGTCGGGAAGTGCACTTGTCAGGTACCCATCACCAGGGAGTGACAACAGCCAGAACCCAGGCCTGGCATAGCCTCTGGCGGTCGGGCAGGGAGTATAGACAGTTAGGATATCGATGACAACGCGCGCCCTTAGCCTAAAGGACTGATTGTCGCACCCCGGCAAATGGCGTAAACCGTGCCCCCGATTCAGGGCGAAACGGGCGCGAAACGGCGCTGACAAACCGACTTTTGGACAAATTGACTTTCAACCTTATCGCTCTATAGTGGCACGGGCCCTGCCTGGGGGGCCGCGCTATAGATGATTCCACGCATAAAATTAGGAGGCCAGTTATGGCTGACAAGAAAGCACAGTTGATCATCGAGGGTACTGAGGTTCAGCTGCCCATCCTCTCTGGCAGCATGGGGCCGGACGTTGTCGATGTCCGCAGCCTGGTCAGCCAGGGTGTGTTCACCTATGATCCTGGCTTCATGTCGACCGCCGCTTGCGAGTCGAAGATCACCTTCATCGACGGTGACAAGGGCATCCTGATGCACCGCGGTTACCCGATCGAGCAACTGGCCGAGAAGTCCGACTACCTCGAGACCTGCTACGCCCTGCTTTACGGCGAGCTGCCGACTGCCGCGCAGAAGGAAGAGTTCACTGGCCTGGTGAAGAACCACACCATGGTCCACGAGCAGATGAAGTCGTTCCTCAACGGCTTCCGCCGCGACGCTCACCCGATGGCGGTGATGTGCGGCCTTGTTGGCGCCCTGTCGGCGTTCTACCACGACTCGCTGGATAACAACGATCCCAAGCACCGCGAAATCTCCGCGATCCGCCTGATCGCCAAGATGCCGACCATGGCGGCCATGTGCTACAAGTACTCGGTCGGCCAGCCGATCATGTACCCGCGCAACCACCTGAGCTACGCGGAAAACTTCCTGCACATGATGTTCAACACCCCGTGCGAGGAGAAGCCGATCAACCCGGTGCTGGCCAAGGCCATGGACCGTATCTTCATCCTGCACGCCGACCACGAGCAGAATGCCTCCACCTCCACCGTGCGCCTGACCGGCTCCACCGGCGCCAACCCGTTCGCCTGTATCGCCGCCGGCATCGCCGCGCTGTGGGGACCGGCTCACGGTGGCGCCAACGAAGCCGTGCTGACCATGCTCGACGAGATCGGCAGCGTCGAGAACATCGAGAAGTTCATCGCCAAGGCCAAGGACAAGAACGATCCGTTCAAGCTGATGGGCTTCGGTCACCGCGTGTACAAGAACTTCGACCCGCGCGCCAAGGTCATGAAACAGACCTGCGACGAGGTACTGTCCGAGCTGGGCATCAACGATCCGAAGCTCGAGCTGGCGATGAAGCTGGAAGAGTACGCGCGCAACGACCCGTACTTCCAGGAGCGCAACCTGTACCCGAACGTGGACTTCTACTCGGGCATCATCCTCAAAGCCATCGGCATCCCGACCAGCATGTTCACTGTGATCTTCGCCCTGGCGCGCACCGCCGGCTGGATCGCCCAGTGGAAGGAAATGTACTCCGAAGGCTACAAGATCGGCCGCCCGCGCCAGATCTACACCGGCTACACCAAGCGCGACTACGTCGCCATCAACGAGCGCGGCTAAGGCCAGGCTCGGCGCGACAGGAAAGGGGCTGCTTCGGCAGCCCCTTTTTCGTTCCGCTCATGCGGCGGTCAGGCGCTCCCACTCGCCCAGCAGGTGCAACGCCTGCTCTCGCGTTTCGCCACACACCTGAACGTCCGCCACAAAGCGACTGCAGACCTCGGGGCGTTCGGGACTGCCGAACAAGCGACAGAGATTGCGCGCATCGAGCTGCACGCAGCGAACCCCTGCCGGCTTGCCCTCGGGCATCCCGGGAATGGGCGAGGAAATGGACGGCGCGATGCAACAGGCTCCGCACCCGGCGCGACACTGCATGGCGAAATACCTCCGCGAAAGAGACATGGACAGGACATTTTCGGCGCGCGAGGATAGCCAGCGTCCACACTGGCGCCAAGCCCCATACAGCGCGTTTTTTATGCAGAGCCCCAGCCTGCCTGACTGCAGACCGCCGCCCTGCCCTGCCTGCTCAACGTCGTCCCGACTTTCGCCACATCAAGACCTTCCATAGCAAGCCATGGATCGTCGCTGCCCTGATCAGTTGAGGCATCGTCCTGTTCGAGCACCTGAACTACTTGCATGCACTGATCACGCCGCCGACCAACCGCATTGGCTATAGCGCGCTGCCGGTCGGCCAGCTGAAGACCATTCAGGAGGCCATCACCATGACGACCTTCGTACCCTTCAGCCTCCTTTATATACAGCCGACGCGGAAGCTCGATTAACCACGGGTCAGGCTGTGCCTGTCGGGCGCGGCCTACTTCATCTTCCGCAGCTGACCGCACCGCCTCACTCAGGCACCGCGCGAGGGTTTGAGACGACTGATCAGGCTCGACGTGTCCCAGCGTCCGCCGCCGGCCGCCTGGACATCGGCATAGAACTGGTCGACCAGCGCGGTGACCGGCAGCTGGGCGCCGTTGCGGCGTGCTTCTTCCAGCAGGATGGCCAGATCCTTGCGCATCCAGTCGACCGCAAAGCCGAAGTCGAAGCGCCCCTCGATCATGCTGGCATGACGATTTTCCAGCTGCCAGGACTGCGCCGCCCCCTTGCTGATCACCTCCATCGCCGCCATCCGGTCGAGCCCGGCGCACTCGGCGAAATGCAGCGCCTCGGACAGGCCCTGCAGCAGGCTGCCAATGCAGATCTGATTGACCATCTTGGTCAGTTGACCACTGCCGGCCTGCCCCATCAGCCGCACCATCCGCGCATAGCAGGCAATCACCGGCTCGGCGCGGGCGAACACCTCGGGTTCGCCACCGACCATCACCGTCAGCGCACCATTTTGCGCACCGGCCTGACCGCCGGAGACCGGCGCATCGAGGAACTCCAGCTCGCGCTCGGCGGCCAGCAGCGCCAGCTCGCGAGCCACCGCCGCGGAGGCCGTGGTGTGATCGACCAGCACGCTGCCCGGCGCCATGCCGGCGAAAGCGCCCTGCCCGCCCAGCACCACGCTGCGCAGATCGTCGTCGTTGCCCACACAGGTCATCACCAGCTCGGCGCCCTGGGCCGCCTCGCGCGGAGTCGCCGCGCGGCACCCGCCGTACTCGGCCACCCAGCGTTCGGCCTTGTCGGCCGAGCGGTTGTAGACACAGACCGTGTGGCCCTTGCGCTGCAGATGCCCGGCCATCGGATAGCCCATCACGCCCAGACCGATAAACGCCACCTTCGCCATCGCACACCCCTCCTCGAAAATCGACGCACGAGCCTAGCACAGGCGTTTGCCTGCACGGCAGAAGGCTCCCATACTGCACTCGCCCGCAGAAGGAGACTGGCATGACGCACTGGCTGGTGATCGACCTGGAAGCCACCACCGACGAAGGTGGCTGGCCGGTCGAGGACATGGAGGTCATCGAGATCGGCGCGGTCATCGTCGACGCGAATGGCCGCGAGCTGAGCCACTTCCAGAGTTTCGTCAGACCACGCCTGCGCGCCGAGCTGACCGATTTCTGCCGCCAGCTGACCCACATCCGCCAGAGCGACATCGATGCCGCGCCGACCCTCGACCGACTCTGGCCGCGCCTCGAAGCCTGGTTGCTGCCGCACCTCGGCGACCTGCAAGGCTGGCTCAGCTGGGGCAACTACGACCGCCAGCAACTGGAAGTCGAGTGGCGCAACCAGCAGCTGTCCAGCTGCCTGGCCAGCCTGCCGCATTTCAACCTCAAGCAGTTGTTCGCCCGCCATTACCGGCAGACCCGGCGCAGCCGCGACCGTCGCCAACTGGGCCTGAACAAGGCACTGGAGGTCAGCGGCCTGAGCTTTGCCGGCACTCAGCATCGCGGCCTGGACGACGCCCGCAACATCGCCCGCCTGCTGCCACTGAGCCTGCCGGCCCTGATCGCCGCCTGCCAGGCCACGCAACCGCCGCACTGAATATCCCACGCCAGGAGGAATGGCCATGCAAACGCCCCACCCGCCCCCTGGCATCCCCCTGCAACGTCTGACTGCAATTGCCATCGTCGCCAGCATGCTGCTGCTGACCCTCGCGCTGATCCTTCAGGGCCAGCATGGCCTGCGCCAGGCACTGGTGGCCGCTGCCACGGACGACTCCCAGCGGCTCGGCAGCCTGATCGGCGAGCGCACCCAGCAGTTGCTCAGCCCGGCGCGCAGCGCGCTGAGCCTGCTGCGCCACGATGCCCTGTCCGGCGCCGACAGCCTGGCGGCACGCCTGCCGCGCCTGTCGCTACTGGCCGAGACCCTGCAGATCGGCCCGGCCCTGAGCGCCGTCTACATCGGCTATCCTGACGGCGACTTCCTGCTGCTGCGCCGCCTTGAACAGGACAGCGACCCGCAGCGCCAGCGCCTGCGAGCTCCCGCACAGGCCCGCTACCTGCTGCAAAGCATCGACCGCGATGCCGCCGGCGCCACGCACGGCGAATGGCACTTCTACGACAGCCAGCTGCAGCTGCTGGAGCGCCAGATACGTCCCGACTACCGCTACGACCCGCGCAGCCGCCCCTGGTATCGCCAGGCCATGGCGGACACCGAGGCGATCCTGACGCCACCCTACCTGTTCTTCACCACCGCGCAGATCGGCGTCAGCCTGGCCCAGCGCAGCCTCGACGGGCGCATGGTGATCGGCATGGACGCCGCCGTGCAGGACCTCAGCAGCCAGGTCCGCGCACTGCGCCTGACCCCGGGTACGCTGATCGCCGCCCTCGACGCGCAGGACCAGGTATTCATCCACTCCGAACCACAGCGCCTGCTGATCGGCGACGACCCCGCCAGCGTGCGCCTGGCCAAACTCGACGAGCTGCAGGCACCGGCACTCTCCGCCCTGCAGCGCCTGCCCGCCGACGGACGCCAGGTACAAGCGTTCAGCGTCGAGGGACACCGCTGGTACGGCGTGCGCATGCCGCTGACAGGGCTGGACAGTGCCAGCAAGCTGCTGATCACCATCCCCGAGGCCGAGCTGTTCCTCGCCGCCCGCCAGTTGCTGCTCGACAAGACCCTGCTGGCCGGCCTGCTGCTGGTGCCCATGCTGCTGGCCGGCTGGTGGCTGGGCCGGCGGATCGGCACACCGCTGCGCGAGCTGGCCCGACACCTGGAAGCGCTGATCGACTTCGACTTCCGCCAGCCGCCTCAGATACGTTCGCGGATCCGCGAAGTCGGCCGCCTCGGCTGGGTCCTGCAGCGCATGGCCGGCTCGCTGTACAACCTGCAAACCATCACCCACACCCTGAACCGCGAAAGCCGTCTGGAACTGATGCTGGAACAGGTGCTGCAGCAACTGGTCGGCGCCACAGCCCTGGAGGGCGGCGGCATCTACCTGTACGAATCCGACAACGCCTGCCTGCGCCTCAACACCCGGCACCTGGCCGGCGACTACCCGCCTAGCCTGGACTGCAGCGGCGAGGACGCCGTGCGGCTCGACGCCGACCTCGTCCAGCTATTCGCCGCCCGGGACTACCTGTGCATCCCGCTCAGGGACCGCAGCGACGCCCTGCTCGGTCTGCTCGTCCTGCGCCTGGGCGAGCTGCACCGCGAACCCCGGGCACAGCAGTCGTTCCGCCGTTTCGCCGAGGAGATCGCCGGCGCCGCCGCCGTGGCCATCGAGACCCGCCAGTTGATCGAGTCCCAGCAACGCCTGATCGACGCCATCATCCGTCTGCTGGCCGACGCCATCGACGCCAAGTCGCCCTACACCGGCGGGCACTGCGAACGAGTCCCGCAACTGGCCATACTGCTGGTGGAAAAGGCCATCGCCTGCCGCGAGGGCAGCTTTGCCGACTTCCGCATGAGCGAAGCCGAACTCTACGAGTTCCGCATCGCCGCCTGGCTGCACGACTGCGGCAAGATCACCAGCCCCGAGCACGTGGTCGACAAGGCCACCAAGCTGGAAACCCTCTACAACCGCCTGCACGAGATCCGCACCCGCTTCGAGGTGCTCTGGCGCGATGCCGAACTGGACTACTGGCGGGCGCTGGCCGACGGCGGCGACGGCACGGCGCTGCAGCGGCAACTGCAGCGCCGGCAGGACGAATTGCAGGAGGATTTCGCCTTCGTTGCGCGCTGCAACATCGGCGGCGAGGACATGGACGACGAGGACATCCGGCGCCTGGAGCGGATCGCCGAACGCCGCTGGTGGCGCCACTTCGACGACCGCCTCGGCCTCTCCCTGGAGGAGCGCCAGCGACTGGAAGGCATAGCGCCGCGTGCGCTGCCCGCGGAGGAGCGCCTGCTCGCCGACCGTCCGGAGCACCGCCAGCCCTGGGGCAGCCAGCGCCCGCCAGTGGAGAAGGACGATCCGCGCAACCGCTGGGGCTTCGACATGCGGCTGCCGCCCCATGCCGCCGACCGCGGCGAGCTGCACAACCTGCGCACGCGCCGCGGCACCCTCACCGACGAGGAGCGCTTCAAGATCAACGAACACATCGTGCAGACCCTGATCATGCTCAGCAGCCTGCCGCTGCCGCCGCACCTGCGCAAAGTGCCGGATATCGCGGCCAACCATCACGAAAAGATGGACGGCAGCGGCTATCCACGACGCCTGCGCCGCGAGCAGCTGAGCCTGCCGGAACGCATCGTCGCGGTAGCCGACATCTTCGAGGCGCTGACCGCCCACGACCGCCCCTACAAGCCGCCCAAGCCGCTTTCCGAGGCCCTGCAGATCATGGCGCGGATGGCCCGCGAGGCGCACATCGACAGCGAGGTGTTCCGCCTTTTCCTGTGCAGCGGCGCCTACCTGGAGTACGCCCAGCGCTTCCTCGCCGCCGCCCAAATCGACGCCGTCGACCTCGACGCCTGCCTGCGGGACCTGCCGGTGGCGGCCGAAGCCATGCCGGTTCGGGACGCCGTCGCCGGATCGATGCCCAGGTGACGCCACCGGACAGCTTGGGCATACTGGCGCGCCCTTTTATTTCCTTCCTGCGAGGCCCGCATGTTCAAGGTCAACGAGTACTTCGACGGCACCGTCAAATCCATCGCCTTCGAGATGAACGAAGGTCCGGCTACCGTCGGCGTGATGGCCCCCGGCGAATACGAGTTCGGCACCGCCAAGGCCGAGGTGATGCACGTGATCGCCGGCGCCCTGACCGTCAAGCTGCCGGGCGCCGAGGCCTGGGAAACCTTCGCCGCCGGCAGCAAGTTCGACGTGCCGGCCGACAGCAAATTCCAGCTCAAGGTCGCCCAGGACACTGCCTACCTCTGCGAATACCGCTGAGTCCGGCACCCCTCCCGGATGCCCGCCCCCGCGGGCATCTGTCTTCCACACGTCGCCGGACCGTCACCGCCCCGTCATCTACCGCCCCTAGACTGCCAGCAAGCACAGTCAGGAGCATCCGCCATGTCCAGCGCCGCACCCGCCAGCCCTCGCCGTCATCTCAGCCAGCCGCTGCGCCAGCAGCATCTGGGCGCCATCATCGACGCCCGGGGCCGCGAAATCCCGATCACCGAACAGATGATCCTGCAGGCCTGCCGCCAACTGGAGCAGGCCGACAAGCCACGCCGGCGCTTCCTGTTCGGCTGATCAGCCGAGCCTCACGCCCAGCGCCGCCAGTTGCCGACGCAGCGCCGGGGCGGCAGCGCCCTCCGCCACCCGCACCGTCAGACCGGGAATTTCCCGCCGCGGCGGATAGTGCTTGCGCAGCAGGTCGAAACCGGCGCGCCGCGCCTCGGCGCTGCCGAGCAGGCTGCGCCGGAACGCCGCATCGTCGCTGCGCGGGTCGTACACCGCCCGGCACAGGGTTGCCAGCGCCCAGGCCGGATCGGCATCGCCGTGCAGGGCCAGCTCGCCCAGCCAGGGCGGCGGCAGCAACGTCTCCAGCCGCACCGCCGCCGGCACCCCGCGCCAGGCACAGAACGCCCGATAGATCTGCTCGGTACCGCGTAGCTTGCCGTCCAGGCTGTAGCCGGCGATATGCGGCGTCGCCAGCCGGCACAGCGCGGCCAGTTCGGGGTCGACCTGCGGCTCGCCCTCCCAGACGTCCAGCACCACCTGCAGATCGACACCGGCCTGTAGATGGGCCTTGAGCGCGGCATTGTCGATCACCGCGCCGCGGCTGGCGTTGATCAGCCAGCAGCCCGGCCGCAGGCGGCGCAGGCGCTCGGCATCGAGCAGGTGCCAGGTGGCGTGCGCGCCATCGCGCTGCAGCGGCGTATGCAGGCTGATCGCATCGCAGCGCTCAACGATCTCTTCCAGATCGACGAAGTCGCCCTCTTCGCGCACCGCCCGCAGCGGGTCGCAGACCAGCACCTGCCAGCCGAGTCCGCGCAGCACCTCGACCAGCCGCCCACCCACCTGTCCGGCGCCGACCACGCCGTAGGTGCGCTGCGCCGGATCGGCGCCGCTGCGCTCGGCCAGGGCCAGCACGGCGCCCAGCACGTAGTCGACCACCCCGCGGGCGTTGCAGCCCGGCGCGCTGGACCAAGCGATGCCGGCCTCGGCGAAATAGTCGAGATCCAGATGGTCGGTGCCGATGGTGCAGGTGCCGACGAAACGCACCGGCGTGCCTTCCAGCAAGGCGTGATCGACCCGGGTCACCGAGCGCACCAACAGCGCGTCGACATCGGCCAGCGCCGTACGGTCGATGCCGCGACCGGGCAGCCGGCGAATTTCGCCGAAGGCGGCGAAGAAGGGATCGAGCAGGGGGATGTTCTCGTCGGCCAGCAGGCGCATGGGCAGGGCTCCGGTGCAGAAATGCCGTCACTCTAGCGCAGTTTCGCCGCGCCACGGCAGCTGCCGCTGGCCGCGTCGCAAGCCCCGGCGTAGACTGGCCGCTGCTTGTCGAGGCCCCACGATGTCCATTCCCAGTACCACCCCCGCACTCTCCCGCCCGCGCCGTACCCTCCGCGAACTCCGCACCCTGCTGGGCCTGGCCGTGCCGATCATCATCGCCCAGCTGGCGCACACCGCCATGGGCTTCGTCGATACCCTGATGGCCGGCCGGGTCAGCGCCCACGACCTGGCTGCCGTGGCACTGGGCAACTCGATCTGGGTGCCGGTGTTCCTGCTGATGACCGGCATCCTGATGGCCGTCACCGCCAAGGTCGCCCGCCATGCCGGCGCCGGCGACTTCGCGCGCATCGGCCCGCTGGTCCGCCAGGGGCTGTGGCTGGGCCTGCTGGTCGGCCTGCTGGCAGGCGGCTTACTGTGGGGCGCACGCCCTCTGCTGCAGATGATGCAGGTGGATGCGGCGCTGATCGATCCGGCGATGGGCTACCTGCAGGCGGTTGCTGTCGGCTTCCCCGCCGTCGCCCTCTATCAGGTACTGCGCTGCTTCAGCGACGGCCTGGGGCGCACGCGGCCGAGCATGGTGCTCGGCATGCTCGGCCTGCTGCTGAACATCCCGGCCAACTACGTGTTCATCTACGGCAAGCTGGGCGTACCGGCCATGGGCGGTGTCGGCTGCGGCTGGGCCACCGCGCTGGTGATGTGGTTCCTACTCGGCGGCATGCTGCTGTGGGTGCGCTGGGCGCCGGTGTACCGCAGCAGCCAGTTGTTCACCCGCTTCGAGGCGCCGCAGCCGGCGGCGATGCGCCCGCTGCTGGGCGTCGGCCTGCCGATCGGCATCTCGGTGTTCGCCGAGGCCAGCATCTTCTCGGTGATCGCCCTGCTGATCGGCAGCCTCGGCGCCACCGTGGTCGCCGGCCACCAGATCGCGCTGAACTTCTCCTCGATGATCTTCATGATCCCCTACTCGCTGGCGATGGCCGCCACCGTACGGGTCGGCCAGGCCCTCGGGCGCGGCGCGCCGCGCGATGCGCGCTTCGCCGCCGGCACCGCGATGCTGCTAGCGCTGGCCTACGCCTGCTGCTCGGCGAGCCTGATGCTGCCGCTGCGCGAGGCCATCGCCCGCCTGTACACCAGCGACCCGCAGGTGGTCGCCCTGGCCGCGGGCCTGATCGTCTACTCGGCGCTGTTCCAGTTCTCCGACGCCATCCAGGTGACCGCCGCCGGCGCCCTGCGCGGCTATCAGGACACCCGCGTGACCATGCTGATCACCCTGCTGGCCTACTGGGGTATCGGCCTACCGGTCGGCTATGCGTTGGGCCTGAGCGACTGGCTGGGACAGCCCAGCGGCCCCGCCGGGCTGTGGCAGGGCCTGGTGGTCGGCCTGACCTGCGCCGCGCTCCTGCTCGGCTGGCGCCTGAGCGGCTGCGCGCGGCGCAGCATCCGCGCCGCCCGGAGCCGCTGAGATGCGGCGCGGCGTCCTGCTCGCCCTGCTCCTGCTGCTGGCCGCGTGCCAGCCGGGAGATCCGGGCCAGGCGCTGCAGGACGACTATCTCGCCCGCCTGGCCAACGGCCTGGAACTCGACCTTGCGGCCGCACCGCCCGCCAGTCTGGAACAGTGGCGCATGCCGCCACGCCGCGAGCGCCTGCTGGCGACGCCGGAGCTGCGTATCGGCCTGCTCGACCTGCTGATCGACATGCATCGCTGCCCGCGTTTGCAGCAACTGATCGCCGAGCGCAACAACAGCCTGGGCAAGCAGATGGTCGCCAGTCGCCGTCTGGGCTACGAAGGGCAGCTGATCGCGGCGCTGCAGGACTGTCTGCCGGTGCTGGCGCGCCCCGCCGACGCCGCAACCCGCGACACCCTGCAGGCGCTGCTGGCAGCCAAGCGCGAGCAGCTCCCGGCGGTATTCTGGAACGCCGTCAACGCCGGCCCCGAGGTCGAGCAGTACCTACGCTTCGCCCCGCGCGCGCTGGCGCCCGAGGCCCCCGGCGACGAGGCCGCGCTGCTCGCCCTCGAACGCCTGGCAGAGATCGGCACGCACTTGCCGGCAGCCCTGCCACCGGCGCCGGAGGCCCTGGACGAACTGTTCTTCGCCCTGCACGCCAGCTCCGGCGGCCCAGAGCTGATCACCAGCCTGCAGCGCCTGACAGCTACGCTGGAGGCCGGCAGCGAGCTGCTGGAGCGACGTCAGGCCACGCGCCCGCTGTGCCCACAGGGCCGGCCGACGCCACGCGGGCGGCTCATGCAGAACCTGTTCGTCAAATACTACGCCGGGCAGTTGCAGCCCTATCTGGCCACGGTTCATCAGCGCGGGCAGCGCTGGAGCGCCGCCCTGCGGCGGCTGGCCGGCGCCCCCGGCATCCCGAGCGCCAGCCGCGACTACCTGCTGGCACTGGCCGGCACCGAGCACTCGCTATGGAGCGGGCTGAACGCCGCCAGCCAGCGCCACGTGCAGGCCTGGCAGGACAGCCTGCGCCGCTGCCAGCTGGCGCCGGGACAGAGCGGCTGGGACGCAAGCCGGCGCTAGGCCGGCCACGGACTCGGCGTAGAGCCTTCCCCGACAAGCGCGCGTGCGCCTGCCGGGCAGTGCATATCAGTCGAGCTTCTTGCGGATCCAGTACAGGTAGGTGCCCGCCTCTTCCTGCTGTTCCAGTAGCTCGTGGCCGAGGAACAGGCAGAACTTGGGAATGTCGCGACGGGTCGAGGGGTCGGTGGCGATCACCTTGAGCAGGCCGCCGGCCGGCAGGTCGCGCACCTTGTTGTGCAGCATCATCACCGGCTCGGGGCAGTGCAGGCCGGTGGCATCGAGAACGGCGTCGGGTTGCTGGGTCATGGAACTCTCACGAACGGGGCCGGCGGATAACGGGCCGGCATTGTCGCGCAAAGTCGCGCGCCGGTCATCCGCCGCACGGGCGCCGCGCCCTGCACCGGGCTAGGCTTGCCTTTCCAGTCCGCGCCGGCGCCCTGCTGCGCGGCCGGGACGACACGCAGCGCACCCGGCGCCAGCCGCGGCTCGCATGACGACTGGGAGGATCGCGCCATGGCTCACCCGGACAGTTTCCACTGCCTTCGCCCGCTGCAGGTGGGCGGGCACACCTACACCCATTGCAGCCTTGCCGCTGCCAACGCGCGGCTGGGCGACAGCAGCCGCCTGCCCTTCTCCCTGCGCGTGCTGCTGGAAAACCTGCTGCGCAACGAAGACGGCCACAGCATCGTCGCCGACGACTGTCGGGCGCTGCTCGCCTGGCTGCCCAAACGCCACTCCAGCCAGGAGATCCAATTCCGCCCGGCACGGGTGTTGATGCAGGACCTCACCGGCGTGCCCGGCGTGGTCGATCTGGCGGCGATGCGCGATGCCATGGCCGCCGCCGGCGGCGATCCCCTGGCCATCAATCCGCTGTCGCCGGTCGATCTGGTCATCGACCACTCGGTGATGGTCGACCGCTTCGCCGCGCCGGACGCCTTCGCCGCCAACGTGGCCATCGAGATGCGGCGCAATCACGAGCGCTATGCCTTCCTGCGCTGGGGGCAGCAGGCCTTCGCCAATTTTCGCGTGGTGCCGCCGGGCACCGGCATCTGCCATCAGGTCAACCTGGAGTATCTGGCCCAGGTGGTCTGCAGCCAGGCCGACGGCGAGCGCACCTGGGCCTACCCGGACACTCTGGTCGGCACCGACTCGCACACCACCATGATCAATGCCCTTGGCGTGCTCGGCTGGGGCGTCGGCGGCATCGAGGCCGAAGCCGTGATGCTCGGCCAGCCGCTGTCGATGCTGATTCCCGAGGTGGTCGGCATGCGCCTGGTCGGCCGGCTGGGCGAAGGCGTCACCGCCACCGATCTGGTGCTGACCGTCACCGAGCGGCTGCGCCGGCATGGCGTGGTGGGCAAGTTCGTCGAGTTCTGCGGCCCGGGGCTCGACCACCTGCCCCTCGCCGATCGCGCCACCCTCGCCAACATGGCACCGGAGTACGGCGCTACCTGCGGCTTCTTCCCGGTCGACGGGCAGACCCTCGACTACCTGCGCCTGACCGGCCGCGACCCGCAGCGTCTCGCGCTGATCGAGGCCTACTGCCGCGCCCAGGGCCTGTGGCGCGAAACCGGCCAGCCCGAGCCGCTGTTCAGCGAGGTGCTGGAGCTGGATCTGTCCGCCATCCGCCCTTCGCTGGCCGGCCCGAAGCGCCCGCAGGATCGCGTGGCGCTGGAGGACATCCGCACGCAGTTCGACAACCTGCTGGTCCTGGAAGGGCGCCAGGCCGAACTGCAGCAGGACTTCGCCGTCGCCGGCAGCGAGCAGCGCCTGCGCCACGGTGACGTGGTGATCGCCGCCATCACCTCCTGCACCAACACCTCCAACCCCGGCGTGCTGATGGCCGCCGGCCTGCTGGCGAAGAAAGCGGTCGAGCGCGGCCTGACGCGCCGCCCTTGGGTGAAGTCCTCGCTGGCACCCGGCTCGCGGGTCGTCAGCGACTACCTGGCCAAGGCCGGCCTCAGCTCCTATCTGGACCGGCTCGGCTTCAATCTGGTCGGCTACGGCTGCACCACCTGCATCGGTAACTCCGGCCCGCTGCCGACCGCGATCGCCGAGTGCATCAATGTCCATGAACTGATCGTCAGCGCGGTGCTGTCCGGCAACCGCAACTTCGAAGGGCGGGTCCACCCGCAGGTCAAGGCCAACTGGCTGGCCTCGCCGCCGCTGGTGGTGGCCTTCGCCCTGGCCGGCACCACGCGCATCGACCTGAACCGCGAACCGCTGGGTCACGGCCGCGACGGCCAGCCGGTGTACCTGCGCGACATCTGGCCCAGCGACGCCGAGGTCGCCCAGGCCGTACGCGCCGTGGAGGAGGGCATGTTTCGCCGCGAATACGCCCGGGTGTTCGAGGGCGATGCCGCCTGGCAGGGCATCACCAGCGGCGCCGGCGCGACCTATCCCTGGCAGCCGAACTCCACCTATATCCGCCGCCCACCGTTCTTCGCCGGCATCGAGCGCCCGGAGCCACCTGCCACGGACATCGAAGGCGCCCGCATCCTCGCCCTGTTCGGCGACTCGATCACCACCGACCACATCTCCCCGGCCGGCAACATCAAGGCCAGCTCGCCGGCGGGGCTGTACCTGCAGAGCCTGGGCGTGGCGCCCGAGGACTTCAACTCCTACGGCGCGCGGCGCGGCAACCATGAGGTGATGATACGCGGCACCTTCGCCAACATCCGCATCAGGAACGAGATGCTCGGCGGCGCGGAGGGCGGCCAGACCCTGCACCAGCCCTCCGGCGAACGGCTGTCGATCTTCGAGGCCGCCCAGCGCTACCAGGCCGCAGGGGTACCGCTGCTGGTGGTCGCCGGCAAGGAATATGGCACCGGGTCGTCACGCGACTGGGCGGCCAAAGGCACTCGCCTGCTCGGCGTGCGCGCGGTGCTGGCCGAGAGTTTCGAGCGCATTCATCGCGCCAACCTGGTCGGCATGGGCGTGCTGCCGCTGCAGTTCCTCCCCGGTCAGAACCGGCGCAGCCTGGCACTCGACGGCAGCGAACGCCTGAGCATCCGCGGCCTGACCGGCGATCTCGCGCCGCGACAACAGCTGATCGTCGAACTGCACCGTACCGACGGCGGCGAAGAGCGCTTCGCCGTGACCTGCCGCATCGATACCCGCATCGAGGCCGAATACTTCCGCGCCGGTGGCATTCTCCGCCATGTGCTGCGCCAGTTGCTCGCCCGCTGAGTACGACCGTCACTCCGCCACGAAGAAGGCTGCAACCTGTGCCGCAGCGCTGTCCAGATGCGCGGCGTGAGTGTACCCGGAGGCCTTGAGCGGCTTGAGGTCGTGATCGCCGGCCGCCAGCCAGTGCAGCCGGATCGCGGGCGACAGCGCATAGCCGGCGACCCGCTCGCGGTTGCCCAGCGCATCGCGCTCGCCCTGGACGATCAGCGTCGGCGTCTGCAGGTCGGCCAGATGCTCGACGCGCGGCCGCTCGGGCTTGCCGGCGGCATGGAACGGGTAGCCGAGACAGATCAGCGCCGCCGCCCCCAGCTCGTCGGCCAGCAGGCTGGCCATGCGCCCGCCCATCGACTTGCCGCCGATCGCCCAGTCGCCCGACGCCTCGGCGTTCACCTCCCGCCAGATCGTCCGCCAGCACTCCAGCAATTGTGACTGCGGGTTGGGCGGGCGCTTGCCACCGCCCTGGCGCCGCTGCGCCATGTAGGGAAACTCGAAACGCGCCACAAGGATGCCGCGCCCGGCCAGCCGCTCGCTCATCCCGGTCATGAACGGGCTGTCCATCGGCGCGCCCGCCCCATGGGCCAGAATCAGCCGCCCGCGCACCTCGTCCGGCGGCACAGACCACATCAGGCCGGAAAAATTCATCGCTAATCCCTCACGCTCGATAGGGCTTTGATTTGTATCAACATCTTGCCATAGCGGTTTATCCATCCTGACGCTGATCTTTTCCGATCAAAGCCCATTAGTCGTGGAACCTCCAAAATGAGCACAGCAAATCTCAGGACTGCTTATAACTACAGGGTGGTTCGCCAGTTCGCCATCATGACGGTGATCTGGGGAATCGTCGGGATGGGGCTCGGCGTACTGATCGCCGCACAACTGGTCTGGCCGAGTCTGAACTTCGACCTGCCCTGGACCAGTTTCGGCCGTCTGCGCCCCCTGCACACCAACGCGGTGATCTTCGCCTTCGGTGGTTGCGCCCTGTTCGCCACTTCCTACTACGCGGTGCAGCGCACCTGCCAGACCCGCCTGTTCGGCGGTCCGCTGGTCGCCTTCACCTTCTGGGGCTGGCAGGCCGTCATCCTCCTCGCCGCCATCACCCTGCCGCTGGGCTATACCTCCTCCAAGGAGTACGCCGAGCTGGAGTGGCCGATCGACATCCTGATCGCCGTGGTGTGGGTCTCCTACGCGGTGGTGTTCTTCGGCACCGTAATGCAGCGCAAGAGCAAGCACATCTACGTGGGCAACTGGTTCTTCGGTGCCTTCATCCTGGTGACGGCGATGCTGCACATCGTCAACAACCTGGAGATCCCGGTCACCTTCACCAAGTCCTACTCGCTGTATGCCGGCGCCACCGACGCGATGATCCAGTGGTGGTACGGCCACAACGCCGTGGGCTTCTTCCTCACCACCGGCTTCCTCGGCATGATGTACTACTTCGTGCCCAAGCAGGCCGAACGCCCGGTCTACTCCTACCGCCTGTCCATCGTCCACTTCTGGGCGCTGATCACCCTGTACATCTGGGCCGGCCCGCACCACCTGCACTACACCGCCCTGCCCGACTGGGCCCAGTCGCTGGGCATGGTGATGTCGGTGATCCTGCTGGCGCCAAGCTGGGGCGGCATGATCAACGGCATGATGACCCTCTCCGGGGCCTGGCACAAACTGCGCCATGACCCGATCCTGCGCTTCCTGGTGGTCTCCCTCGCCTTCTACGGCATGTCCACCTTCGAAGGCCCGATGATGGCCATCAAGACCGTCAACGCACTGTCCCACTACACCGACTGGACCATCGGCCACGTCCACGCCGGCGCCCTCGGCTGGGTCGCCATGGTGTCCATCGGCTCGCTGTACCACCTGATCCCGAAAGTGTTCGGCCGCAAGGAGATGCACAGCATCCCCCTGATCAACGCCCACTTCTGGCTCGCCACCATCGGCACCGTGCTGTACATCGCCTCCATGTGGGTCAACGGCATCGCCCAGGGCCTGATGTGGCGTGCGGTCAACGAGGACGGCACCCTCACCTACTCCTTCGTCGAAGCCCTCGAAGCCAGCCACCCCGGCTTCCTGGTCCGCATGATCGGCGGCGCTTTCTTCCTCACCGGCATGCTGCTGATGGCTTACAACGTCTGGCGCACCGTGCGTGTGGCCAAGGCCAATGAAATGGCCGCCGCCGAGCAGTTCGTGGTTCAAGGAGCCCACTGATGAAGAATCATGAAATCATCGAGAAGAACATCGGCCTGATGGCCCTGCTGATGGTTCTCGCCGTCAGCATCGGCGGTCTGACCCAGATCGTCCCGCTGTTCTTCCAGAAGGAAACCACCGAGCCCGTCGAGGGCCTCAAGCCCTACACCGCGCTGCAGCTGGAAGGCCGCGACATCTACATCAAGGAAGGCTGCGTCGGCTGCCACTCGCAGATGGTCCGTCCGTTCCGCGCCGAGACCGAGCGCTACGGCCACTACTCGGTCGCCGGCGAGAGCGTCTACGACCATCCGTTCCTCTGGGGCTCCAAGCGTACCGGTCCGGACCTGGCCCGCGTCGGCGGCCGCTACTCCGACGACTGGCACCGCGCGCACCTCTACAACCCGCGCAACGTCGTGCCCGAGTCGAAGATGCCGTCCTACCCGTGGCTGGTCGAGCATCAGCTCGACGGCAAGCACACCGCGGCCAAGATGGAAGCCCTGCGTACCCTGGGCGTGCCGTACACCGACGAGGACATCGCCGGCGCCCGCGACGCGGTCAAGGGCAAGACCGAAATGGACGCGCTCGTCGCGTACCTGCAGGTCCTCGGCACCAGCATCAAGAACAAGCGCTGATGCGCGGCCTCAGCCAGGAGTAAACGATCCATGACAGGATTCTGGAGTTTCTACATCACCATCCTCACCGTCGGCACCCTGCTGGCGCTGGCATGGCTGATCTTCGTGACCCGCAAGGGCCAACGCCCCGACACCACCGACCAGACCATGGGTCACACGTTCGACGGCATCGAGGAGTACGACAACCCGCTGCCGCGCTGGTGGTTCCTGCTGTTCGTCGGCACCCTGATCTTCGGCGCCCTGTACCTGGTGCTCTACCCGGGCCTGGGCAACTGGAAAGGCGTGCTGCCGGGCTATGAAGGCGGCTGGACCCAGGTCAAGCAGTGGCAGCGCGAAATGGACCGCGCCGACGCCGAGTACGGCCCGCTGTTCGCCAAGTACGCCGCCATGCCGGTGGCCGAGGTGGCCAAGGACGAGCAGGCCCTGAAGATGGGCTCGCGCATGTTCGCCTCCTACTGCTCGGTGTGCCATGGCTCGGACGCCAAGGGCAGCTACGGCTTCCCCAACCTGACCGACAGCCATTGGCGCTGGGGTGGCGAGGCGGAAACCATCAAGGCCTCCATCCTCGCCGGCCGTCACGGCATCATGCCGGGTTGGGTCGCCGTCATCGGCGAAGACGGGGTGAAAAACGTCGCCGCCTACGTGCGTGGCGAACTGGCCGGCCTACCGCTGCCGGAAGGCCACGGCGCCGACCTGGCTGCCGGCCAGCAGATTTTCGCCGCCAACTGTGTGGCCTGCCACGGCGCCGAAGGCAAGGGCGTACCCGCCATGGGCGCACCCAACCTGACCGCCAGCACCGGCTGGATCTATGGTTCGAGCCTGACCCAGCTGCAGCAGACCATCCGTAACGGTCGCCAGGGCCAGATGCCTGCCCAGGAACCCTACCTGGGCAACGACAAGGTGCATCTGCTCGCCGCCTACGTGTACAGCCTCTCGCAGCAACCCGCTCAATAAGCGGCAAGGGGCGTAGCGCGCAACGCGCTACGCCCCTCTTTTACTGCGCGACCAAGTGTCGCACCCCGCCTGAAGTTTCCTTCACAGCAACGCACAAGGGGACTAAGCTCCCCGGTCAGTCGCACTTCCTTACAAAAGCAACGCGACAATATGACCTTGCGGCGTCTTGCGTGACCCCGCCTGCGCTCCCACGAAAACGCCAGCCAGCATGGACAGGTGGCGGGCTTTGCATGCAATTCCTTTGACAACAGGGAGTTGCGTTGCAATGCCTACCTGCTTTCTCCATACTTGCCGCCGTTTTTTGTCCCGAAAAGTCCATTAACCGTGGAACCCCTGCAATGAGTACAGCAATCAGTCAGACTGCTTATAACTATAAGGTGGTCCGCCAGTTCGCCATCATGACGGTGATCTGGGGGGTCATAGGAATGGGCCTAGGTGTCCTGATCGCTGCCCAGTTGGTATGGCCGAGCCTGAACTTCGACCTGCCCTGGACCAGCTTCGGCCGCCTGCGCCCCCTGCACACCAACGCGGTGATCTTCGCCTTCGGTGGTTGTGCCCTGATGGCCACCTCCTTCTACGTGGTGCAGCGCACCTGCCAGACCCGCTTGTTCAGCGACGCCCTTGCCTCCTTCGTGTTCTGGGGCTGGCAGGCGGTGATCGTGCTGGCAGTGATCACCCTGCCGCAGGGGTTCACTTCCTCCAAGGAGTACGCCGAACTGGAGTGGCCGATCGACATTCTGATCGCCGTGGTGTGGGTCTCCTACGCGGTGGTGTTCTTCGGCACCGTGATGAAGCGCCAGGCCAAGCACATCTACGTGGGCAACTGGTTCTTCGGCGCCTTCATCCTGGTGACGGCGATGCTGCACATCGTCAACAACATGGAGATCCCGGTCACCCTGTTCAAGTCCTACTCGATGTATAGCGGTGCCACCGACGCCATGATCCAGTGGTGGTACGGCCACAACGCTGTGGGCTTCTTCCTCACCACCGGCTTCCTCGGCATGATGTACTACTTCGTGCCCAAGCAGGCCGAGCGCCCGGTCTACTCCTACCGCCTGTCCATCGTCCACTTCTGGGCGCTGATCACCCTGTACATCTGGGCCGGCCCGCACCACCTGCACTACACCGCCCTGCCCGACTGGGCCCAGGGCCTGGGCATGGTGATGTCGGTGATCCTGCTGGCGCCGAGCTGGGGTGGCATGATCAACGGCATGATGACCCTCTCCGGGGCCTGGCACAAACTGCGCCATGACCCGATCCTGCGCTTCCTGGTGGTCTCCCTCGCCTTCTACGGCATGTCCACCTTCGAAGGCCCGATGATGGCCATCAAGACCGTCAACGCACTGTCCCACTACACCGACTGGACCATCGGCCACGTCCACGCCGGCGCCCTCGGCTGGGTCGCCATGGTGTCCATCGGCTCGCTGTACCACCTGATCCCGAAAGTGTTCGGCCGCAAGGAGATGCACAGCATCCCCCTGATCAACGCCCACTTCTGGCTCGCCACCATCGGCACCGTGCTGTACATCGCCTCCATGTGGGTCAACGGCATCGCCCAGGGCCTGATGTGGCGTGCGGTCAACGAGGACGGTACCCTCACCTACTCCTTCGTCGAAGCCCTCGAAGCCAGCCACCCCGGCTTCCTGGTCCGCATGATCGGCGGCGCCTTCTTCCTCACCGGCATGCTGCTGATGGCTTACAACACCTGGCGCACCGTGCGTGTGGCCAAGGCCAATGAAATGGCCGCCGCCGAGCAGTTCGTGGTTCAAGGAGCCCACTGATGAAGAATCATGAAATCATCGAGAAGAACATCGGCCTGATGGCCCTGCTGATGGTCCTCGCCGTCAGCATCGGCGGTCTGACCCAGATCGTCCCGCTGTTCTTCCAGAAGGAAACCACCGAGCCCGTCGAGGGCCTCAAGCCCTATACCGCGCTGCAGCTGGAAGGCCGCGACATCTACATCAAGGAAGGCTGCGTCGGCTGCCACTCGCAGATGGTCCGCCCGTTCCGCGCCGAGACCGAGCGCTACGGCCACTACTCGGTCGCCGGCGAGAGCGTCTACGACCATCCGTTCCTCTGGGGTTCCAAGCGTACCGGTCCGGACCTGGCCCGCGTCGGCGGCCGCTACTCCGACGACTGGCACCGCGCGCACCTCTACAACCCGCGCAACGTCGTGCCCGAGTCGAAGATGCCGTCCTACCCGTGGCTGGTCGAGCATCAGCTCGACGGCAAGCACACCGCGGCCAAGATGGAAGCCCTGCGTACCCTGGGCGTGCCGTACACCGACGAGGACATCGCCGGCGCCCGCGACGCGGTCAAGGGCAAGACCGAAATGGACGCGCTCGTCGCGTACCTGCAGGTCCTCGGCACCAGCATCAAGAACAAACGGTAACTCGCCATGGAAATCGGGACTCTGCGTGGCCTGGGCACTGCCCTGGTACTGATCGCCTTCGCGGGCTTGCTGCTGTGGGCATTCAGCGGCAAGCGCAAGAAAAACTTCGACGAAGCCGCCAACCTGCCGTTCGCCGACGAACCAGAGACGCCCGAGAAGCCCACGAGCGACGAGCACGCTTCCAGGAGCAATAAAGAATGACTACCTTTTGGAGTCTGTACATCACCATCCTCACCGTCGGCACCTTGCTGGCGTTGACATGGCTGATCTTCGCGACCCGCAAGGGCCAGCGCCCCGACACCACCGACCAGACCATGGGTCACACCTTCGACGGCATCGAGGAATACGACAATCCGCTGCCGCGCTGGTGGTTCCTGCTGTTCGTCGGCACCCTAATCTTCTCCGTCGGCTATCTGGCCCTCTACCCGGGCCTGGGCAAGTGGAAGGGCGTGCTGCCGGGCTATGAGGATGGCTGGACCGGTGTCAACCAGTGGAAGAAGGAAATGGCGCGCGCCGACGAGCAATACGGCCCGCTGTATGCCAAATACGCCGCCATGCCGGTGGCCGAAGTGGCCAAGGACGAGCAGGCCCTGAAGATGGGCGCTCGCCTGTTCGCCTCCAACTGCTCGGTGTGCCATGGCTCGGACGCCAAGGGCGCCTACGGCTTCCCCAACCTGACCGACCACGACTGGCTGTGGGGCGGCGAAGCCGACACCATCAAGACCACCATCCTCGGCGGTCGCCAGGCAGCCATGCCGGCCTGGAAGGACGTACTGGGCGAAGAGGGTATCCGCAACGTTGCCGGCTACATCCGCAGCCTGAGCGACCTCAAGAACCCCGAAGGCATCGACCTTGCCGCCGGTCAACAGATCTACGCCACCAACTGTGTAGCCTGTCACGGTGTCGAGGCCAAGGGTAATCCGCTGATGGGCGCGCCGAACCTGACCGACCGCGTATGGCTGTACGGTTCCAGCTTCGCCCAGGTGCAGCAGACCCTGCGCCACGGTCGTAACGGCGTGATGCCCGCCCAGAACGAGATTCTCGGCAACGACAAGGTTCACCTGCTCGCAGCGTACGTCTACAGCCTGTCGCAAAAGGCTGAGCAACAGTAAGACCCGTGCGGCTGTCGCGCGACCACCCGTCGCATGCAGCCGCCCGCCATTAGGCGTACCATTGCAAAACAGGTGAATTGACCCCGGTCGGCCAAGTACCGGCCGGGGCACCTCCTTCTCCAGCCGTGGTAGAGACCGATGAGCGATCAGATTCCTGTTAAGGACGTAACCCCCCCCTCCCCCGCCAAGAAAGGCGAGAGCGTCGACCTCTACGCCAAGCGCGAGATGATCTACACCAAGGCTTTCACCGGCCTGTTCCGCAACATCCGCCTGATCAGCGGCGCCTTCCTGTTCCTCATGTTCTTCGGCACCGCCTGGCTCAACTGGGGCGACCGCCAGGCCGTCTGGTGGAACCTACCCGAACGCAAGTTCTACATCTTCGGCGCCACCTTCTGGCCGCAGGACTTCATGCTGCTGTCCTGGCTCCTGATCATCTGCGCCTTCGGCCTGTTCTTCATCACCGTCTTCGCCGGACG
The DNA here is from genome assembly GCF_900105885.1 of Pseudomonas guangdongensis. Lineage (NCBI taxonomy): Bacteria > Pseudomonadati > Pseudomonadota > Gammaproteobacteria > Pseudomonadales > Pseudomonadaceae > Geopseudomonas > Geopseudomonas guangdongensis. The sequence goes on along the minus strand of NZ_LT629780.1, from coordinate 2,513,459 downwards.
CGTGTGGTGCGGCTACACCTGCCCGCAGAGCGTCTGGACCTGGGTCTTCATGTGGGCCGAGAAGGTCACCGAGGGTGACCGCAACCAGCGTATGAAGCTCGACAAGCAACCCATGAGCGCCGAGAAGTTCCTGCGCAAGGCCGCCAAGCACGCCATCTGGCTGCTGGTCGCCGCCGCCACGGCACTGACTTTCGTCGGCTACTTCACCCCGATCCGCCAGCTGACCGTCGACCTGCTGACCTTCAACATCGACGGCTGGGCGCTGTTCTGGTTCGGCTTCTTCACCCTCGCCACCTACGGCAACGCCGGCTGGCTGCGCGAGCAGGTGTGCATCCACATGTGCCCGTACTCGCGCTTCCAGAGCGTGATGTTCGACAAGGACACCCTGATCGTCTCCTACGACCCGAACCGCGGCGAACAGCGCGGCCCGCGCAAGAAGGATGCCGACTACAAGGCCCAGGGCCTGGGCGACTGCATCGACTGCAAGATGTGCGTGCATGTCTGCCCGACCGGCATCGACATCCGCAACGGCCTGCAGATCGCCTGTATCGGTTGCGCCGCCTGCGTCGACGCCTGCGACAGCATCATGGACAAGATGGGTTACCCGCGCGGCCTGGTCAGCTACACCACCGAGCACAACCTCAGCGGCCAGAAGACCCACCTCGCCCGCCCGCGCCTGATCGGCTACGCCATCGCCCTGCTGATCATGATGGGCGCCTTCGGTACCGCGCTGGTAATGCGCCCGCTGGCCGAGCTGGACGTGATCAAGGACCGCGTGCTGTACCGCGAGAACGAGGAAGGCCGCATCGAGAACGTCTACACCCTGAAGATCATGAACAAGGACCAGCGCGATCACGTCTACAGCATCGGGGTAGAAGGCCTCGACGGACTGGTCTACGAAGGCAAGCGCGAAGTCCTCGCCACAGCCGGCGAGATCCTCTCGGTGCCGGTGGAACTGTCCATCGATCCGGAACAGCTGCCTTCCAGCACCAACGAGATTCTCTTTACAATCAAGGCCGCCGACCTTCCCGGTAAAACCTTCGACGCCGAAAGCCGCTTCATCGGCCCGCGCGTCCGCTGACAGAGAGCACGCATGCGAAACTCCGAGACCACCACCCGCTGGTACACGCAATTCTGGGCCTGGTTCATCATCGCCATCCTGGCAACCTCGGTGGTTCTCGGAATATCGCTGCTGGTCGTTGCCACCCGTAACGCGGACACCCTGGTCGCCGACAACTATTACGACGTCGGCAAAGGCATCAACACTTCGCTGCAGCGCGAACACCTGGCCGAGCGCCTGGGCATGCGCGCCACCCTGATCCTCGACGAGCACCAAGGCACTGCCGAACTGACCCTGAGCGGGATCAGCCAGCCGGCGCAACTGGTGCTCAACCTGATTTCCCCGACCCAACCGGAACGTGACCGCCGGGTCATCCTCCAACCGGTCGCCGGGCAGGCAGGCCTCTATCAGGGCCAGATGCAGGACGCCGTCAGCGGTCGCCGCTTCGTCGAGCTGATCGGCAGCGAGGGCCGCGAAGACTGGCGCCTGTTCGACGAGTTCGTGCTGGAAGACCGCCGCCCGATCGAACTGTCCCACTGACAGCCGCCATGGCCACTCCCCTGCCCTGCTACCACTGCGGGCTGCCGGTGCCTGCCGGCAGCCCGTACCACGCCCAGGTACTCGGCGAGTCGCGGGCCATGTGCTGCCCGGGCTGCCAGGCGGTGGCCGAGGCCATCGTCGCCGGCGGACTGGAAAGCTACTACCGCCACCGCAGCGAAAGCGCCGCCAACCCCGAGGCCCTGCCCAAGGTCCTGGCCGACGAACTGGCCCTCTACGACCGCCCCGACGTGCAGCAGACCCTGGTCGAGCGCCAGGGCGAGCAGAGCCAGACCTGCCTGTTGATCGAGGGCATCAGCTGCGCCGCCTGCGGCTGGCTGATCGAGCATCACCTGAAGAAACTGCCCGGCGTCACCCAAGCCAATCTCAACCTGTCCAACCACCGCCTGCAGGTCGAGTGGGACGGCGCGCGCCTGCCGCTCAGCCAGTTGCTCGCCGAACTGCGCCGGATCGGCTATGCGGCGCACCCCTACCAGGCCGATGCCGCGGCCGAGCGGATGCAGCAGGAGAACCGCAAGGCCATGCGCCAGCTCGGCGTCGCCGGCCTGCTGTGGATGCAGGTGATGATGGCCGCCATGGCCACCTGGCCGGAGTTCAACATCGACCTCAGCGCCGACATGGACAGCATCCTGCGCTGGACCAGCCTGTTCCTCACCACCCCGATCGTCTTCTATTGCTGCGGCCAGTTCTTCCGCGGCGCCCTGCGCGACCTGCGCACCCGCCACCTGACCATGGACGTCTCGGTGTCACTGGCCATCGGCGGCGCCTACCTCGCCGGCCTGTGGTCGACCATTACCGGCGTCGGCGAGCTGTACTTCGACGCCGTCGGCATGTTCGCCCTGTTCCTCCTCGCCGGACGTTACCTGGAACGCCGCGCCCGCGAGCGTACCGCCCAGGTCACCGCCCAGCTGGTCAACCTGCTGCCGGCATCCTGCCTGCGCCTCGACGCACAGGGCCACAGCCAGCGCATCCTGCTCAGCGAACTCAGGGTCGGCGATGAGGTTCTGGTGCCGCCCGGTGCGGTGATCCCGGCCGATGCGCGCATCCTCGCCGGCCAGTCGAGCATCGACGAGTCGCTGCTCACCGGCGAGTACCTGCCGCAACCACGCCAGGCCGGCCAGCCGGTCACCGCCGGCACCCTGAACATCGAGGGCCCGCTGACCCTGCAGGTCGAGGCGCTGGGCGACGATACCCGCCTGTCCGCTATCGTCCGCCTGCTCGAACGGGCCCAGGCCGACAAGCCGCGTCTGGCCGAACTGGCCGACCGGGTCGCACAGTGGTTCCTGGTCATCGTGCTGCTCACCGCCGCTGCGGTCGGCCTGCTCTGGTGGCAGCTCGACAGCGAGCGGGCCTTCTGGGTCGTTCTCGCCCTGCTGGTGGCCACCTGCCCCTGCGCGCTGTCGCTGGCCACCCCGACCGCACTCACCACCGCCACCGGCAGCCTGCACAAGCTCGGCCTGCTGGTCACCCGCGGCCATGTGCTGGAAAGCCTCAACCATGTCGACACCCTGATCGTCGACAAGACCGGCACCCTGACCGAGGGTCGCCTGACCCTGCGCGAGATCCGCCCCTTGACCGCGCTCGATGGCGATGCCTGCCTGCGTCTGGCCGCGGCCCTCGAACAGCGCTCCGAACACCCGATCGCTCGCGCCTTCGGCCGCTCGCTGCTGAGCGCCGAGGCGCTGCGCAGCGAGCCGGGCAAAGGGCTGGAAGGCGAGGTCGAAGGGCGCCTGCTGCGCATCGGCCAGAGCGATTTCGTCTGCGCCCTGAGCGGCACCCCGGCAGCCCCGATGCCCGACGAGCCGGGCCAGTGGCTGCTGCTCGGCGATACCCGGGGAGCACTGGCCTGGTTCCGTCTCGACGACCGCCTGCGCGACGACGCCGTCCTGCTGATGCAGGCCGCCCGCCAGCGCGGCTGGCAAGTCCTGCTGCTGTCCGGCGACAGCTCGCCGATGGTCGCCAGCGTGGCTCGCGAGCTGGGAATCGGCGATGCCCGCGGCGGCCTGACACCCGACGCCAAGCTCGCCGTGCTGCGCGAACTGCACCAAGCCGGCCATCGCGTGCTGATGCTCGGCGATGGCGTCAACGACGTGCCGGTCCTGGCCGGAGCCGACATCAGCGTGGCCATGGGCAGCGCCACCGACCTGGCCAAGACCAGCGCCGACGCCGTGCTGCTCTCCAACCGCCTGGACAGTCTGGTGCAGGCCATGGACGTGGCGCGCCGCACCCGCCGCATCATCGTCGAGAACCTCGGCTGGGCCTGTCTGTACAATGGCCTGGTACTGCCCTTCGCCGCCCTGGGCTGGATCACTCCGGGGTGGGCGGCGATCGGCATGTCGCTCAGTTCGCTGGTGGTGGTGGTCAATGCCCTGCGCCTGAGCCGGGTAAGCACCCCGCCGCGCCCGGTCGCCACAGCGCCCGCCCCTGCGGCACAGGCCGCCTGATGCGCCTCGTCCAGCCACGGCGCGGCGCCGCGCCCGCCCATCGGAGACCCCCATGTCCGCACTCTACCTGTTGATCCCGGTTGCCGTAGTGGTGGTCGCCCTGGCCATCTGGCTGTTCTTCTGGGCCGTCAACAACGGCCAGTACGACGATCTGGACGGCCCGGCGCACAGCATCCTGTTCGACGAGGAAGATCCCCGTCACCAGGCGGGCATCTCCGGCGACTCCGCCGACAAGCCCGCGGCCCGGACCGATACACCCGAGTCGCCGCGTGACTGAACTGCTGCCCCTGCTGCTCTCGGCCCTGGTGCTCGGCCTGCTCGGCGGCGGCCACTGCATAGGCATGTGCGGCGGCCTGATGGGCGCGCTGACCCTGGCGATCCCCGCCGAGCAGCGCCAGCGGCGCCTGGGTCTGCTGCTGGCCTACAACTTCGGCCGCATCGCCTCCTACGGTCTCGCCGGCCTGCTGATCGGCGCCGCCGGCTGGGCACTGGCCAGCGGCCCTGCCGCCACTGCCCTGCGCCTGCTCGCCGGCCTGCTGCTGATCGCCATGGGCCTGTACCTGGCCGGCTGGTGGAGCGGACTGACCCGCATCGAAGGCATCGGCCGCCTGCTCTGGCGCCGGCTCGAACCCCTCGCCCGCCGTCTGCTGCCGGTGCGCAACGCACCGCGCGCCCTGCTGCTCGGCGCCCTGTGGGGCTGGCTGCCCTGCGGTCTGGTGTACAGCACCCTGCTCTGGGCCGCCAGCCAGGGGGACGCCCTAGACAGCGCGCTGCTGATGCTGGCCTTCGGTCTCGGCACCCTGCCGGTGCTGCTGGCCACCGGCTTGGCCGCCGAGCGTCTGACTGCCCTGCTGCGGCGGCGCGGCGTGCGCATCGCCGGCGGCCTGCTGGTGATCCTGTTCGGCCTCTGGACCCTGCCCGGCCCGCACCAGGCCTGGTTGATGGGCCACTGAACCGCCTCCTCCACTCCCCCACGCCCGCTCACCGCGCCGACACCAGCCGCAAGCATTGCCTGCCGCGCGTTTCGGCATACAATTGCGCGCCCGACAGATAGTCGAAACACAGAACGTCGGCCAGCCAACGCCGCCTGGCCACAGGCAACTGCAGCCCGGCACACGGATACCAAGGAGAAGAACCAGAATGGGATTGAACTTTTCGCGCTTCGGCACACGCCTGGCCGCCATCTTCGCACTGATCCTGCTGGCCTTCGCCGCAGTCGGCCTGAACACCTGGCTCGCCCTGCAACAACTCGCCCAAGAGGCCGCAGACATCTCCCACAGCCGGGTGCCGCAGGTGCTGCGCCTGGCCGACATGCGCACCGAGATCGCGCGGATGCATTCGCAGTCCCGCCAGTTGATGCTGGTGAAGACGCCGGAGCAGGCCCGGGTCGCCATCGATGAGATCAACGCCTCGCTCACCCTGATCAGCGAAGGGATCGAGGAGTTCAACAAGTACATCTTCTCCGATAAGGCCCGCCAGCAGGTCGCCGACATGCGCCGCCATCTGGCCACCTACCGCGGCGCGCTGGACGGCTTCATCGCCCTGACCCGCAACGGCCAGAGCGATGGCAACGAGCAGCTCGCCCAGGCCTTCAAGCAACTGGACGCACGCACCCCGCTGGTCAACGTGTTCCACGAGGCCCGCGACTGGCAGCAGGAGATCCTCGGCCAGCGCACCCAGATGATCGAGGACAACGTCGCGTCCCTGCAGGTCCAGCTGCTCGGCGCCGTACTGGCCGTGATGGCCATTGCCGTCGCCGCCACACTCTGGCTGATGGCCATGCTGCGCCGCCGTCTGCAGGAAGCCACCACCGTCGCCCAGCGCATCGCCGCCAACGACCTGGCCGAGCCGGTCGCGGTCACCGGCGCCGACGAGTTCACCGTCCTGCTGCAGGAAATGGCCGCAATGCGCGACTCGCTGCACAAGGTGGTTTCCGAAGTGCGCCAGGCCAGCGAGAGCATCCAGGTCGCCAGCCGCGAAGTAGCCACCGGCAACCAGGACCTTTCCAGCCGCACCGAGGCCACCGCCAGCAATCTGGAGGAAACCGCCAGCAGCATGGAGCAGATCACCGCCACCGTGAAACACAGCGCCGACTCGGCGCGCCAGGCCGACCAACTGGCCACCTCGGCCGCCGACGTGGCCCGCCACGGCGGCGAGGTGATGGGCCAGGTGATGCACACCATGGACGACATCGCCCAGAGCAGCCAGAAGATCGCCGACATCATCGGCGTCATCGACAGCATCGCCTTCCAGACCAACATCCTCGCCCTCAACGCCGCGGTGGAGGCGGCCCGCGCCGGCGAGCAGGGTCGCGGCTTCGCCGTGGTGGCCAGTGCCGTGCGCAGCCTGGCCGAGCAGAGCTCGCAGGCAGCCCGCGAGATCACCGCGCTGATCGGCGCCAGCGTCGATCAGGTACAGGCCGGCAGCTCGCTGGTGCGCTCGGCCGGCGCGACGATGGACGACATCGTTTCCAGCGTGCAGCGGGTCACCGACATCATCGGCGAGATCACCGCCGCAGCCAACGAACAGAGCAACGGCATCAGCCTGGTCAATACCGCCGTCGGTCAGCTCGACCAGATGACCCAGCAGAACGCCGCACTGGTCGAACAGAGCAGCGCCGCGGCGCAAAGCATGCAGGAACAGACCCAGCGCCTCAACGAGGTGGTGGCGATCTTCAAGCTCGGCGCCCAGGCGCAGCGCAGCGGCGCAGGGACCGCTCCACGGGCGGCGCCACGCCCGCCGGTGGCACCGAGCAAACCAGCGGCCATGCCACGCAAGAGCGCTGCCGCCAAGACCGAAACCGCCGCTGCGGACGACTGGGAAAGCTTCTGAGCCGGCGGCACCGCCGCCCTCCGCAACAAGACCGACGCACTGGCCAATAGCCAGTGCGTTGGCTTCCTGATCGCCGCAAGATCGCGCCAGCGGAGCGCCTCCAGTGCGCTTGATACAGGTCAACACCCCCCCGCCGAGCGCCCCCTAGACTGCCCCCACTGTCTGATATTCGGGGCTCCCCCATGCTTGACACCCTCCGCTGGGATGCCGACCTGATCCGTCGTTACGATCTCGCCGGTCCGCGCTACACCTCCTACCCGACCGCCGTGCAGTTCCACGACGGCGTCGGCCCGTTCGACCTGCTGCACGCCCTACGCGACAGCGCCCAGGCCCGGCGTGCCCTGTCGCTCTACGTGCACCTGCCGTTCTGCGCCCACATCTGCTACTACTGCGCCTGCAACAAGGTCATCACCAAGGATCGCGGCCGCAGTGCCCTCTATCTGCAGCGCCTGCAGCAGGAAATGAGCCAGGTCGCCCGCCATCTCGACCGTGCTCAAGTGGTCGAGCAACTGCACTTCGGCGGCGGCACACCGACCTTCCTCAGCCATGACGAGTTGCGCCAGCTGATGACCGATCTGCGTCAGCACTTCCACCTGCTCGACGACGACGGCGGCGACTACAGCATCGAGATCGACCCGCGCGAGGCCGACTGGGCGACCATGGGCCTGCTGCGCGACATCGGCTTCAACCGCGTCAGCCTCGGCGTGCAGGACTTCGACCCGGCCGTGCAGCGCGCGGTCAACCGCCTGCAGAGTCTGGAGGAAACCCGCGCCATCGTCGAAGCCGCGCGCACCCTGCAGTTCCGCTCGATCAACCTCGACCTGATCTACGGCCTGCCGCTGCAGTCGCCCGACAGCTTCGCGCGCACCGTCGAGGAAGTGATCGCCCTGCAGCCCGACCGCCTCTCGGTGTTCAACTACGCCCACCTGCCCGAGCGCTTCCCGCCGCAGCGGCGCATCAACGCCGACGACCTGCCCAGCCCCGGCGCCAAGCTGGAGATGCTGCAGCGCACCATCGAGCAGCTGTCCGCCGCCGGTTACCGCTACATCGGCATGGACCACTTCGCCCTGCCCGACGACGAACTGGCCATCGCCCAGGAAGACGGCACCCTGCAGCGCAACTTCCAGGGCTATACCACCCACGGCCACTGCGATCTGATCGGCCTGGGCGTGTCCTCGATCAGCCAGATCGGCGATCTCTACTGCCAGAACAGCAACGATCTCAACGACTACCAGGGCAGCCTCGGCAACGGCCAGTTGGCCACCCGCCGCGGCCTGCACTGCAACGCCGACGACCGCATCCGCCGCGCGGTGATCCAGCAGCTGATCTGCCACTTCCAGCTCGACTTCGTCGCCATCGAGCAGCAGTTCGCCATCGACTTCAAGGCCTACTTCGCCGAGCTGTGGCCACAGCTGCAGGCCTGCGCCGCCGACGGCCTGATCCGCCTCGACGAACGCGGCATCGAGATCAATCCGGCCGGCCGACTGCTGGTGCGCTCGGTGTGCATGCTGTTCGACCACTACCTGCCGCTGCAGAGCACGCAGCGCTTCTCGCGGGTGATCTGAGCCAGGGCGCACCCTCCATGGTGGCAGTTCGTCACAGCCTGGGGTAACCTTGCCGGCAATCTGTGCATGTAAGGAACCGTCATGACTGCCGGCCAAGACACCCTCAAGGTGCGCTCCTTGCCGCAAGCGCATTGCAAGGACTGCAGCCTCTCCGCCCTGTGCCTTCCGCTGTCGCTCAACCTGGAGGACATGAATGCCCTGGACGACATCGTCAAGCGCGGTCGCCCGCTGAAGAAAGGCGAGTTCCTGTTCCGCCAGGGCGACGGCTTCGGTTCCGTCTTCGCCGTACGCTCCGGTGCCCTGAAGACCTTCAGCGTCACCGACAGCGGCGAAGAGCAGATCACCGGCTTCCACCTGCCGAGCGAACTGGTCGGCATGTCCGGCATGGACACCGAGGTCTACCCGGTGTCCGCGCAGGCGCTGGAAACCACCTCGGTGTGCGAAATCCCCTTCGAGAAACTCGACGAACTGTCGGTGCAGCTGCCGCAACTACGCCGCCAGCTGATGCGCCTGATGAGCCGCGAGATCCGCGACGATCAGCAGATGATGCTGCTGCTGTCGAAGAAGACCGCCGACGAACGCATCGCCACCTTCCTGGTCAACCTGTCCGCCCGCTTCCGGGCGCGTGGCTATTCGGCCAACCACTTCCGCCTGGCCATGTCGCGCAGCGAGATCGGCAACTATCTGGGCCTGGCCGTGGAAACCGTGTCGCGGGTGTTCACCCGCTTCCAGCAGAACGGCCTGCTGCAGGCCGAAGGCAAGGACGTGCAGATCCTCGACTCGGTGGAGCTCTGCGCACTGGCCGGCGGCCGTTACGAAAGCTGAGCCAGCCACAGCACCACCACCGCACAGACGCCCTGCTACCTGCAGGGCGTCTGCGTTTCCACCCCGAGCATCGCGGATGCGGGCCATTCCTCGCAGCATCCGGTAATACTTCCGACACACGAAATAGACCTTTCGAATCGAAAGGGTATTGACTTTCCACCTGAGACCCATGGTCGCATGTGGCGCTCGGTCACTGGCCGAGACGGGCCTCGCTGTTGCTTCATGCAGCCACCTGCGCGGCCACTCCTGCCGGCGCAGGCCGTTCGGAGCCGCAGCACATGTCGCAACCTGACAGCCCATCCCCCTGGCGCATCCCCCTGGTGCGCGAGATCGGCATCATCCTGCTGGTCAAGCTGGTCGTCCTGTTGACCATCAAGCACATCTGGTTCACCGCCCCCACCGTGCCGGACAACGGCACCGTCCGGGTCAGCGAGCGTCTGCTCGGCACCCCGCCAACCTCTCCCGCATCTCTGAACGAGGAGGAGCCGAGATGATCTCGGAAGCCGTCGTCGACCTGTCGCGTCTGCAATTCGCCATGACCGCGATGTATCACTTTCTGTTCGTGCCATTGACGCTCGGGCTGGCCTTCCTGCTGGCGATCATGGAGTCGGTCTACGTGATGACCGGCAAACAGATCTACAAGGACATGGTCAAGTTCTGGGGCAAGCTGTTCGGCATCAACTTCGCTCTCGGCGTCACCACCGGGCTGACCATGGAGTTCCAGTTCGGCACCAACTGGGCCTACTACAGCCACTACGTCGGCGACATCTTCGGCGCGCCGCTGGCCATCGAGGGGCTGATGGCGTTCTTCCTCGAATCGACCTTCATCGGCCTGTTCTTCTTCGGCTGGGATCGGCTGTCCAAGGTGCAGCACCTGGTGGTGACCTGGCTGGTGGCGCTGGGCTCCAACCTGTCGGCGCTGTGGATCCTGATCGCCAACGGCTGGATGCAGAACCCGGTCGGCGCCGAGTTCAACTACCAGACCATGCGCATGGAGCTGGTCGATTTCGGCGCGCTGATCTTCAACCCGGTGGCGCAGGTCAAGTTCGTGCACACCGTGGCCGCCGGCTACGTCACCGGGGCGATCTTCGTGCTGGCGATCTCCAGCTACTACCTGCTGAAGAAGCGCGACCTCGGCTTCGCCCGCCGCTCGTTCGCCATCGCCTCGGCCTTCGGCCTGGCCTCGATCCTCTCGGTGATCGTCCTCGGCGACGAGTCCGGCTACGAGATCGGCGACGTGCAGAAGACCAAGCTGGCCGCCATCGAGGCCGAGTGGGAAACCCACCCGGCGCCGGCCGGCTTCACCCTGTTCGGTCTGCCCAACCAGGAGGAAATGCGCACCGACTACGCGGTGAAGATTCCCTGGGCGCTGGGCCTGATCGCCACCCGTTCGCTGGACGAGGAGGTCAAGGGCATCAAGGACCTGATCGTCGAGCACGAGGCGCGCATCCGCAACGGCATGACCGCCTACGCACTGCTCGAGCGACTGCGCGGCGGCGACCAGAGCGTGGAAACCGTCGCCGCCTTCGAGCAGGTCAAGCACGATCTGGGCTACGGCCTGCTGCTGAAGAAGTACACCCCGAACGTGGTTGATGCCAGCGAGGAGCAGATCAAGCTCGCCGCCAAGGACACCATTCCCCATGTGTTCAGCCTGTTCTGGAGCTTCCGCGCCATGGTCGCCTCGGGCTTCCTGATGCTGGCGCTGTTCGCCTGCGCCTTCTGGGCTTCGGCGAAGAAGAACGAGGAGAGCAAGCCCTGGCTGCTCAGGTGGGCGCTGCTCAGCCTGCCGCTGCCGTGGATCGCCGCGCAGACCGGCTGGTACGTGGCCGAGCACGGTCGCCAGCCGTGGTCGATCGGCGAGGTGCTGCCGACCCACCTGTCGGCCTCCAGCCTGAGCACCGGCGACGTCTGGGGCTCGCTGATCGCCCTGATCGCCTTCTACAGCCTGCTGCTGGTGATCGAGATGTACCTGATGATCAAGTTCGCCCGTCTCGGCCCGTCCAGCCTGCACACCGGCCGCTACCACTTCGAGCGCCAACCGGCCCGGGCCTGAGGAGAGACCGCCATGTTCGATTACGAAACCCTGAAACTCATCTGGTGGGTGCTGATCGGCGTGCTGCTGATCGGCTTCGCCCTCACCGACGGCTTCGACATGGGCGCCATGGCGCTGATGCCCTTCGTCGGCAAGACCGACAACGAGCGCCGGGTGGCGATCAACACCATCGCCCCGCACTGGGACGGCAACCAGGTGTGGTTCATCACCGCCGGCGGCGCGCTGTTCGCCGCCTGGCCGATGGTCTACGCGGTGGCCTTCTCCGGGCTGTACTGGGCGATGCTGCTGGTGCTGTTCGCGCTGTTCTGCCGCCCGGTCGGCTTCGACTATCGCAGCAAGCTGGAGAACCGGAAATGGCGCGGCGCCTGGGACTGGGCGCTGTTCGTCGGTGGCGCGGCGCCTGCGCTGCTGTTCGGCGTGGCCTTCGGCAACCTGTTCCTCGGCCTGCCATTCCGCCTCGACGAGCTGATGCGCTCGACCTACGAGGGTTCGTTCTTCGCCCTGCTGCATCCGTTCGCCCTGCTCGCCGGGGTGGTCAGCCTGAGCATGCTCTGCGCCCACGGCGGCGCCTGGCTGATGCTGCGTACCGACGCCGACCTGCACCAGCGCTCGCGCAAGGCCACCCAGCTGTGCGCGCTGGTGTACCTGCTGACCTTCGCGGCGGCCGGCACCTGGCTGGTGATGGGCATCCAGGGCTTCAGCCTGGTCGGCGGCTTCGGTGATCTGGGCGCGGCGCTCAACCCGCTGCACAAGCAGGTGAGCCTGGACAACAGCGGCTGGCTGGCCAACTACGCCCAGTACCCGCTGACCCGATTCGCCCCGCTGGTGGGCCTGGCCGGCGGCGTGCTGGCGCTGCTCGGCGCGCTGCTCAACCGCGGCTTTGTAGCCTTCCTCGGCAGCAGCCTGGCCATCGTCGGCACTATCTGCACCGCGGGTTTCGCGCTGTTCCCCTTCGTCTTCCCGTCGAGCCTCGACCCGGCGTCGAGCCTGACCGTGTGGGACGCGGTGTCCAGCCACAAGACCCTGGGCATCATGCTGGTGGTAGCGGGCATCTTCGTGCCGCTGATCCTGCTCTACACCCTGTGGTGCTACACCCGCATGTGGGGCCGGCTGACCGACCAGACCATCGAGAGCAACCCGCACGGCCTGTACTGAGCCCGTGCCGACAAGAGCCCCGATGGGGCCAAGGAGATCGACAGATGTGGTACTTCGCCTGGATTCTCGGCGTACTGCTGGCCTGCAGCTTCGGCATCGTCAATGCGCTGTGGCTGGAAACCACCCAGAACCTCGACGAGGGCGATGCGGGTGACCGCTGAGTCCCGTTCCTGGCTGCAGCGCGGCAGCAGCCGCGCGGTTTCCCTGCTGCTCGCCGCGCCGCTGGCGCTGGTGCTGCTGATCCATCCCGCCGCCATGCTCGACGCCGAGGGCCGCTACAGCCACGGCCTGCTGATGCTGGTGATGTGGGGCATCTGCAGCGGCTTCATCCACGGCGTCGGCTTCGATCCGTACAGTCGCCTGTGGCGCAGCATCTTCCACCCGCTGGGCGGCTGGCTGCTGCTGGGGCTGGGCTACGCGACTCTCTGGCGCGCCCGGCTGGGCTGAGCGCCTCAGCCACCGATCGGCCGGCGTCCGGCCATGGCGTGGGCCAGGGTGCCGCCATCCACCAGTTCCAGCTCGCCGCCCAGCGGCACGCCATGGGCGATGCGCGTCAGGCTCAGCCCGCGCGGCGCCAGCAACTGGGCGATGTAATGGGCGGTGGCCTCGCCCTCCACGGTCGGATTGGTGGCGAGGATCACCTCGCTGAAACGGCCGCGGGCGATGTGCTGCTCAAGCTCGGGGATGCCGATGGCCTCCGGGCCCAGGCCATCCAGCGGCGACAGATGGCCCTTGAGCACGAAGTAACGGCCACGATAGCCGGTCTGCTCCACCGCGAAGACATCCAGCGGCCCCTCCACCACGCACAACAGGCTGTCGTCGCGGCGCGGATCGCTGCACTGCGGGCACAGGGCGTCCTCGCTGAGGGTGCGGCACTGCTGGCAGTAGCCGACCCCATCCATCGCCCGGGCGAGCGCCTGGGACAGCCGCAAGCCACCGCTGCGGTCGCGTTCGAGCAGGTGCAGGGCCATGCGCTGGGCAGTCTTCTGGCCGACGCCGGGCAGGATGCGCAGGGCGTCGATCAACTGGCGGATCAGGGGGCTGAAGCTCATCGCGAAGTACCATTCAAATGCAAGGTGCGCAGCACCGGCCCGGCGCAGGCGGCATGCCCGTGCACAGGACCGGCGCTGCGCACCGGGAGAGACGCGGGGATCAGAACGGCATCTTGAAGCCGGGCGGCATCTGCAGCCCGGCGGTCATGCCGGCCATTTTCTCCTGGTTGTTCTGCTCGATCTTGCGCACCGCATCGTTCACCGCGGCGGCGATCAGGTCTTCGAGGATTTCCTTGTCTTCCTGCAGCAGGCTCTCGTCCAGGGTGACGCGACGGACGTCGTGACGCCCGGTCATCACCACGCTGACCAGACCGGCGCCGGATTGCCCGGTCACCTCGGCGTTGGCCAGCTCTTCCTGCATCTTCTGCATCTTTTCCTGCATCTGCTGCGCCTGCTTCATCAGCCCGGCCATGCCACCTTTCATCATGGAAATCACCTCAGTTGTTCAGGGGTTCTATGGTGCCGTCGCGGATCACCGCGGCGAACTGTTCGATCATCCGCCGGACCAGCGGATCGCTCTGGATCGCCGCCTCGGCCTGACGCTGGCGCTCGGCGCGCTGGCGCGCGGCGGCCTGTGCCGGAGTCTCCTGCGCGGGACGTTCGATGCGGATGTCCAGGGTCAGCGTGCGTCCATGATAGGCGCTCAGCGCATCGCTCAGGCGCCGTTGCTGGGCGGCATTGAACAACGCGCTCTGCGCCGGGTCCAGCTGCAGCGACCAGTGATCGCCGTCGACGGCCACCAGGGTGCAGTTGGCGGCGATGCTGGCGGTCATCCCGGCCAGGCCCAGTTGCGGGAACAGCGCCAGCCACTCGGCGGCCAGACCGGTCGCCGGCGCCACCGCCAGGGCCGGCTCCGGCTCGGCAGGCGGCACGGCCGGGGCGTAGTCGTCGACCGGCTGCATGCCGTCCAGATAGGCATAGGCATCCATGTCGACGCTGTCGTAATCCTCGCCGTCGCCCGCCTCGTCGCCTTCGCCGCCCTCGTCGACGACCGGCGGCTGCGGCGGGGTCGCAGGCGGCGTAACCGGTACTTCGCGGCGCGGCGCGGCTGCAGCTGCGGGCACGGCACGGGCCGTGACGCCACCTTCATCGTCCGGCAGATCCCAGGGCAGGTCCACCGGCACCGTTGCCACCGGCGGCTCGGGCTCGCGCGAGGTCTCGGTGCGAGCCGGTTGGGGCGGCGACGGTTGCGGCTCGGCTACCGCCTCGGGAGTGCGCTCGGGCTGCGCTGCTGCCTGCGCCGCAGGTTGCGGTTGCGGTTGCGGTTGCGGTTGCGGTTGCGGTTGCGGTTGCGGTTGCGGTTGCGGTTGCGGTTGCGGTTGCGGTTGCGGTTGTACGGAGGCTGCCGGCAATGCGGCCGGCGCGGCAACGGCGGGCGCGGGCGTGCCGGCCTTGAGCGGCGTGGCCGGGACACGCGTCGCGTCCGCCGGGCGGAAGGCCAGCATGCGCAGCAGGACCATCTCGAAACCGCTGCGCGGATCGGGCGCCAGCGGCAGGTCGCGACGGCCGATCAGGCCCATCTGATAGTAGAACTGCACGTCCTCGGCCGGCAGCGCGCCAGCCAGCGCCAGCACCCGCTCGCGGTCGCCCTGGCCGTTGTCCACGGCATCCGGCAGCACCTGGGCGATGGCCACGCGGTGCAGCACATTGAGCAGCTCGGCCAGCACGCCGCTCCAGTCCGGCCCCTGTTCGGCTAGCTGGCGCACCGCCTCCAGCAGAGCCGGCGCATCGCCGCCGATCAGCGCCTGCAGCACGCCGTAGACCTGGCCGTGATCGAGGGTGCCGAGCATCGCCCGCACGTCGGCGGCCAGTACCCGTCCCTCGCCGAAGGCGATGGCCTGGTCGGTGAGACTCATGGCGTCGCGCATCGAACCGTCGGCGGCGCGGCCGAGCAGCCACAACGCATCTTCCTCGAAGGGAATCTGCTCGGCGCCCAGTACATGCGTCAGGTGCTCGACCACCCGCTCCGGCGGCATGTTCTTCAGCGAGAACTGCAGGCAGCGCGAGAGAATGGTCACCGGCAGCTTCTGCGGGTCGGTGGTGGCAAGCAGGAACTTGACGTGCGGCGGCGGCTCTTCGAGGGTCTTGAGCAGGGCGTTGAACGAGTGCGTGGAGAGCATGTGCACTTCGTCGATCAGGTAGACCTTGTAGCGCCCGCGGCTCGGCGCGTACTGCACGTTGTCGAGCAGTTCGCGGGTGTCCTCCACCTTGGTGCGGCTGGCCGCGTCCACCTCGATCAGGTCGATGAAACGCCCCTCGTCGATCTCCCGGCACACCGAACACTGCCCGCAGGGCGTGGAGCTGACCCCCTGCTCGCAGTTCAGGCACTTGGCGAGGATGCGCGCGATGGTGGTCTTGCCCACCCCGCGGGTGCCGGTGAACAGATAGGCGTGGTGCAGGCGCTGGTTGTCCAGCGCATTGATCAGGGCCCGGAGCACATGGGTCTGGCCGACCATTTCGCGGAACGAGCGCGGACGCCACTTGCGGGCGAGTACCTGATAACTCATCGATCTGTTCGCTACGGCTGAAAAGCGTGGGGCGCCATGCTAGCGAAGCGCGGGGCAAATTGCACTGAGGAGCGCCGGCCTAGCCGAGGAACTGGCTGAGCACCGCGCGCAGCTTGCCCGGCTTGACCGGCTTGTTGAGCAGCGGAATCCCGTGCTCGTGCAGGCGACGGCGGCACTGCTCGCTGCGCTCGGCGGAGACGACCACCGCGGGCAGCGCGCTGCCGTGCTCCGCGCGCAGCGCGCGGATCAGGTCGCAACCGTTGGCCCCGGCGTCGAGGTGATAGTCGACCAGCAGCAGCTCGGCCTGCCAGCCCTGCAACTGCCCGCGCGCCTCCTCCAGGCTGCCGGCCACCCGCGCCTCGCATCCCCACTGGACAAGCAGCGCCTGCATGCTCGCCTGGATGTCCGGCTCGTTGTCGACCACCAGCACGCGACGCCCCGGCAGCGGATCGCCGGGGCGCTCGACGGGCGCCACGGCGGGTTGCGCCGCGGCGTATTCGGCCAGCGGCACCTCGATGCTAAACACCGAGCCGCGCCCCGGCTGCGAGCGCACGCGGATCGGATAGTCGAGCATCCGCGCGATACGCTCGACGATGGCCAGCCCCAGGCCGACGCCCTTGCGCTCGCCGCGGCGGCTGCCGTCGAGCTGGTTGAATTCGAGGAAGATCTCCTCCAGCTTGTCGGCCGGAATGCCGCGCCCGGTGTCCCACACCTCCACCAGCAGGCGCGCGCCGCGCCGCCGGCAGCCGAGCAGCACGCGGCCCTCGCCGGTGTAGCGGCAGGCATTGCTGAGGAAGTTGCGCAGGATGCGGGTGAGCAGGCGGAAGTCGGTGTTCACCGCCAGGCGCGGGATGCGCACGCGCAGCTGCAGCCCCGCGGCCTCCGCCACCGGCTGGAACTCCGAGGCCAGCGGCGCCAGCAGCTCGTCGAGGCGGTAGACGGCCGGGTCCGGGCGGATCGCCCGGCTGTCCAGACGGGCGATGTCGAGCAGGTCGGCGAGCAGGTCCTCGGCGCCCTCCAGGGCCTGGTGGGTGCGCTCCACCAGCGTGGCCTCGCCGGCCGGCAAACTGCGCTCGCGCAGGGTGGCGATCAAGAGGCGCGCGGCGTTGAGCGGCTGCAGCAGATCGTGGCTGGCCGCCGCCAGGTACTTGTCCTTGCTCTGGTTGGCCGCCTCGGCGGCGTCGCGCGCCTCGCGCAGCTCGCACTGGATGCGCTCGCGTTGGCGGATTTCCTGCTGCAGGTGGCGATTGGCTTCGAGCAGCTCGGCGGTGCGCTCGGCGACGCGCCGCTCCAGCTCGACGTTGATCTGCTGCTGACGCAGCTGGGCCTGCTTGCGCTCGGTGATGTCGGCGACGAAGCCCTCGACCAGCCCCTCGGCATCGGGCTTGAGCAGCAGGTTCATCACCACGTCGATGTGGCTGCCGTCGCGGCGGCGCAGCCGCGTTTCGTAGCCGAACAGCCCCTTGCCCTCGCGCAGCACCGCGCCGATCCGTGCCAGCTCGGCGGCGCCGCCGGCGAACAGGTGCTCGGCCAGATCGTGCTGCGACCACAGCACCTCCTGCGGATCGTCGTAGCCAAGCATGTGCGCCAGCGCCGGGTTGGCGGCGCGGATGCCGTCCTGCAGGCCGGCCTGGAAGATGCCGTGCACGGCATGCTCGAACAGCCACTTGTAGCGGTTGCGTTCGCGCTCCAGCTCGTCGAGGCGCGCGGCCAGCTCCGGGTAGTAGCTCTTGCGCGCCGAATGACTGCCCAGACCCAGCAGATCGGCGACGTTGGGCCGCACCTCGCCTTCAGAGGGCTTCGCCATACACCACCTCGACGTCGCGCTGGGTCGACTGCCGCGGGTTGGTCAGGATGCACGGATCGCGCATGGCATGCCGGGACAGGAAGGGAATGTCGGCACTGCCGACGCCGTGGCGGCGCAGGTTGTCCTCGAAGCCGACCGCCTGCTTGAAGGCGATCAGGTGCTCGACCAGTCGCGCGCGCACCTGCGGCGGGGTCAGGCCGCGGCAGTCGATGCCCA
Organism: Pseudomonas guangdongensis; assembly: GCF_900105885.1. Lineage (NCBI taxonomy): Bacteria > Pseudomonadati > Pseudomonadota > Gammaproteobacteria > Pseudomonadales > Pseudomonadaceae > Geopseudomonas > Geopseudomonas guangdongensis. Next base: position 2,495,385 of record NZ_LT629780.1, on the reverse strand, counting down.
GGGTCTCGGCGACCCGGCGAAAGCGCTCCGGCGCGGCGTCGAAGTTGAACGCCACCACATGCTCGACCAGCACCGCGTTGCACAGCCCGTGGGGCAGGTCGAGGAAGCCGCCGAGGCTGTGGCTCATCGCATGCACCGCGCCGAGGATGGCGTTGGAGAACGCCAGGCCGGCCTGCATGCTGCCGAGCATGATCTGCTCGCGCAGGGCGATGTCCTGCGGATTGGCGATCATCGCTACCAGATTGCCGCCGATCAGCCGGATCGCCTCCAGCGCGTGGGGGTCGGTGAGCGGCCCGCTGCCGGTGGACACGAAGGCCTCGATGGCATGCACCAGCGCATCGATGCCGGTACAGGCGGAGAGGAACGGGTCCATGCTCAGCGTGGTTTCCGGGTCGATCAGCGACACGTCCGGCACCACCGCCTTGCTGACGATGGAGAACTTCATCCGCTCGGTCTGGTTGGAGATGATCACGAACTGCGACACGTCCGCCGAGGTGCCGGCGGTGGTGGGGATCAGGATCAGCGGCGGGCTGGGCATGCGGATGGTGTCGACGCCCTCGAATTCGAGGATGCTGCGCCCGTGGGCGGCGACGATGCCGATGGCCTTGGCGCAGTCCATCGGACTGCCGCCGCCCACCGCGACAATCACGTCGCAGGCGCTGGCGCGGTACAGCTCGGCGCCGGCCATCACCTCCTCGACTCGCGGGTTGGGCGACACCGCGGTGAACAGCACGTGAGGGATGCCCTGCCGGTCGAGGCTGGCCAGCACATCGCCCGCCCAGCCGGCCTCCACCACTCCCGGATCGGACACCACCAGCACCCGGCGCGCGCCGAAGGTCGCGGCGTAGTTGCCGACCGAATGGCGGGAGCCGGCGCCGAAGATGATTTCCGGACTGACGAACTTGCGGAGCGGGGTAATGGCCTGCGACATGGGAAACCTGGCGAGCGTCATTTTTGTTATGAAATGTGTACCGGACCACAGCCTACTGGATTGCCCGGCCATTGCAATCCATCGGCGCTCATGCATCGCCCCGGTCTGCCAGCAGGCGCCGGTAGAACCGCCATTCGCACTGCAGGGCGTCGGCCAGACTGGCCGACTGACGGAAACCATGGCGCTCCTCCGGGTACAGGCGGTACTCGACCGCCACGCCGTTGTCCTGCAGCGCGGCGACCATCGCCTCGGTCTGCTGCGGCACCACCACGGCGTCCAGCCCGCCCTGGAAGAAGATCAGCGGCGCGCGGATACGCCCGGCGTGATGGAGCGGCGTGCGCGCCGCGTAGCGTTCGGCGTCGCGCACGGGGTCGCCGATCAGCCAGTCCAGGTAGTCGCCCTCGAACTTGTGGGTGGCGCGGCGCAGGCTCAGCGGGTCGCTGACCCCGTACAGGCTGGCGCCGCCGCGGAAGACGTCGTGGAAGGCCAGCGCGCACAGCGCGGTGTAGCCGCCAGCGCTGGCGCCGCGGATGAAGGCGCGCGCCGGATCGATCAGCCCCTGCGCGCCGAGGTGGCGTACCAGCGCCACGGCGTCCGCCACCTCGATGTCGCCCCAAGCGCCCTCGAGGCGCAGCCGGCAGGCGCGGCCGAAGCCGCTGGAGCCGCGGTAGTTGAGGTCGGCCACGGCGAAGCCGCGCTGGGTCCAGAACTGGATGCGCGGGTCGAACACCGGGTAGCAGGCCGAGGTCGGCCCGCCGTGGAGGAACAGCACCAGCGGTGGCCGCTCGCCGGCCGGCACGCTACAGGCGGCATTGCGCGGCGCATAGAAGAACGCCTGGGCGCTCTCGCCGTCCCCCGTGGCGAAGCGGATCGACTGCGGACGCGACAGTTCGGCCTCGGCCAGCGGCCGCTCGCCGCCGGCGAGTATCTCGACCGCCCCCGAGTCGCGGGCGATGGCCAGCAGCGCCGGCAGCCGCTCCGGCGCGGCGGCGATGCAGTAGAAGTACCGCGCGTCGGCGGCGAGCTGGCGGAAGCGCGAGAACTCCGGCGCCAGACGCCGCTCGCGGCCGGCCGCGTCGCGCTCGACCAAGAGGCCCCAGCCCTCCTCCAGACGCGCCAGCAGCCAGCCGCCGCCGGCCAGCGGCAGGTGGCTGACCGTGCCCAGTTGCCAGGGCGCCGGGGCGTGGTCGGCCGACGCCATGGGGCGGGGGGTGCTCCAAGCAGCGGTGCCGGTGGTGGACAAGGCTGCGCCGTTGTCCACCCTACACTCGACCCCGGCCCCAGGGTGGAAAACCGCGTCAGCGCTTTCCACCGAAGAAACCGGGCGCCATTGCCCATCCTGTTCCGCCCACGGCCGCCACCAGCCGTCGCGGTCGCTCAGGCAGGTCAGCCGGCCACCGTCAGTGAAGATCGGTTGCTGCAACGACTCCTCGCCCGCGCCGCCGGCCAGCACCTCGCACAGGCCGAGCGAGCCATCGACCGCCACCTGCGCCCGGCACAGGCGGGTCGCGGTCCACGGCAGTTCGGGGCGGTCCCACTCGACCCACGCCAGACTGCGCCCGTCGGCGGACAGCCTGGGCGCGGCGTAGAAATCGGCGCCCTCGGCCAGCACCCGCCGAGCCCCATCCTCCAGCGCCAGGGCCACCAGCCGGTGCACCACCGCCCCGCCCTCGCGGCGCTCCTCCACCGCCAGCACCGCCTGCCAGGCCGGGGCGAAATGCAGGTCGCCGTAGCGGCAGTCGGGATCGGCGCTCAGCGCGCGCAGGGCGCCCGGCGCGTCGCTCTCGGTCAGCGGCAGGTGGTAGAGCTGCTGGTCGGCCTCGCCGACCAGCGCCACGCCGACGTCGGTCACGCAGAAGGCGCCGCCGCCGTACTCGTAGACCCGGCTGCGCACCGAGAAGCCCGCCGGGGTCAGCCGACGCGCCCGGCCGGCGCGCCACCGCCACAGGCTGCAGGCCGCTTCGTTAGGGTCGAACTGCAGCCACAGCAGGCCACCGAGGCCGGCGCGCAGCTCGGCAAAGTCGCGGCTGGCCGCGGCGGCCCGTTCGGCGCTCCAGGCGCTCGACCAGTCGCCGCAGGGCAACGGCTCGGCAGCCTCGGCCGGTCGCCGGGGCCCAGGTTCGCAAGCCGGCGCGGAGGGATTCGAATGCCCACAGGACGCCGGGGCGGCGGCGCTCCCTCGCGGGGGCGCAGGAACGATCAGCCCCTTGGCACGGCTCATCTGCCCGCCCTCAGCCCTTGCAGATGATCTGCGAAGCGCGGACGTTGCGCTGGGTCAGCTGCTCCAGACTCCACGGCGCCTCCTCGGCCTCGCGACGGGCGTCGAGGATCAGGCCGTGATGCGCCGATTTGCTGCACACCGGGTCGGCGTTGTCGGCGTCGCCGGTGAGCAGGAACGCCTGGCAGCGGCAGCCGCCGAAATCGCGCTCCTTCTCGTCGCAGGAGCGGCACGGCTCGGGCATCCAGTCGTCGCCGCGGTAGCGGTTGAAGCCGAAGGAGTCGTACCAGATGTGCTTCAGGCTGTGCTCGGTGACCTTGGGGAACTGTACCGGCAGGCTTCTGGCGCTGTGGCAGGGCAGCGCGGTGCCGTCCGGGGTGATGTCGAGGAACAGGCTGCCCCAGCCGTTCATGCACGCCTTGGGACGCTCCTCGTAGTAGTCGGGGGTGACGAAGATCAGCTTGCACGGGTGGCCTTCGGCGGCCAGCCGGTCGCGCCACTCGTTGGTAATGCGCTCGGCGCGCTCCAGCTGCGCTTTCGTCGGCAACAGCCCGGCGCGGTTCAGCTCGGCCCAGCCGTAGAACTGGCAGGTGGCCAATTCGACGAAGTCGGCCTCCAGCTCCAGGCACAGGCGGATGATCTGCTCGATATTGTCGATGTTGTGCCGGTGGGTGACGAAGTTGAGCACCATCGGGTAGCCGTGCTGCTTCACCGCGCGGGCCATCTCCAGCTTGTGGGCGAAGGCCTTCTTTGATCCGGCCAGCAGGTTGTTCACCTCCTCGTCGGCAGCCTGGAAGCTGATCTGGATATGGTCGAGGCCGGCCTCGGCGAACTCGGCGATGCGCGCTTCGGTCAGGCCGATGCCCGAGGTGATCAGGTTGGTGTAGTAGCCCAGCTCGCGGGCCGCGGCGATCAGCTCGGCGAGGTCCTGGCGCACCAGCGGCTCGCCGCCGGAAAAGCCCAGCTGGGCGGCGCCCAGCTCGCGGGCCTGGCGGAACACCTCGATCCACTGTGCGGTGGTCAGTTCCTCCTGGTGCCGGGCGAAGTCCAGCGGATTGGAGCAGTACGGGCACTGCAGCGGGCAGCGGTAGGTCAGCTCGGCCAGCAGCCACAGCGGCGGGCCGGGCACGTGCTCCGGCTTAGCGAAACTCGATCCAGAAACGCTCACGCGCCACCTCCAGGAAAGCCAGGATGTCCTCGGCGATGCCCTCGGCATCGGGGAAGCGCGCTTGCAGGTCGGCGGCGATGGCGGCGACGCTGCGCACCCCGTCGACCTCGCCGAGGATCGCCCCGGCGCTGCCGTTGAGCTTGATCATGCCCTCGGGATAGAGCAGCACATGGCAGTCCTGCACCGGCTCCCACTGGAAGCGGAAGCCGCGGCGCAGCACCGGCACCTGCTCGTGGCGTATCTCGTTCACAGCGCGATCCCCCGGTGCCAGACCCGCTCGGCGGTGACCGTGTGGTACGGCGGGCGCTCCAGCTCGTAGGCCATGCTCATGGCATCGAGCATGCTCCACAGCACGTCGAGCTTGAACTGCAGAATCTCCAGCATGCGCTGCTGGGCCTGCCAGGTGGTGTAGTGCGCCAGGGTGATGCGCAGGCCGTGCTCGACGTCACGGCGCGCTTCCTTGAGGCGCTTGCGGAAGTAGTCGTAGCCGGTCGGGTCGATCCACGGGTAGTGCGCCGGCCAGGCGTCCAGGCGCGACTGGTGGATGTGCGGGGCGAACAGCTCGGTCAGCGAGCTGCTGGCCGCTTCCTGCCAGGACGCGCGGCGGGCGAAGTTGACGTAGGCGTCCACCGCGAAGCGCACCCCGGGCAGCACCAGCTCCTGGGACAGCAGTTGCGCGCGATCCAGGCCGACCGCCTCGCCCAGGCGCAGCCAGGCCTCGATGCCGCCCTCCTCGCCCGGCGCGCCGTCGTGGTCGACGATGCGCTGGATCCACTCCCGGCGGGTGTCGCGGTCCGGGCAGTTGGCCATGATCGCCGCGTCCTTCACCGGGATGCACACCTGGTAGTAAAAACGGTTGGCCACCCAGCCCTGGATCTGCTCGCGCGTGGCGCGGCCTTCGTACATGGCGACGTGGAACGGGTGGTGGATGTGGTAGTAGGCGCCCTTGGCGCGCAGCGCCTGCTCGAATTCGGCGGGGCTCATGGCAGTCTGGGTCATCACGGCTCCTCGGGTGGCCGCGACCGGCGCGGCTCGTTGTTGTTCTGCTGGTGCCTGGCATCTGGCGCAGGGTGGTTCAGCCGCAACGCGGCGTAACCCACCATCGATGTCGCCAGACATCGCCACGGCCGCGCCTTGCGGCCGGTTGGTGGGTTGCAACCCACCCTACGATCCGCCTTACAGCACGATGCTCATGCCGTCCCAGGCGACCTCGACGCCGCGGGCGTCCAGCTCGGCGCGCTCGGGCGAGTCCTCGTCGAGAATCGGGTTGGTGTTGTTGATGTGGATGAGCACCTTGCGCGGTTCGGGCAGGCGTTCGAGCACTTCGAGCATGCCGCCCTCGCCGCTCTGCGGCAGGTGGCCCATCTCGCTGCCCAGCTTGCTGCCGCAGCCGGCGTGGATCATCTCGTCGTCGCGCCACAGGGTGCCGTCGACCAGCAGGCAGTCGGCGCGGCCCATCCACTCCAGCAGCGCGCCGTCCACCTGGCCGAGGCCCGGAGCGTAGAACAGCGTGCCGCCGGTGACGGTGTCCTCGATCAGCAGGCCGAGGTTGTCGCCCGGGTGCGGGTCGTTGCGGTGCGGCGAGTACGGCGGCGCCGCGCTGCGCAGCGGGATCGGCGTGAAACGCAGCGCCGGGCAGGCCTCGACGGTGAAGCCGCGGTCCAGTTCGATGCGCCGCCAGTTCAGGCCGCCGTGCCAGTGGCTGAGCATGTTGAACAGCGGGAAGCCGCTGGTCAGGTCCTGGTGCACCATCTCGCTACACCACACCTCGTGCGGGCAGCCCTCGCGCAGGGTGAGCAGGCCGGTGGTGTGGTCGATCTGGCTGTCCAGCAGGATCAGCGCGCGGATCGCGGTGTCGCGCACCGCGCGGGCCGGCTGCAGGGCCGGGAAGGATTCGATCTGCACGCGGATGTCGGGCGAGGCGTTACAGACGATCCAGTTGACCCCGTCGTCGGACAGGGCGATGGAAGATTGGGTACGCGCACTGGCACGCAGGGTGCCTTCGCGCAGGCCGCGACAGTTGCGGCAGTTGCAGTTCCACTGCGGGAAACCGCCGCCGGCGGCGGAACCGAGAATGCGGATGTGCATGGGCAGTCCCCGAATGGGAAGCCCCGGCGAGCCGGGGCTGTGTGGATCAACGGTTGGCGAAGTACATGGTCACTTCAAAGCCAATGCGCAGATCGGTGAAGGCGGGCTTGGTCCACATGGCGCAGTCCTCTTGTTGTCAGGCCGGCGAATTCCGGCAAGCACAGTTATGCGCCCTGCGCGGCGCCAGCCCAATGGTACTTTGGAAGGAGTTTTCGCTGACCTTGGTAGACCCGCCGGCGCAGACGCCATGCGGCCGGGCGCCGGCATCGTGCGGACGAAAAAAAACGCGGCCGAAGCCGCGTTCGATACCAGCTGCCGGAGCGGGGAAGGACCGCCGGCAACCGCGCCCGGGGGAGCGCATCGACAAGCAACACACAGTCGTGGCGGCCGTGGAGCGCGCCGAGGGGAGCAAAGCCTGCAAGGCTGGCGGGGCTGCACCCGCCAGCCCGGTGCTTAGAAGAAGCCCAGCGGCTTGATGTCGTAGCTGACCAGCAGGTTCTTGGTCTGCTGGTAGTGGTCGAGCATCATCTTGTGGGTTTCGCGGCCGACGCCGGACTTCTTGTAGCCACCGAAGGCGGCGTGCGCCGGGTACAGGTGGTAGCAGTTGGTCCACACGCGACCGGCCTTGATGCCGCGGCCCATGCGGTAGGCGCGGTTGATGTCGCGGGTCCACACGCCGGCGCCGAGGCCGAACTCGGTGTCGTTGGCGATGGCCAGGGCTTCGGCTTCGTCCTTGAAGGTAGTGACACTGACCACCGGGCCGAAGATTTCCTCCTGGAACACGCGCATGTCGTTGGTGCCCTTGAGCAGGGTCGGCTGGATGTAGTAGCCGCCGGTCAGGCTGCCTTCCAGACGCTCGGCGGCGCCGCCGGTGAGCACCTGGGCGCCTTCGGCGCGGGCGATGTCGAAGTAGGAGAGGATCTTCTCGAACTGCTGGTCGGAAGCCTGGGCGCCCACCATGGTCTCGGTGTCCAGCGGGTTGCCGCGCTTGATCTGGCCGATCTTCTTCATCACCACCTGCATAAATTCGTCGTAGATCGACTCCTGGACCAGCGCGCGCGACGGGCAGGTGCACACCTCGCCCTGGTTGAAGAACGCCAGCACCAGGCCTTCGGCGGCTTTCTCGATGAACTCCGGCTCGGCGCGCATGATGTCTTCGAAGAAGATGTTCGGCGACTTGCCGCCCAGCTCGACGGTGCTGGGGATGATGTTCTCGGCGGCGCACTTGAGGATGTGCGAGCCGACCGGGGTGGAGCCGGTGAAGGCGATCTTGGCGATGCGCTTGCTGGTGGCCAGCGCCTCGCCGGCCTCGCGACCGAAGCCCTGAACGATGTTCAGCACGCCCGGCGGCAGCAGGTCGCCGATCAGCTCGACCAGCACGGTGATCGACAGCGGAGTCTGCTCGGCCGGCTTGAGGACGATGGCATTGCCGGCGGCCAGCGCCGGAGCCAGCTTCCAGGCCGCCATCAGCAGCGGGAAGTTCCACGGGATGATCTGCCCGACCACGCCCAGCGGCTCATGGAAGTGGTAGGCGGCGGTGTGCTCGTTGATCTCGGCGGCGCTGCCTTCCTGGGCGCGGATGCAGCCGGCGTAGTAGCGGAAGTGATCGACGGCCAGCGGCACGTCGGCGTTCAGCGTCTCGCGCACCGCCTTGCCGTTGTCCCAGGTCTCGGCGACGGCCAGCACTTCGAGGTTCTGCTCGATGCGGTCGGCGATCTTCAACAGGATGTTGGAGCGGTCCTGCACCGAGGTGCGGCCCCAGGCGTCGGCCGCGGCGTGGGCGGCGTCCAGCGCCAGCTCGATGTCCTCGGCGGTGGAGCGCGGGAACTCGGCGATCACCTCGCCGGTGACCGGCGAGGTGTTGGTGAAATACTGGCCCTTGACCGGCGCGACGAACTCGCCGCCGATGTAGTTGCCATAGCGCGGCTTGAGGGAAAGGATGGCGCCTGCGGTACCCGGTTGTGCGTAGATCATGCTCGTGGCCTCTCTTTTATTGTTGCGGTCCGGTCTGGTTCTTGCGTGGACTGTGAGTGGATGTTGGCAGTCCACCCACCGGCCCGGTATGCACCGATGGAACAGCGAAACTCGTTATTTGGTAGTAAGCCATAACCCCTTGCCCGCGCCCTCCCGCCGACGGCTGCCGCGCGGCAGCCGCAGAAGACGAGACCGGGCCAGCCCCGGAAATACCCGCAGCCTGCAGGCTGCGCGCCAGCGCCCTCCCGCCCGTACCCGACTGGTCACAGGCCCGTGCAAGACGACCCGGCCACGCACCCGCCGCAGGGCGGCGGCGGGTGCGTGGTCTGCCCGGACCAGGGATCGCCCTCGGGCAGACAGGGGCGTTTTTCATGTTAAGGTAAAAAAACACCCTAAGCCCCTCACGGAGAAATCGCAGAACTAGCGAACAAGTCAAGGAATTTTCAATGATTTTTCAGGAAAGACAGATTCACGCCGCCATCTTCGACATGGACGGCACCCTGTTCGATACCGAGCGCCTGCGCTTCAGTACCCTCAAGCAAGCCTCCACCCAGCTCTTTGGCCAGCCGATCAGCGACGCCGTCCTGACCGACTCCCTGGGGCTCAGCGCCCGCAAGGCCGAAGCCCTCGCCCGCCAGCACTACGGCCCCGACTACCCCTACAGCGCCATTCGCCAGCGCGCCGATGAACTGGAGCTGGCCTATGTACGCAAGTATGGCGTTCCCCTCAAACCGGGCCTGTTCGAGGTGCTGGAACACCTCAAGGCCGCCGGCCTGCTGCTGGCGGTCGCCACTTCGAGCCGCCGGGCCATCGCCGAGGAATACCTGATCAACGCCGGAGTGATGAAGTACTTCGATATCACCGTCTGCGGCGACGAGGTGGCGCGCGGCAAGCCGCATCCGGAGATCTTCCTCACCGCCAGTGCCAGCCTCAACTGCGAGCCGCAGCACTGCCTGAGTTTCGAGGACTCGGAGAACGGCATCCGCTCGGCCGCCGCCGCGGGCACCCTGGTGATCGCCATTCGCGACATCAAGGAACCCTGCGCGGAGGTGCGCGCCCTGGCCTTCCGCTACTGCCAGTGCATGACCGACTTTCTCGCCGACCTGCGTCCCTGCCTGCCGAGCCGGCCCGTGCCGCGCCTGACCGATCCCTTTCCGGCGACCCGCAACGACCTCAAGGTCGGCATCCACGGCTTCGGCGCCATGGGCGGCGGCTACCTGGCCCAGGTGCTGGCCCACTGGGACGGTTACACCCGCCCCCAGGAGATCGTCGGCGCCACCAGCGACCAGGCACTGCGCAATCTGGTCAATGCCTTCGGCCGGTACGCCGTGCATTACGCCAACCGCGCCTTCGAGCAGGCCATCGAGCATGTGCGCCTGATCGACATCAACGACCCGCACGCCATGCAGGAGCTGTATCGCGAGACGGCCCTCGTCGCCATCTGCCTGCCGGAGAACGCCATCCGCCAGCAAGCCGGGCAGATCGCACGAGGGCTGCAGGCCCGCTTCGCCGGGGATGCCGAGCCGCTGACCCTGCTGGTGGTGCTCAACAAGCTGGGCGGCGCAGCCTTCACGCGGCGCTGCGTTCGCGACGAACTGCTGCGCCAGATGGACGCGGACGAGGCCGACGCCCTGCTCGCCCGCGTGGAGTTCAGCGAGACGGTGGTCAACCGCATCGTTTCGAAAACCCCGCGCGAGCTGCTGCGCAAGCAACTGCGCCTGCGTCTGCACGAGCTGCGCCGGCTGGAGGACAGTCTCGGCGAACTGCACCTGACCAGCCCGCGCACCGCCTCCGAGGAAAGCCTGCAACAGCTGAGCACCCGCCTCGGCCATCTGGCGCCGCTCAGCGAACTGGGCAGCCATAGCCTGAGCCTGTTCAGCAGCGGCCCCGACATGCCGCTCTACGCGCAGAAAGGCGGCGCGCTGCTGGAGCGACTCTGCCAGGTGCAGACGGTGGACGACATCGCCGCCATCCAGAAGCTGAAGAATCGCCTGCTCAACGGCACCCACGCGATCATCGCCTGGTACGCCAGCCTGCTCGGCTACCCGAGCATCGGCCAGGGCATGGGCGACGAGCGCGTGCAGCAACTGGCGCGCCAGGTGGTCGACCGGGAGATCAAGCCGGCCCTGCTGCGCGAGAACCCGGCGCTCGCGCCGTTCGCCGACCGCTTCATCGACAATTTCCTGCAGCGCTGCCGGCGCTCCTTCAAGGACCCCTGCCAGCGCGTGGCGCGCGACCCGCTGCGCAAGCTGCAACGGCGCGAGCGGATACTCGGCAGCATCGACCTGGCCCGGCAGTTCGGCCTGACCACCGAGCGCCTGGAGTTCGCCACCGCGCTGGCCCTGCTCTACGCGTTGCGCTGCGCGCCGCCCGAAGACAAGGAGTGCCAGCTGATCCGCTCGCTCTACGAGCGCCACGGCACGGCGGCGGCGGTACTGACCTACGACGGCAACTACCTCGGCGCGCCCTACCCCGGCCTGGACGCACAGACCGACGCCGCGCTGCTGGCACGGATCGACCGGCATTTCGAGGCGCTGGCGGCTGAGGGCTCCAGTCACTGGGACTGGCCGCTGCAGGAGGCCTGAAACGACGGAGGCGGAGCCATCGCTCCGCCTCCGTCAGGCAGTCCAGGTTCGGCCAGGCCTCACCGGACGCCGGCATGGCGCCCGGTCAGCGCTTGGCCACCGCCGCCACTTCCTTGGGCAGCTTGAAGGTCCAGACCATGCCGCCCTGGTTGAAGTCCTTGATGCGCTTGGCCACCTCGCCGCCCCACAGCGGCACCGCGCCGCCCCAGCCGGACAGCACCGAGACGTACTGCTCGCCGTCCATCTCCCAGGTGACCGGCGAGCCGATCACGCCCGAGCCGGTGTTGAACTCGTAGAGTTTCTTGCCGGTCTTGGCGTCGAAAGCCATCAGGTAGCCTTCCGGGTTGCCGGTGAACACCAGGTTGCCCTTGGTGGCCAGCACGCCGCCCCACAGCGGCGCGTAGTTCTTGTAGCGCCAGACTTCCTTGCCGGTCTTCGGGTCGATGGCGCGCAGCACGCCGATGTAGTCCTCGTTGAGCGGGTGGATGGTGAAGCCGGCGCCGAGGTAGGCCGCGCCCTTCTTGTAGGCGGTGCCCTCGTTCCAGATGTCCATGCTCCACTCGTTGGAGGGCACGTAGAACAGCCCGGTGTCCTGGCTGTAGGCCATCGGCATCCAGTTCTTGCCGCCGAGGAAGGACGGCGCCACGGTGACGGTCTTGCCCTGCGCGCCGGCATCGTTCGGCGAGCCCGGACGGTTGGCGTCGTCGTAGATCGGCCGGCCGTTCTTGTCCAGGCCCTTGGCCCAGGTGATCTTGTCGACGAACGGGAAGCCACGGATGAACTTGCCGTTGGTGCGGTCGAGCACGTAGAAGAAGCCGTTGCGGTCGGCGGTGGCCGCCGCCTTCACGGTCTTGCCGCCGTCCTGGTAGTTGAACGACACCAGCTCGTTGACGCCGTCGTAGTCCCAGCCGTCGTGCGGGGTGGTCTGGAAGTGCCACTTGATGGTGCCGTCGTCCGGGTTCAGCGCCAGGCGCGAGGACGAGTAGAGATTGTCGCCGGGGCGCAGGTGCGAGTTCCACGGGGCCGGGTTGCCGGTGCCGAACAGCAGCTGGTTGGTTTCCGGGTCGTAGTAGCCGCCCAGCCACGGCGCCGCGCCGCCGGTCTTCCACAGGTCGCCCGGCCAGGACTTGCCGGCCTCGCCGCCGGTGATGCCGTTCTCGACCTTCTTGCCGTCCTTCCAGACGTAGCCCATGTGGCCTTCCACGGTCGGACGGGTCCACAGCAGCTCGCCGTTCTTCGGGTTGTAGGCCTCGATCTTGCCGACCACGCCGAACTCGCCGCCGGACACGCCGGTGATCAGCTTGCCGTTGACCACCAGCGGCGCGGCGGTGATCGAGTAGCCGGCCTTGTAGTCGGCCACGGTCTTCTTCCACACCACCTTGCCGGTGTCCTTGTTGAGAGCGACCAGCTTGGCGTCGAGGGTGCCGAAGATCACCAGGTCGCCGTACAGGGCGACGCCGCGGTTGATCACGTCGCAGCACGGCATGATGCCGTCGGGCAGGCGCGCGTCGTACTGCCACAGTTCCTTGCCGGTGCGCGCATCCACCGCGAACACCCGCGAGTAGGAGGCGGTCATGTACATCACGCCATCCTTGATCAGCGGCTGGGCCTGCTGGCCGCGCTGCTTCTCGCCGCCGAAGGAGAACGCCCACACCGGCCGCAGCTGGGTGACGTTGTTGGCGTTGAGGGTATCCAGGGTGCTGTAGCGCTGACCCTGCAGGCCGAGGCCGTTGGTGACCACCTCGCTGGGGGTCTGCGCGTCCTTGAGGATGTCCTCGTCGGTGACGGCCCAGGCGGACAGGCCGGACAGCGCCAGCGCGAGGCCCAGCGTGGTCCTGGCGAAGGAATGGGTGAGACCGGAGTGCTTCATTGCGGCTACCTCTGCGGGTTCATTGTTATCGCCGGGAATTTTTCCCGGTCTGTGACGAATTCTTCGCCGCAGGGGGTGGCGCAACAATTGATCGCGGGGAGCAAAGACCTGCTTCCTTGGTAGCAATACCCGCCCGCCGGGCGGCAGGCGCTGCGCCAACGGCAAGACGCCGCAACCGCCACCGGGGCACGGTGGCGGTTGCGGCGTCGAGGGTCCGGGACGGCCGAGGCCGGGGGTCAGCCGACCGCCTTGACCATGTCTTCGAGCACCTTCTTGGCGTCGCCGAACACCATCATCGACTTGTCCATGTAGAACAGTTCGTTGTCCAGACCCGCGTAGCCGCTGGCCATCGAGCGCTTGTTGACGATCACGGTTCTGGCCTTGTACGCGTCGAGGATCGGCATCCCGGCAATCGGCGAGTGCGGGTCGGTCTTCGCCGCCGGGTTCACCACGTCGTTGGCGCCCAGCACCAGCACCACGTCGGTCTGGCCGAACTCGGGGTTGATGTCGTCCATCTCGAACACCTGCTCGTAGGGCACCTCGGCTTCGGCCAGCAGCACGTTCATGTGCCCCGGCATCCGCCCGGCCACCGGGTGGATGGCGTATTTCACGCTGATCCCGCGCTGCGCCAGTTTCTCCGCCAGTTCCATCAGCGCGTGCTGGGCGCGCGCCACCGCCAGGCCGTAGCCGGGGACGATGATCACGCTGTCGGCGTTGCCCAGCAGGAAGGCGGCGTCGTCCGCCGAGCCGCTCTTCACCGGGCGCTGTTCCTGGCTGCCGCCCTGAACGCCGGCGCCGGCTTCGGCGCCGAAGCCGCCGAGGATCACGTTGAAGAACGAGCGGTTCATCGCCTTGCACATGATGTAGGAGAGGATCGCGCCGCTCGATCCGACCAGGCTGCCGGCGACGATCAGCATCGCGTTGTTCAGCGAGAAGCCGATGCCGGCCGCCGCCCAGCCCGAGTAGCTGTTGAGCATCGACACCACCACCGGCATGTCGGCGCCGCCGATCGGGATGATGATCAGCACGCCGATGACGAAGGCCAGCGCCAGCAGCACGGCGAAGGCGGTCAGGTCACCGCTGAAGGTGAAGGCCAGACCCAGGCCGAGGATGGCCAGGCCCAGGGCCAGGTTCAGCCAGTGCTGGCCGGCGAAGGTCACCGGGGCGCCCTGGAACAGGCGGAACCTGTATTTGCCGGACAGCTTGCCGAAGGCGATCACCGAGCCGGAGAAGGTGATGGCGCCGATGGCCGCGCCGAGGAACAGTTCCAGGCGGTTGCCGGCGGGGATCGGCTCGCCCAGCTGCGCGACGATGCCCAGCGACTGCGGCTCGACCACCGCGGCGATGGCGATGAACACCGCGGCCAGGCCGATCATGCTGTGCATGAAGGCGACCAGTTCGGGCATCTTGGTCATCTCGACGCGCTTGGCCATGAGCGTGCCGGCCGTGCCGCCGAGCAGCAGGCCGAGGATCACGTAGCCGAGGCCGGCGGTGGCCATCTCGGTGCCGAGCTTGAAGATCAGCGCGACGGTGGTGAGCACGGCGATGGCCATGCCGACCATGCCGAACAGGTTGCCGCGGCGCGAGCTGGTCGGGTGGGAGAGGCCCTTGAGGGCCTGGATGAAGCAGATGGAGGCGACCAGGTAGCAGCTGGTGATCAGGTTCATGCTCATCTCAACGACCCTCCGCCGGGGCTTTCGGCGCCTTTTTCTTGAACATGTCGAGCATCCGCCGGGTGACCAGGAAGCCGCCGAACACGTTGACCGCGGCCAGGGCCACGGCCAGGGTGCCCATGGTCTTGCCCAGGCCGGTTTCGGTCAGCGCCGCGGCCAGCATGGCGCCGACGATGACGATGGCGGAGATGGCGTTGGTGACCGCCATCAGCGGGGTGTGCAGTGCGGGGGTGACGTTCCACACCACGTGGTAGCCGACGTAGATCGCCAGCACGAAGATGATCAGGTTGTAGAGACCGTCGGAGATCGGATCCATGGTTGTTGTCCTTGTAGGTGGTCCGCGAAGGGGACTGACGGGCGGGCTCAGGCGGCGTTGCGGCGCAGCACCTGGCCGCCTTCGCACATCAGGCAGGCGGCGACGATGTCGTCGTCGCGGTCGAGGTGGAAGCGGCCGTCCTGGTCGAGCACCAGCTTGAGGAAATCCAGCAGGTTGCGCGCGTAGAGGGCCGAGGCGTCGGCCGGCAGCAGCGCCGGCAGGTTGGTGTGGCCGACCAGGGTCACGCCGTGGCGCACCACCACCTCGCCGGGCACGCTCAGCGGGCAGTTGCCGCCCTGGGCGGCGGCCAGGTCGATGATCACCGAGCCGGGCTTCATCTCGGCCACGGTGGCCTCGTGCAGCAGGGTCGGCGCCTTGCGCCCGGGGATCAGCGCGGTGGTGATGACGATGTCGGCCTGCCGGGCGCGCTCGTGCACCGCCTGGGCCTGGCGCGCCATCCACGAGGCCGGCATCGGCCGCGCGTAGCCGCCGACGCCTTCGGCGCATTCGCGCTCCTCGTCGGTCTCGCAGGGCACGTCGACGAACTTGGCGCCGAGCGATTCCACCTGCTCCTTGACCGCCGGACGCACGTCCGAGGCCTCGATCACCGCGCCGAGGCGCCGCGCGGTGGCAATCGCCTGCAGCCCGGCGACGCCGGCGCCAAGCACCAGCACGCGGGCGGCCTTCACCGTGCCGGCGGCGGTCATCAGCATCGGCATGAAGCGCGGGTAGTGGTCGACGGCGAGCATCACCGCCTTGTAGCCGGCGACGTTGGCCTGCGAGGACAGCACGTCGAGGCTCTGCGCCCGCGAGGTGCGCGGCGCCGCCTCCAGGGCGAAGGCGGTGATGCCCTGCGCGGCCATGCGCTCGATCTGCGCGCTATCGAAGGGGTTGAGCATGCCGACCAGCACCGCGCCCGGGCGCATCTGCGCCAGCTCGACGGGACTGGGGGCGGCGACCTTGAGCACCAGCTCGGCGCCGAGGGCGGCGCCGGCGTCGGCCAGGCGGGCGCCGGCGGCCTCGTAGTCGCCGTCGGTGATGCAGGCGGCGCGCCCGGCGCCGGCCTCGACGACGACCTGATGGCCCTGGGCGACAAACTTCCGGACCGTCTCCGGGGTGGCGGCCACGCGGGTTTCGCCATCGTGGGTTTCGCGGGGTATACCTATCTGCACGGGCAAGTCTCCCTAGACAATTTCGTGGTTCCCGGGGGGCGTGCCGCAGGGCCGGAGAGGGCCGGGCGTTGCGGCCGGAGCATTGTGCAAAGCTCCCGAGCGGGCCGGCAACGCCTTGATTTAAATACAGTACGATAATTGCAATGCGACTTTAGCCATAGGGATGAGGCATCCGACCGGAAAGTCGCAAATCAGTCGCTGTTGACCTGCCGGAACACCTGCGCCTCGTACTTCGGGTACAGGTGGGTGACCGTGCGGATCAGCTCGAAACGGCTCTGGCTGATGGCCGCGAAGCGCTCGGGAATCGGCGCGTTCATCACCTCGT
Organism: Pseudomonas guangdongensis; assembly: GCF_900105885.1. Classification (NCBI taxonomy): domain Bacteria; kingdom Pseudomonadati; phylum Pseudomonadota; class Gammaproteobacteria; order Pseudomonadales; family Pseudomonadaceae; genus Geopseudomonas; species Geopseudomonas guangdongensis. Next base: position 2,479,065 of record NZ_LT629780.1, on the reverse strand, counting down.
TCATGTCCAGGCCGGCGGCGGCCGAGTCGCGCAGCAGGCCGTCGAGCCAGCCGAGGTAGTCGCGCATCTGCGCGAAAGGCTCGCGCCCGCTGGCCACCGGGCCATGGCCGGGCACCAGCAGCGCATAGGGCAGCTTCTCCAGCGCGGCCAGATCGTCCAGCCAGATCTGCAGCCCCGGCGTCTGCGGGGTGGTCAGGGCGCGCTGGTAGAACACCAGGTCGGCGGCGAACAGCACCCCGGTGGTCTCGTCGAGGATCGCCAGATCGGCGCCGGTATGCCCGCTGAAGGCCAGCATGCGCAGGCGATGGCCGCCGATCTCGCGCACGCCGGGCTCCAGCGTCTCGCCCGGCAGCAGCACCTCGGTGCCGCGCATCCAGTCGCCGAGCAGGCGATACAGGTTGTCGGCGAACGCCGCCCCCTGCTCGGCGAGCAGCTCGCGGGTGCGCGCCAGCGAGGCGATGGGCACGTCGCCGAAGGCCTGGTTGCCGAACACGTGGTCGGGGTGATGGTGGGTGTTGATCACCAGGACGATCGGCCGCTCGGTGACCCGGCCGATGGCGGCGCGCAGCGCCTCGCCGTAGCGCCTGGAGATGCCGGTATCGATCAGCACCACCCCGGCCTCGGTGACGATGAACGCCACGTTGACGATGTCGCCACCGTTGCTCATGGCGAAGTTTTCGGTGCTGCCTTCCAGCAGCCAGGTGTTTTCGGCGATCCGGCGCGGTTCGAGAGCGTAGACCAGCTCGGCCGCCGCCAGCGGCAGGCTGAGGAAGAGCGCCACAAGCAGGCTGAACAGACGCATGGTGTCTCCTTTGCGGGATGGGGGAGCGCGGCCCGCCCGGCGCCCGCGCACCGCGCCCGGGAGACCCGCGCCGAACGTCCGGATCGGGCGGGGCGAACCGCAGGGAAGCACCGCGCGCAGCGGCGCGGCGCCGGATGGCGAAGCTCAGAACGCCGCTTCGAATTCGTTGCCGTTGTTGTCGCGCAGCCACAGGCGCTGGCCGGCCTCGCGGTCGCCCAGCTGCAGGGTCAGGGTCGGGTTCTCGCTCACCGAGGGGTGCAGCTCCAGGCTGGCCAGCACCTCGCCGGCCTCGCTGCGCAGCTCGGCACGCTCGATGAAGAACTCGGGGATGCCGCCGGACAGGCCGTTGTCCATCGGATGCGACACCCGCAGGCGCAGGCGGCTGCCCTCGCCCATCGGGAAGCGTGCGCCGAACACCTCGCCGAGGTGGTCTTCCCAGCCGCCCTGGGCGCGCACCGCGCTGGGCGCGGTGCAGCCGCCGCCGGCGGCGTCGACGCGGGTCGAGCCGACATGCCAGACGCCGTCGCGGGTCAGCACCGCGGCGCGGATCGGCGTGGCCTGCTCGACGCGGATGCTCAGGGCGATGCGCGGCGCCACCGGCCCCGTGGGGAAGAAACTGAAGATCTGCGGAATCGGATTGAGCTCGGCCCAGGCGAGGATGCGCACCACCTCGCTGCCCAGCGCCGTGGCGTCGATGCTGATCGGCACCTGGCGGGCATCCTCGGCGAACGGCGGCGCGCTCAGGCGCACCCGCTCGTCGAACTCGTAGGGCGCCGCGCCGAGAAAGCGCGTCTGGTGGAAACTCCACATCGGCGACTGCAGCGGATCGCTCTCGCCGGCCCACAAGGGGCCGCTCAACAGCAGCCAGCCCAGCGCCAGGCCCATGCTTCGGATCGTCATTCCCTGCCTCCTTCCCGTGTAGGGTGCGCCGTGCGCACCGATAGCGCTCCTGCGCCCGCAAACAGGGACGCGGAGCGTGGGAGCGATCGCTCAGTCGCCGCGGGTCTGCGCCTGCACCTCGCCCTCGTACAGTTCCGGCACCTCGTAGCGCAGCCCGTAGCGGGCGTAGATCTTCGCCAGTTCGCCGGAGCCGATCAGCTCGACCAGCCCGCCCTCCAGGGCGTAGGCCAGCTGGCGGTTGCTCTCGTGCACCGCCATGCCGATGTCCCACTGCTGGCGCCCCATCTCCGGATAGGCGTTGTCGGCGGCCTTGAGCTGCGGATCACCGGCCTCGTGGAGCAGCCAGTCGATCTCGCCGCGCATGGCCATCACCGCATCCACCTGCCCCTCGCGCATCGCGGCGAAGGCCAGCGGCGGGCTGGCGAAGTGGCGGGTGTTGCGGCTCATCCGTCCGCCGAACACCGAACTCATGTAGAACGACGGCACGCTCTCCAGCTCGACGCCGATCGGGTGGTAGCCGAACACCGCGACGCTGGGCACCTCCGCAAGCCGGCGGGTGTCGTGGGCGACCTGCCAGCGCTCGCGCTGGTAGGGGCCGAACATCACCACCAGTTCGTTGACCAGCTCGCCCAGCTCGTTGCGCTTGTAGGAAAACTCGCGGTCGTAGGGCACCCGCAGCATCACGTCGGCCAGCACGTCCGGGCGCAGGTAGTGGCCCTTCCAGACGAAATTGCGCAGGTCGTCTTCGAGCTTCTCGCCCGGCGCGACCCACAGCAGTTCGAGGGCCAGGCCCTGGCTGTCGGCCAGCTTCTGCGCCAGCTCGACGTCGACGCCCCGCGCCTGGCCGTCGGCGCGGAAGCTGTAGGGGGGGAAGTCTTCGTACACCGCCACCTTGAGCACGCCCGAGGCGACGATGTCGTCGAAGGCACGTACCTGTGCCTGGGCCGTTCCCAGCCCGGCCAGGCACAGCAACAGCAGGAACAGGCGCGCCATCATGGCTTACTGCGCCGCTTCGGCGCGGCTTTCGATGTAGGTGCGGATCGCCCATAGCGCTTCCTGGCTGAGGTGATCGGCCATGCGCGGCATGTACACCGCACCATCGCGCACCGCGCCGTTGATCACCCGCTCCTTGAACCACTCGTCGCCGTCGATGCTGGCTTCCAGCTCGCGCAGGTCGGGGGCGATGCCGCCGGAGATGGCTTCCAGGCCATGGCAGCGGGCGCAGTTCTGGTTGTAGGCGGAGGAGCCGATCTCCACGGCCTTGTCATGGTCGGCGTGGGGCTTGCGGTAGGGGTTCTCGTCGCGCCATTCCTCGCCCAGCTGTTCGAGGCCGGCGGTGTTCACCACCTGCGGGGTGACGTCGCCGTGGGCCAGGACCTGGGTGGCGGCCCCCAGGGCCAGGGAAGTCAGCAGGGCGCTCAGCAGTTTCTTGTTGTTCATGGCGGAACCTCGTTTCAGATGCGGTGCAAGGCGATGCACTCCGGGACGGGAGTGTGTTGGCCGCATCTTAGGGAGGCCCCGGCCACCGCCAGTATCCTGCTTTGGTGTCCGCGCCCTACTCCCTTGGTACAAGACTTTCGAAGCAGTGTTGCAGTGCCTTCGGATGAGACCCTTGGTAGCAGAGCAAGTCGTTGTTTAGAAAGGGATTTTTTCCCGAGGAGCGCGGGAAGGCTTCCCTATCCGGGGAACCGGTGCGCGGCCACCATCGGGGTGAGCGGCTGCTTCGCGGCAGCCTTCCACCACCGATCAGGGATACCGCCCCATGACAACAACAAAGCTCCTGCCATCCACTCCGCACCTGCTGGGCCGCACCATCCATTGCCTGGTCCTGGCCGCCGGCCTCGGCCTCGGCGTGCCGGCCATGGCCAAGCCGGTGACCTGGGAAGACATCGCCAACGACCACGTCAGCACCCAGAACGTGCTGCAGTACGGCATGGGCACCCACGCCCAGCGCTACAGCCCGCTGGCCCAGGTCAACGCCGACAACGTGTTCAAGCTGACCCCGGCCTGGTCGTTCTCCTTCGGCGACGAGAAGCAGCGCGGCCAGGAGTCCCAGGCCGTGATCCATGACGGGGTGATCTACGTCACCGGCTCCTACTCGCGGGTGTTCGCCCTCGACGCCAAGACCGGCAAGCGCCTGTGGAGCTACAGCCACCGCCTGCCCGACGACATCCGCCCGTGCTGCGACGTGGTCAACCGCGGCGTGGCCATCTACGGCGACAAGGTCTACTTCGGCACCCTGGACGCGCGCGTCGTGGCGCTGAACAAGGACACCGGCAAGGTGGTGTGGAACAAGAAGTTCGGCGACCACGGCGCCGGCTACACCATGACCGGCGCGCCGACCATCGTGAAGGACGGCAAGAGCGGCAAGGTGCTGCTGATCCACGGCAGCTCCGGCGACGAGTTCGGCGTGGTCGGCCAGCTGTTCGCCCGCGATCCGGAAACCGGCGAGGAAGTCTGGATGCGCCCGTTCGTCGAGGGCCACATGGGCCGCCTCAACGGCAAGGAAAGCACCCCGACCGGCGACATCAAGGCACCCTCCTGGCCGGACGATCCCAACCACCCGACCGGCAAGAAGGAAGCCTGGAGCCAGGGCGGCGGCGCGCCGTGGCAGAGCGCCAGCTTCGATGCCGAAACCAACACCATCATCATCGGCGCCGGCAACCCGGCGCCCTGGAACGGCTGGGCGCGCACCGCCGACGGCGGCGATCCCAAGGACTACGACAGCCTGTACACCTCCGGCCAGGTCGGCGTCGACCCGACCACCGGCGAGGTGAAGTGGTTCTACCAGCACACCCCCAACGACGCCTGGGACTTCTCCGGCAACAACGAGCTGGTGCTGTTCGACTACAAGGACAAGTCCGGCAAGACCGTCAAGGCCACCGCCCACGCCGACCGCAACGGCTTCTTCTATGTAGTCGACCGCGCCAACGGCAAGCTGCAGAACGCCTTCCCGTTCGTCGACGGCATCACCTGGGCCAGCCACATCGACCTCAAGACCGGCCGCCCGGTGGAAGTCGAAGGCCAGCGCCCGCCGCTGCCCGAACCCGGCCAGAAACACGGCAAGTCCATCGAAGTCTCCCCGCCGTTCCTCGGCGGCAAGAACTGGAACCCGATGGCCTACAGCCAGGACACCGGACTGTTCTACGTGCCGGCTAACCACTGGAAGGAGGACTACTGGACCGAGGAGGTCACCTACAAGAAAGGCTCCGCCTACCTCGGCCAGGGCTTCCGTATCAAGCGCATGTACGACGACCACGTCGGCATCCTGCGCGCGATGAACCCGACCACCGGCAAGGTCGCCTGGGAGCACAAGGAGAAGCTGCCGCTGTGGGCCGGCGTACTGGCCACCAAGGGCAACCTGGTGTTCACCGGCACCGGCGACGGCTACTTCAAGGCCTTCGACGCCAAGACCGGCAAGGAGCTGTGGAAATTCAACGTCGGCACCGGAATCATCTCCCCGCCGGTCACCTGGGAGCAGGACGGCGAGCAGTACATCGGCGTGACCGCCGGCTACGGCGGCGCGGTGCCGCTGTGGGGTGGCGACATGGCCGAGCTGACCAAGCCGGTCGCCCAGGGCGGCTCGTTCTGGGTGTTCAAGCTGCCGAGCTGGGACAGCAAGACCGCCCAGCGCTGAGCAACGGCCCCCGGACGTCTCTCCGCCGCCCGGGGCCGACGGGGGCGCGCTGCGCCCCCGTTCCTTGTCGCCCACCGCCCGCCGGGTGCGCGCCATGCGCACCCATTCCCCCTCACGGTGCGCACGGCGCACCCTACAGGAATGCCGCCATGAAACGACTCCTGCCTCTCGCCCTGCTGCTCGCCCCCCTTGCCCAGGCGGTCGCCGACGACGGCGTCACCGTCATCAACGGCTGCCGCCTGGAAGCGGAAAGCCAGTGCCCCGGCGCCGACCTGCGCGGCGCCGACCTGCGTCACCTGGACCTGCGCCGCATCAACCTGGCCGGCGCCGACCTCTCCGGCGCCGACCTGCGCCACGCCAACCTCGACCTGGCCAACCTGGAAAAGGCCAAGCTGCACCAGGCCGACCTGACCCGCGCCAGCCTGCAGCAGGCCAACCTGCGCCTGGCCGACTTTTCCGCCGCGCGGCTGGTGGCGATCAACGGCTGGGCCGCGCACGGCCAGGCCACCCGCTTCACCGGCGCCGACCTGACCGGCGCCAACCTGGAGTTCGCCCGCCTGTCCGCGGCGCGCCTGCACGATGCCAACCTCACCGCCGCCAACCTGGAAATGGCCTGGCTGAACAAGGCCGACTTCAAGGGCGCGACCCTGCGCGACGCCAACCTGCAGGAAGCCAAGATCAACGACGCCAACCTGGAGGCCGTCGACCTCGCCGGCGCGCGCCGCCACTACGCCACCTTCCAGGGCACCCACATGGAAGGCTGCCGCGAGTGTCCGCTCGACTGGGAGAAGTGACCCCGCCGGCTTGCGCCGCGCGGCCTTGCCCGGCAGGCTGACGGCCTTCTTTCGCGACAGGGAATCGTCATGCGCATCGGCACACTGGCCACCCTCAGCGGCGCCACGCCACGAGCGATCCGCCTCTACGAGCGCCTCGGCCTGCTCGACGGAGTGGCGCGCCACGGCAGCTATCGCCACTACGCCGCCAGCCACCTGGAGCGGATCCGCCTGATCCGCCAGGCCCAGCAGCTCGGCTTCCGGCTCGCCGAGCTGGGCGAGCTGCTGCGTCCCGGCGCCGACGGCGCGCCGGACTGGCAGGCGCTGCTCGGCCACCTGCAGCACAAGCGCCGCGAGGCACTGGAGGAAATCGCCGCGCTGCAACGCCGCGCCGAGGCACTGCAGCGCACCGCCGACGAGCTGCGCGCCTGCCTGGAGAAGCGCGACGCCAGCCGCCTCGCCGACTGCCGCGTCCCGGCTTGACTCTGCCCCATGGGACAGGGCGCAGACTGCGCGCCCCGTCCTCGTTCCGGTACTCCCCCATGCTCCCGCGCAACGTCCTGCTGATTCTCGCCAGCCCCGCCGACAGCTTCGGCGCGGCGCTGGCCGACGCCTATGCCGATTCCGCCGAGCACGCCGGCCACCGGGTCGAACGCCTCGCCCTCGACACCCTGGACTTCGACCCGCTGCTGCACCACGGCTACCGCCGCGAGCAGGCGCTGGAGGCGGATTTGCAGGCGGCGCGCCAGGCGCTGCTGCGCGCCGACCACCTGGTGTTCGTCTATCCGGTCTGGTGGGGCAGCGTGCCGGCGCTGCTCAAGGGCTTTCTCGACCGCCTGCTGCTGCCCGGCTTCGCCTTCCGCTACCGGCCGGGCCAGGCCATGCCCGAGCGCCTGCTCGGCGGGCGCAGCGCGCAGCTGCTGGTGACCATGGACAGTCCGCCCTGGTACTTCCGCTGGGTGACCGGCGCGCCGGCCATCGCCCAGATGAAGCGCGCCACCCTGGAGTTCTGCGGCATCCGCCCGGTCGCCGTGGCCTGCTTCGGGCCGCTGCAGGACAGCACGCCGGCACGCCGCGAGCGCTGGCTGGCCGAGGCCCGCGCGCTGGGCGCCGTTCTGCCGCCAGCGCGCCGCTGAGCGGCCGAACGGCGCTTCAGGCCACGCCGACCCGCAGCAGCCCGGTGTCGATGGCCAGATGCACCAGCTCGCTCTGACTGCCGACCTGCAGCTTGTTCTTCAGCAGGGTCTGGTAGTTGGACACCGTCTTGGCGCTGATGCACAGCTTTTCGGCGATCTGCCGCAGGGCGACGCCGCGGGCCAGCAGCACGAAGATCTCCAGCTCGCGCTGGGTCATGCCGCGCAGGCGCGGGTCCTGACCTTCCTGACCGGCGCAGGCCAGCGCGGTGGCCAGACCGTGCTCGATGTAGGTATGCCCGGCCAGCACCTTGCGCACCGCCTCCAGCAGCACCTGCGGCGGCGCACTCTTGGTCAGATAGCCACGCGCGCCGGTCTCCAGCGCCTTGCGCACCACCGGCAGCTCGTCGTGCATGCTGAAGAACAGCACGCGCAGCTGCGGCTCGCGGGCCAGCAGGCGCCGGGCGGTTTCCAGGCCGCTGATGCCGGGCAGGCCGACGTCGAGGATCAGCAGGTCCGGGCACTCGCGGGCGACCCGCTGCAGCACGTCCTCGCCGTTGTCCGCCTCACTCACCACGACATCATCGAGCAGGGTCGCCAGCAGGCTGGCATAGCCCTGGCGCACCACCGCATGGTCGTCGACGATCAGGATGTTCATGCAGTCCACTCCCGCCAAGGAATCTCCACACACAGACGCAGGCCGCGCGGCGCGGCGTCGTGCAGTTGCAAGGCGGCGCCGAGGCAGCGCGCCCTCTCGCGCATCGAGCGCAGGCCGACGCCCTCGCGCAGCGGCGTCGGCAGGCCATGCCCGTCGTCGCACACCTCCAGGCGCAGGTCGGCGCCGCGACAGGTCAGGCGCACCTCGGCGCGCTGCGCGCCGGCATGCCGGGCGACGTTGGTCAGCGCCTCCTGCAGCAGGCGGAACACGTGCGCGCGCGCCTCGTCGCGCAGGCGCGGCAGCGCATCGTCCAGCTCCAGCGCGCAGGGCAGCCCCTGCTGCGCCTGCCACTGCTCGACGTGCTGACGCACCGCCTCGCCGAGGCCGAGGTGCTCCAGCATCACCGGATAGAGATCGCGCACCAGACGGCGGAAGCTCTGCTGCATCTGCTCGCTGGTGTCCTGCAGGCGCCGGCTGATCGCTGCGACCTGCTGCGGCTGGTCGTGGCAATGGCCGAGCAGGTAGAGCTGGGCGCGCATGCCGGCGAGGATCTGCCCGACATCGTCGTGCAGCGCCTGGGCCAGGCGGGTGCGCTCGCGCTCCTGGGTGTCCAGCAGGGCGGCGGTCAGCGCCTGGTTGTCGGCGCCGGCCTGCTGCAGGGCCTGGGCCATGGCGTTGACCTGCCCGGCCAGGCGCCGCGCCTCGGGCTGCGCGTACTCGGGCAGGCGGGTATCCAGCGCGCCGCCGGCAATCGCCTGCAGGGCGCGCAGCACCTCGGTGAGCAGGCCGAGACCGCGCCCCACCAGCCAGGCGCTGGCGCCCAGGCACAGCAGCCAGGCGACGAGAAACAGCGCCAAGAGCTGCAGCAGCGACTCCCACACCTCGTCCAGCTCGTCGAGCGGGCTGACGCGGATGCTCAGGCTGCGCCCGTCGCTCAGCGCCACCCGGTACACCGGCAGGTCGGCGAAGCGCCCGGCCAGCCAGTGCGCCAGAGGATTGTCCACGGCGCCGCCGCGGGCGTCGTCGCCCCAATCCAGCTCCAGATGGCGCAGGTTGGCGGTCAGGCTGGCGTCGAGCAGCGCCGGATCGTCCGCCGCGCGCAGGGCGAGGAAGCGCGCCACGCTGTCGGCGGCCTGCAGTTCGCGGCGGATGTCCAGCTCGGCCTGGCGCAGCACCAGCGCCAGACAGACCAGCAGCACGGCGAGGAACAGGGCGCTGACCAGCAGGCTGGCGCGACCCAGGGCGGAAAGCGGCGCGGCCATGGCTCAGGCCTCGACAGTCGGGTTGTCAGCGCACCACGAAGGTGCCCTGCATGCCCTTGCCTTCCAGCCCCTTGTTGTAGAAGCGGAACTTGCCGGGCTTGATCGGCACGAAGTAGATCTCCGCCTCGCCGACATCCTCGAACTCCAGTTCGGTGAGGGTCACCGCCTTGATCTCCACGCCGCCGGCCTCAACCTTGCGCAGGTAGATGGCGGTGGCGAATTCCGGCGCCTGGAAGGCGTACTCCTTGCGCCCGGTGGAAACGATCTTCAGCTGGTAGGCCTTGCCGGTCTCCAACTGGTACTCGGTCTGCGACAGGCTGTAGTCGCTGGCCTCCGAGCCCATCACCAGGTCGGGCAGCGCCTCGGTGCGGCGGGTCAGGTCGCCGGCGGCGTGGCTGGTGTCGAAACCGACCATGCCGAGAATCAGCAGGACGGGCAGGCACAGGGTTCTGAGCGAAGACATGGCGGGGTTCCTTATTGTCGTTGTAGGCCCATCCTAAAAGCTGCATCCCGCCGCCGGACCAGTACCTTGGTACCGGTCCGGCGCTACTTTCTGCATATTTGCCCAGCCTCCCGCCCTTCCTAAGCTGGCAGCATCCCCAAGGAGGCTGTCCATGCGCACACTGCTGCCCTGCCTGATCACCACCCTCGGCCTGCTGGCGACCGGCGTCGCCCAGGCCGCGCTGGACATCCGCATCGGCTACCTGGAGCACACGCCCGAGCGCGGCCCGGTGCTGTCCAACGTCATTCCCGAACCGGAGGACGCCGGCCTGCGCGGCGCCGAACTGGCCATCGCCGACAGCAACAGCACCGGGCGCTTCCTCAAGCACAGCTACCGGCTGGAAAGCGCCGAGGCCGCCAGCGGCGCAGCGCTGCTCGAGCGGGCACGCGCCCTGCACGCGACCGGCCTGCGCCTGTTCGTGGTCAATGCCCCGGTCGACAGCCTGCGCCAGCTGGCCGCGGCGCTGCCGGACAGCCTGCTGTTCAACGCCGGCAGCGCCGACGACGCCCTGCGCACCGACGCCTGCGCGAGCAACGTGCTGCACACCCTGCCCAGCCGCGCGATGCTCGCCGACGCCCTCGGCCAGTTCCTCGCCGTGCGCAAGTGGAACCGCGCCCTGCTGATCCCCGGCCCGACCGAAGACGACGCGGCCTACGCCGACGCCCTGCGCCGCGCCGCCAAGCGCTTCGGGGTGAAGATCGTCGCCGAGAAGCCGTGGAGCTTCGACAACGACCAGCGCCGCAGCGCCCAGGCCGAGATGCCGCTGTTCACCCAGACCGCCGAGTACGACGTGGTGCTGGTCGCCGACGAGCGCGGCGACTTCGGCGAGTACGTGCCCTACCACACCTGGTACCCGCGCCCGGTGGCCGGCACCCAGGGCCTGACCCCGACCGGCTGGCACAAGACGGTGGAAACCTACGGCGCCGCCCAGCTGCAGAAGCGCTTCGAGGAGCACGCCAAGCGCTGGATGAACGACCGCGACTTCGCCGCCTGGATCGCCGTGCGCAGCGTCGCCGCCGCGGTCGGCAGGCTGAAAAGCAGCGATCCGGCGGCGATCCGCCAGCTGGCGCTGTCCGGCGAACTGCCGCTGGACGGCTTCAAGGGCCGCAAGCTGAGCTACCGCGACTGGAACGGCCAGCTGCGCCAGCCGATCCCCGTGGTGCACCCGCGCGCGCTGGTCACCACCTCGCCGCAGGACGGCTTCCTGCACCCGCTCACCGACCTCGACAGCCTGGGCTTCGACCGCCCGGAAAGCCGCTGCAACCTGGCCGCCAACGGCGGCTGAAGCCAGCCCGCCCATACCTGCGACTGCGGCCTTGCAGGGTGCGCCGCGCGCACCCATGAACCGCCCGACAACCACAACAAGAGGCCCACCATGCACAAGACCCTGCTCGCCACCCTGATCGCCGCGCCGCTGCTGGGCGCCGCCGGCCCGCTGCTGGCCGCCACCGCCTATGTGTCCAACGAGAAGGACAACACCCTCAGCGTGATCGACCTCGACAAGCTGGAAACGGTGGAAACGCTGGAGGTCGGCATGCGCCCGCGCGGCCTGACCCTGTCCAGCGACAACAAGCTGCTGTACATCTGCGCCAGCGACTCCGACCGCGTGCAGGTGATGGATCTGGCCACCCGCAAGATCGTCAAGGAGCTGCCCTCCGGCGCCGACCCCGAGCAGTTCGCCCTGCACCCCAACGACAAGTGGCTGTACATCTCCAACGAGGACGACGCGCTGGTCACCGTGGTCGACGTCGACAGCGAGCAGGTGCTGGCGCAGATCGACGTCGGCGTCGAGCCGGAAGGCATGGCGGTCAGCCCGGACGGCAAATGGGCGGTGAACACCAGCGAAACCACCAGCATGCTGCACTGGATCGACACCGCCACCCACGAGCTGGTCGACAACACCCAGGTCGACCAGCGCCCGCGCCACGTCGAGTTCAGCCAGGACGGCAAGCTGCTGTGGGCCTCGGCGGAGATCGGCGGCACCGTCACGGTGATCGACGTCGCCAGCCGCCAGCCGGTCAAGGTGCTCAACTTCGCGATCAAGGGCGTGCACCCGGACAAGGTGCAGCCGGTCGGCGTCAAGCTGAGCAGCGACGGCAAGTACGCCTTCGTCGCCCTCGGCCCGGCCAACCACGTGGCGGTGGTCGATGCCAAAACCTACGAGGTGCTCGACTACCTGCTGGTCGGCCGCCGCGTCTGGCACATGGCCTTCACCCCCGGCGAGCAGCAGCTGCTGACCACCAACGGCGTCAGCGGCGACGTCTCGGTGATCGACCTGGCCAGCCTCAAGGTCACCAAGTCGATCAAGGTCGGCCGCTACCCGTGGGGCGTGGTGGTGACGCCATGATCGGCCTCGCGGCGAGTGGCGTGAGCTTCGCCTACGGCACGCGCCAGGCCCTCAGCGGGCTGGACTTCAGCCTGGCGCCCGGGCGCTTCAACGCCCTGCTCGGCCCCAACGGCGCCGGCAAGTCGACCCTGATCGCCCTGCTCACCCGCCTCTACGACCTGCAGGAGGGCGACATCCGCATCGGCGACTGCTCGATCCGCGCGCAGCCGCGCCGCGCGCTGGCGCAGATCGGCGTGGTGTTCCAGCAGAGCACCCTCGATCTCGACCTCTCGGTGGAGCAGAACCTGCGCTACCACGCCGCCCTGCACGGCCTGCCGCGTGGCGTGGCGGCCGAGCGCATCGCGCTGGAGCTGGCCCGCCAGCAGCTCGCCGAGCGCCGCCGCGAGCCGGTGCGCGCACTCAACGGCGGCCACCGCCGCCGGGTGGAGATCGCCCGCGCGCTGCTGCACCAGCCGCAGCTGCTGCTGCTCGACGAGGCCAGCGCCGGCCTCGACCCGGCCAGCCGCCAGGCGCTGAACCAGCACGTGCGCCGGCTGTGCGCCGAGGACGGCCTCACCGTGCTGTGGACCACCCACCTGTTCGACGAGGTGCAGGCCGACGACCCGCTGCTGATCCTCCATCGCGGCCGCCTGGTGGCCCGCGGCACGGCGGCGAACCTGGCCGAAGGCGGCGAGGACCTGTCCGCCAGCTTCGCCCGCCTCACCGAGGTTGCCGCATGACCGCTTACCTGGAATGCCTGCGCGGCATCGTCCTACGCGAATGGCTGCGCTTCGTCCAGCAGCGCTCGCGCTTTCTCAGCGCGCTGGTGCGCCCGCTGCTGTGGCTCTTGGTGTTCGCCGCCGGTTTCCGCGCTGCGTTAGGGATAGCCATCATCGAGCCCTACGACACCTACATCACCTACGAGACCTACATCGTCCCCGGTCTGGCCTGCATGATCCTGCTGTTCAACGGCATGCAGGGCTCGCTGTCGATGGTCTACGACCGCGAGATGGGCAGCATGCGCGTGCTGTTGATGAGCCCGCTGCCGCGGCCGTTCCTGCTCGCCGCCAAGCTGCTGGCCACCAGCCTGCTGTCGCTGCTGCAGGTCTACGCCTTCCTCGCCATCGCCTGGCTGTACGGCGTGCAGCCGCCGGCCTGGGGCCTGCTCTGCGCGTTGCCGGCGCTGCTGCTCGCCGCGCTGATGCTGGCGGCGCTGGGGCTGCTGCTGTCCAACGGCATCCGCCAGCTGGAGAACTTCGCCGGGGTGATGAACTTCGTGATCTTCCCGCTGTTCTTCCTGTCCTCGGCGCTCTATCCGCTATGGAAGATGCGCGAGGCCAGCGAATGGCTGTACTGGCTGTGCGCCCTCAACCCGTTCAGCCACGCGGTGGAGCTGGTGCGCTTCGCCCTCTACCAGCGCCTGAGCGTCACCGCCCTGCTGGTCTGCCTGGGCGTCACCCTGCTGTGCGCGGCGCTGGCCGTACTGACCTTCAACCCGCAGCACGCCGCGCTCAGGCGCAACGCCTAGGGCGCGCCATGGATGACGGACTTTTCGCAAAATTACTACTTTGGTGCCGCCTTTCGCCTCCATCGTAGAATTCCCAAAGCACTGCGCCTGGCCGATAAATAGTCGCAAACAACAAGGGAAACCCCTGCCATGTCGCGACTGCTCGCTGCCGTGCTCTGCCTGCCGCTGCTGTGCGGCCTGCTCTCCGCCCAGGCCGGAGAGGATGCGCTGTTCTCCACCGACGGCTATCGCCTGGACCGCTACCGCAGCCCCACCCCGGCCACGGTGGACGGTGCTCGGACCGTCGATACCGCCACCCTGCAGCGCCTGCTGGACGGCCCCGAGCAACCGGTGCTGATCGACGTGTTCCGCCGCCCCTGGCTGCACGGCCAGTTCGCCAGCGACGAGCCGCACCAGAACATCCCCGGCAGCCTGTGGCTGGCCAACGTCGGCGAGGGCCGTCTGGAATCTCGCTGGTCGGACTATTTCGCCCACTACCTCAAGCAGGCCAGCGGCGGCGACCGCGACCGCGCGCTGGTGTTCTACTGCAAGTCCGACTGCTGGCTGTCGTGGAACGCCAGCAAGCGCGCCGCCGCGCTGGGCTATACCCGGCTGTACTGGTACCGTGACGGCGTCGATGCCTGGCAGCAGGCCGGACTGCCGCTACAGGCCGCCACCCCCGCACCGCTGCCTTGAATGCCGCACCCCATCGATAACGACAAGAATCTGGTGAAGGCCATGTACAAGATCCTGATTGCCGACGACCACCCGCTGTTCCGCGAAGCCATCCACAACGTCATCAGCGACGGCTTCGCGGGCTGCGAGGTGATGGAAACCTCCGACCTCGACAGCGCCCTGGCCCTGACCCAGGAACACGACGACCTCGACCTGATCCTGCTCGATCTGAACATGCCCGGCATGCACGGCCTCAACGGCCTGATGACCCTGCGCAACGAGGCGCCGACCATTCCGGTGGTGATCGTCTCCGCCGAGGAAGACAAGCAGATCGTCCTGCAGGCCATCACCTACGGCGCGGTCGGTTTCATCACCAAGTCCTCGCCGCGCGCGCAGATGACCGAGGCCATCGAGCAGATACTCAACGGCAACGTCTACCTACCCTCGGAGATCATCCGCTCCAGCAAGCCCAGCGCGCGGCGGGTCGGCCACGACGAGCCGGGCATCCCGCCGGAACTGCTGCAGGCGCTGACCCGCAAGCAGCTCTTGGTACTGGAGCGCATGACCAAGGGCGAGTCCAACAAGCAGATCGCCTACAACCTCGACATCGCCGAGACCACGGTCAAGGCCCACGTCTCCGCCATCCTGCGCAAGCTCGGCGTGCACAACCGCGTGCAGGCCATCCTCAGCGCCGGCGACATCGACTTCAGCGCCTATCTGCGCCGCTGAGCCCACAAGGTGGTGCGGCTCGTCGCAACGGGCCGCACCACCTCAGAACTCCAGGCAGATCTTGCCGAAGTGGCGGTTGCTTTCCTGATAGCGGAAAGCCGCGACGATCTCTTCCAGCGCGAAGCGGCGGTCGATCTGCGGACGCAGGCCGCTGGCCTCGATGGCGCGAATCATGTCCTGCTGCTGCGCACGGCTGCCGACCAGCACACCCTGCAGGCGGATCTGCTTGAGCAGTGCCGGGATGATCGGCAGCTCGCCGCCCAGACCGGTGAGAATGCCGATCAGCGAAATGTGCCCGCCGACCCGTACCGCCTCCATCGACTGCGCCAGGGTGCCCGGCCCGCCGACTTCGATGACATGATCGACGCCGCGCCCGCCGGTCAGCTCGTGCACCCGCGCGCCCCACTCCGGCGTGCGGCGGTAATTGATGGTCGCGCCAGCGCCCAACGCCCGCAGGCGCTCCAGCTTGGCGTCGCAGGACGAGGTGGCGATCACCGTGGCACCGGCCAGGCGGGCGAACTGCAGGGCGAACACCGAGACCCCACCGCTGCCCTGCACCAGCACGCTATCGCCCGGCTTCAGGCCGCCGTCAGCCATCAGCGCGCGCCAGGCGGTCAGCCCCGCGGTGGTCAGGGTCGCCGCCTCGGCATGGCTCCAGCCGCGCGGCGCACGGGTGAAGGCGCTCGCCGCAGCGGTGACGAACTCGCGGGCATAACCGTCGACGCCATCGCCCGGCACCGTGGCGAAGCCCTCAACCTGCGGCTCGCCGGCCAGCCAGGTGGGGAAGAAGGTACTGACCACCGCATCGCCGACGGCGAACTCCTCGACGCCCTCGCCCACCGCGATCACCTCGCCGGCGCCGTCGGCCATCGGGATGCGCGGCTCGCTCGGCCCCCACATGCCGCTGACCACCGCGAAGTCGTGATAGTTGAGCGAACTGGCGTGCAGCCGCACGCTGATCTCGCCCGCCCGCGGCGCGGCGGCCTGCGACTGGCCGACCAGCACCCGCTCGTAACCGCCGCCCGCCTGAACATGGATTGCCTTGCCTTGCATCGCTCGACTCCTCGTCTCGCTCTCGGGAAATGCCTGCTGTCGAGCCGCAGCGCCAGGGTGAATAGGCGGCAGCGCGCTTATCCAGCCCGCCGCCTCAGCAGCGACTGCGCTCCAGCAGATGGCTCATCGCCGTCTTCAGCTTCATCGGCCGCACCGGCTTGTGCATCAGCACCTGGCCGAGTTCGCGCATCTGCAGCTTGAGGTCGTTGCTGTAGTTGGCGGTGATCATCAGCACCGGCAGCGGCGCGCTGCGCCGGGCGTTGAGTTCCTCGACCAGTTCGGCGCCGGTGTGGCCGTTGTCGAGGTGGTAGTCGACGAGCAGAATGTCGGCCTCGCCCTGCACGGTGTCGACCTGGCGGGCGAGGTCGTCGCCGGACAGCGCGGTGACCACCTGGCAGCCCCAGCCTTCCAGCAGGGTGCGCATGCCGGCGCAGATCGCCGCGTCGTTGTCGACCACCCAGACCCGCGCGCCCTGCAGGTGTTCGCCGGGCGGCGCCGGCAGTTCGCTCTGCTCGCGCGGGCGCGCCACGCTGCGCGCGTAGGGCACCTCGACGGCGAAGCAGGAGCCGATGCCCTCGCGCGAATACACGCGGATGCGGTGGCCGAGCATGCGCACGATCTTCTCGACGATGGCCAGACCCAGCCCCAGGCCGCGGTCCTGGGTGGCGCGCACCGGGGCGCCGCGCTTGAACTCCTGGAAGATCTCGCCGAGCTTGTCCGGGGCGATGCCGGCGCCGGTGTCCCACACCTCGATGGACAGCCCGCCGGGACGCCGCCGGCAGCCGAGCAGCACGCGGCCGCTGGCGGTGTAGCGGATGGCGTTGCTGAGGAAGTTGCGCAGCACCCGCGCCAGCAGCTGGGTGTCGCTCTTGACCAGCGCCGAGCTGGGCACGAAGTCGAGGGTCAGCCCTTCGCTGGCGGCGATCTGGTGGTATTCGGCGGCGAGGTTGTCGAGCAGGTCGGCGATGGCGAAGGCGCCGACGTCGGGCTTGATCACCCCCGCATCCAGCTTGGACACGTCGACCAGGGTGCCGAGCAGGCTTTCCACGTCCTCCAGCGAGTTGCTGACGTTGCGGATCAGCCCGGCGCTGGGCGCCGGCACCGGCTGTTCGAGCAGCGCGCTGGTGAACAGTCGCGCGGCGTTGAGCGGTTGCAGCAGGTCGTGGCTGACCGCGGCAAGGAACTTGGTCTTCGACAGGTTGGCCTGTTCGGCCTCGCGCTTGGCCTCGCGCAGGCGCGCCTCGGCGCGGGCGCGCTCGTCGATCTCCTCGCGCAGCTGGCTGTTCACCGCGGTCAGTTCGGCGGTGCGCTCGCGCACCCGGCGCTCGAGGTTCTGGTAGGCCTGGTGCAGGGCCTCGGCGGTGCGCCGGCGTTCGGTGATGTCGCGGATCAGCACGAAGATGCCGAGCACCTCGCCGCCCGGCTGGCGGTTGGGCACGTAGGAACGCAGCATGTAGCGCTCCTGGCCAGCCTGGTTGCGCTCGGCGACCTCGAAGGTGACGTTCTCGCCGGCGAAGGCGCGTGCGATGTACGGTTCGAGCAGCCGGCAGTGCTCCTCGCTGTGCACCGCATGGATGCTCTGGCCGAGCATGGCGCCGCGTGGCCAGCTGTACCACTCGTCGTAGACGCGGTTGGTGAACTCGTAGGTGAGATCGCCGCTGATGTAGGCGATCAGCGCCGGCACCTGGTCGGTGATCAGGCGCACCCAGCGTTCGCTCTCGCGCAGGGTCTCGGCGTAGCGGTAGCGTTCGGTGATGTCGGTGTAGGTGTTGACGTAGCCGCCCGCGGGCATCGGGTGGGTGCGCACCTCGAGCACGCGACCGTCACTCAGGCGCTGTTCGCGCTCGCGCAGCGGACGGCCGCTGATATCGCAGCTGTCCGGGGTGAGCAGCTCCAGTTCGCTGTCGGCCATCACCTCGGCGAACGGCCGGTGCGCCTCGATCGGCGCCAGGCCGCTGAGTTCAAGGAAGCGGCCGTTCCACAGCTCCAGCTCGCCCTCGGCGTTGATCACCGCGACGCCCTGGGACAGGTTGTCCATGGTCCGCTGCAGCAGGCGCGACTTCTGCGCCACCGCCTGTTCGCGGCGCGCGGTCTCATTGACCTTCACCTCGGTGATGTCGGTGTAGAGGATCACCAGGCCGCCCTCGCGGGTCGGCCGCTCGCTGACCTGCACCCAGCGGCCATCGTGCAGACGATAGAGGGTGCGCTCCTGCTCGGCGCCGCCGTGTTCCTCGACCACCAGCCCGGAACTGATCGCCAGGCGCTTGACCTCGGTCAGGCGCATGCCGCGGCGGATGCGGCTCTGCAGATCGCCCCAGAGGGACTGGAAGCGGCGGTTGAACAGCAGGATGCGCTGCTCGGCGTCGAACAGCACGAAGGCGTCGGAGATGCTCTCGATGGCGTCGATCAGGTGCTGGTGGGCGGTCTCGGCGCGGCCGCGCGCCTCGCTGAGCAGCGCATTGCTGGTCTGCAGCTCGGTCATCGCCCGGTTCAGCGCGTCGGTGCGCTCGCGCACCTGCTCGGCGAGCACCACCGAGTGCTGGAAGGCGGCGTAGGCGTCGGCGCCCTGCGGACCGGCGGACTCGACGCGCTCGATCAGTGCGGCGTTGATCCGTTCCAGCTTGAGGTTGCGCGCCTCCAGCTCGGCGAGCCGGACGCGCAGCTCAGCGGCACAGGCCCCGTCCGGGTCGGCCGATGGCGACGCCGGTGAAGGTCTGGTTGATGTGCATGCCATTGAACTGCTCCCCGTAGGTGTTGAAGCCGATCACGCGGTGGCGGACCAGCAGGCCGGCGGTGTCAGCCACCAGGCCGCGCGCTTCCACCTCCATGCGGCGCAGGAAGCAGTCGCACCCGATGGTCAGCAGCAGCGGGCCGAGGCGCTGTTCGAGGCCGTCGAACAGTGCCTGCAAGTTGGGCAGCAGCGGCCCGGGCTGCATGGCGGTAAGGACGATGCCGTTCTCCACCGCACAGTAGAAGGTCAGGCTGAGGTCGGGATTGACCCGCTGGATCGAGCGCATGTAGTACTGCCCGCCGAGACGCACCGCCAGCGGGTGCAGGGCGAAGGTCTTGAGGTCGAGCTGCTGCGGGTCGAGGCCGAGCAGGCGCGCGTACTCCAGCGCCGCCGGCTCGGCGTTCAGCTCGAACACCGTGCGGCTGGCCGGGTCGGCGGCGGTGACCACCAGCTTCTCGTCGCGCGGCTGGATGTGGTGGGTGGTGAACACCTCGAAGTCCAGCGCGGTGTGCACCAGCACCACCACTGCGGCGCCGGTGTGGAAGCGGCCGTCGTGGTAGACGTGGGTGCGGGTCAGGTGGTTGTCGTCGCCGGCCGAGCCGCCGAAGTGCGGGATGCGGCCGAAGGCGGCGTTGAGCGCGGAGAGCACCAGCTCCTCGCGGCTGGACAGGCCGTCGAGCAGGGTCAGGGCGAAGCTGTGCCCGGTGATCGGCTCGCGGCTGCTGCCGCGGCATTCCTCGGCCAGCTGGGCGACCACCTGCTGGGCGTCGAGCAGGCTGAAGCTGTCCAGCGCGTCGATGCGCGCGGCGGCGATGGAGAAGCTGCGATGATCGAAGCCGACCGCGCTGACGCAGCCGCGCCCGTAGCCCTGCGGGGTGATCTCGCCGGCGGTGGTGCAGCCGACCAGGCGCACGCCGCCGAAGTACTGCTCCAGCGCGGCGGCCAGCGCCGGCAGGTCGTATTCGGCGCTGCAGAAGAACAGCACGCAGCCCAGGTGCGGGTGCATCAGTTGGCGGGCCAGGTCCTGGGCCACGCTTTCCGCATCGCTGGATTCGGACAGGGCCATGCGGACGACGTCGTTCAGATCTTCTTCCACGTCGCCTCCGGGCCGGTAGAACAGACAGACAGGCGCATTCTAGAAAGGCGCGGGCGGCGGGCTAATGCTACTTGGGTACTGGCCGCGCCCCTTCTTTGGTCGCGGCGATCCCGCCCCGCCAACCGGGCACCCACAAGCACGAAGAGGAAAGCCTTGCGGCTTTCCTCTTCGGCAGTCGACAGGAGTTCGGGCGGGCGCGGGCGGAGTCGGGCTCCGGCCCGCGCACGACCTCAGAAGGCCAGCACCGCACCCACGGCGAAGGTGCGGGTGTCCTCGTCGAGGGCGGGGTTGTTCTTGCCGTCGATCTCGAACTGGTTCAGCTCGGCGACCAGCTTGAGGTTGTCGTTGATGTCGCGGAAGTAGGCGACGCCACGGGTTTCGTAGTCGGCAGCCAGGCTGGGACGTCCGACGGCCACCTGACCGTTGCCGTCATCCTTGGTCTTGCCGTAGGACAGGGCGATGCGGTTCTTGCCGAAGCGGTAGGAGCCCTGCAGCAGATAGCCGTCGCTGTCGACTTCGCGCAGGGTCGGCTCGGTCAGGTTGTTGGTGAAGAACGGGTTGATGCCCTCGGCCTGGAAGCCCGAGGCGGTCAGGCTCAGGCCGCCCATCCTGGCCTGCACGCCGTAGCCGATGCCGCTGGAGTCGACGTCCTCGACGCTGCTGTCGGTGTTCTCCGAAGTCTGCTGCATGGCGTTGAGCCAGGAGTAGATCTGCGCGCCGCCCACCTCGAACTGGTAGGTGATTTCGGTCTCGAAGCGCGGGTTTTCCTGATAGGCCTTGCCGGTCGAGCTGCTGTCGTTGGTATCGACCGGGTCCATGATGCCGGCGGCGATGCGCAGGCCGCTCATGTCCGGCGAGCGCCAGGTGATCTGCGAGGTCGGGAACGGATACGGGTAGCCGGTGCCGATGTTGCCGAAGGACACGCCGCCGCCATCGACCAGCACAAGGGTGTCGCTGACCTGGCCGTAACCGGCCAGCAGTTCGTCGAGCAGGATGTTGGAGCGGGCGAACAGGCCGAAGTCCTTGCCGAACAGCACCTCGCCCCACTGGTCGTTGCTGGCGGTGGCGTAGAACTGACGCACGTCGATGGCGGTACCGGTGCCGTTCTGCTCGCTGTCGTTGATGGTCACCCAGAACGAGGAGCGGCCGCCGAGCTTGATGTCGTCGACCTGCTTGCCGAAGTTGAAGCCGATGTAGTTGGGCAGGAAGCCCATCTTGACCCGCGACTGCTTGCGATCGAACTGCTCGCCGGCGCGATCCACGTCGCTGTTGACGTAGAAGGCGTTGAAGTAGCCATCGGTGGAGAAAGTGGTGCCATCCTTGTCGTACAGAACGATTTCGGCAGCAGCCGGCAGGCTGAATGCCAGGGCGGTGGCAGCCGCCAGAAGGGAGTAGCAGGCTTTGTTCTTGTTCATCTTGGTCTCCGCTTGCGTCAGGACGACTGCCTGATCCAACAGTCGCAGCGATTATCGGGAGCCGGCCGGCACGCCACGTATTCTGCGCAGGGCGCGGATCGCTCGTACTTTCGGAAGACCACAGGAGCCACGACCAAAGGCTCTCATCCCCTACCACCATGGAACGCCCGGGCACACCGCCGCGCCCGGCGCAGACGGTCGCCGGGCGGATGGGCGGATGGGCGGATGGGCGGATGGGACAATACGGACCGCCGCGCGACACGCGCCCGTTTCGAGCAGAGCGTGCGGAGAGCGGCAAGGAGGCAGGCGGGGCGGCAGGCGCACCGCTACGGGGGCGCTCCGGGCGCAGACAGGGAGAACGAGCCGCCGCGGCGGCCGGGCAGAACCTCAGCGGCCGAACAGCCAGTACCAGCTCGTATCGGGGCCGCCCAGCGCCATGGCCGCCCGGCACAGCTCGGCCTGCGACAGTTCCGCCAGCGCCGCGCGTACGGCCGCGGTCCAGCCGGCCGGCTCGGCGTTCAGCCAGGCCTGGCAGGCGCGCAGGCGGCGGGCGCGCTGCCCGTCGGCCTCGGCCAAGCTGTCGAGCACGGCCTGGCGCGCCTGCTGCAGGCGCGCCTCGGGCAGCGTCGCCAGCGCCGCCGCACCGTCCGCGACGAAACGGCGGATGGCCTCCTGCAGTTGCTCGGCGGAGGCGTGGGGCGACTGCACGCCGAACTGCAGCTCGATGCCCGCCTCGCCCGTCTGGAAACGGCTGAACAGGGCGTACCCCAGCCCCTGCTCGACCCGCAGCGCCTGATAGAACGCGCCCTGGCGCAATACCGCCAGCAGGCGCCAGGCGGCTTCCTCGCGCGGCGCGATGCGCGGCGCCAGCAGTCGCAGCAGAACCGCCTGCTCGTCGCCCCCCAGGCCGAGCCGGCGGCTGTGCACGCCGGGCTCGGGATGCGCCGGCGCGGGGGGCGGCGCCGGCACAGGCCGCCCCCAGCCCTGCAGCACCTGTCCGACCGCCTCCGGCACCGCGCCGAAATCCAGGCGGTGCAGCGCCGAGTCGCGCAGGAAGCCGCGCAGCAACGCCGGCAGCGCCTCATCGTCGATCTGCGCCAGCGCGGCAGCGGGCAGCGCCTCGTCGCCCGGCCGGCACTGCGCCGCCGGGTGGGTCAGCATCTGGCGCAACAGCATCTGCTGCGCGCCCTCGGTCTCCTGACGCCGCAACGCCACCCGCCAGGCCCCGCCGTCGCGGCAGTGCAGAGCCGCCAGCAGCGTCGACAGGACCGGCGCCAGCAACTGCGCCGGACCGCTCAGATGAAAACGCAGCTGGCCGGGGTGGGCCAGCGAGCACCAGTCGCAACCCGCCTGTCGCGCATCCGCCAGCGCCTCGCGCCAGTGCTGCGCCAGCGCCGCCTCGGCCAGCGGCGCACCCGCCAGGGCCACGCCCTGCGCATCCTCGCCGCGCCAGCACAGCAGCACCGCCGCATGCCCCGGACGCTGCATGGACGCGCCATCCGGCAACGCCGTTGCGGGACGGGGGCCGGACGGCAGGAAGGGGTTGGGCGGCGGCGTCTGCCAGCGCGGCGACCGGACAGCCGGCCACCCGGCCAGCGGGCGGGCCTGCCAGCGTACGGGGAACCAGGGCGTGGTCGCCGCGCAGGGCAGATGGGGCCGGGCGTACTGCACGATCATCCGTCGCCGCTCCAGCCGGGCCAGGCGCGCCGCCAGAGTCTCCAGCGTCACCGGCGGCCAGGGCCGCCAGTCGCCGCCCTGCTGGCGCCAGCGCTCGACCCACAGGGCGGCGCGCTCGAAGGCCGGCAGTTCGTACTCCTGCCAGGCCTGCTCGCGACAGATGGCCTGCCAGACCGGCTCGTCCGCCAGCAGCCGGGGATCCGCGGCGCAGCTTTCGAGCCAGTCGCAGCAGAGCGCGGCGATTGCCCGCTCATGGGCCGCGCCGGCATCCAGCAGGTCGACATGCAGGACCAGCAGGCCGCTGCCGGCATCCGCCGGCTGCACCTGTACCGCGAGCCGCTGCGCCCAGCCGCGGGCGCGTAACTCGCCGGCCAGACTGCCGGCGCCGGCCCGCTGCAGGGCCCGATCCAGCAGGGTCTGCAGGGGCTCCTGCAGCGCCGGCTCCAGCGCCAGCGGCCACCACAGGCTCATGCGCCGGATCGCTTCGGGTTGCTGCAGGAGCAGTTCGAGCGCCGGCTGCCCGGCCGGCCAGCAGTCGGGCCAGTCGGGCCAGTCGGGCTCGGGCTCGGGCTCGGGCTCGGGCGGAGCGGCCGGCAGCGCGCTCAACCGCTCGCGCACCTGACGCTCCAGCGCGTCGAGCGACTGGGGGCCGCTGATCAGCAGGCACAGGTTCGCCGCCCGGTAGTGACGGGCGTGCCAGTCGCGCAGGTCGGTCATGAACTGCGCGCTCTGCGGCTGCAGGGTATCCTGCGCGCCGGCATGGAAGCGCGACAGCGGATGCCCGGGATGCAGCTGCTCGGCGATGGCGCCCTGCACCTGCTGCGCGCCATCGGCGCAACGCGCCAGATACTCGGCGTGCAGGACCGCACGCTCGCGCAGCAGGCGTTCGCGGCAGAACAGCGGGCGGAACAGCAGATCGTCCAGCGCAGCGAGCGCCGCCGGCCACTCGCGGGCGGGCATCTCCAGCAAGTACAGGGTCTGCAGGGCCAGCGTGCGGGCGTTGTAGCGCCCGCCGTGGGCATGCACATAGTCGGCGAAGTCGCTCGCCCCGGGGCGTCCGTGGCTGCCGAGAAACAACGCGTGCTCGACGAAATGCGCCAGACCCGGCCAGCCCGCCGGCTCGTGGAAGCTGCCCGCCGCCAGACTGCCGGCCAGGGCGATGCGCGTCGCCTGCGGGTCGTGCAGCAGCGCCACCTGCACACCGTTCTCCAGGTGCAGGGTGCGCCGCGCCAGGGAGGGAAACTCGCAGCCCATGCCGATCACCGTATGCCAGAAACAGGCTCTAGCCTGCATGTCGGGATGGCGCCGGGCAATCCTGCCCAGGTAGCGCCGGGCACGCTACCAAAGTAGCGCGCGGGCTGCCCGCAGCAAGCGGATTCCGGCACGCCCATTGCTTAATCCCGGCACAGATCCGCCCGAGCGGCGGGAGCGCCAGGGCAGGAGGCACCTCTTCCGGCACGGGACTGGCCGCCACAACAGACAATGACGTCAAATACTCGTCGAATCGGGCATTTATTCTTCATTTTCATCACAACTAACACTTTTCATAACCATTGATCCGTGGGAAATTTGACGCTCCCTCTCCGCAAGGGAACCGCAACGGATGCAGGCCGCCGCTCTCGCCCGCGCCCCCGCGCACCGTTTTCGCCCAGGGGGCACGCGGGAGTACCGCGCCAGCCGATTCGTGTGGATCTAAAAACCGGGCCCGACCGCAGCGCAGCCGCGCCGCAACGGACGGGCAACCGTTTCATACCGCTGATGAGTCGAGGTGTACTTGGAAAGGAAGAAGATGAGCCTGCGCGCCAGGTTGCTGCTGTGCGTGGTATTGATCGTGCTGGTCGGCTTCGCCGCCACCGTCACGGTACTGAGCCAGCAGGCCGCCTCCATGCAGCATGACACGGCGCTCAGCTACGCCAACGAACGGGCCAAGCACGAAAGCATGGCCGTCTCGCTCACCATCGAGCACGCGCTGGACGCCGCACAGGTGCTGGCCGACGCGCTCGGCAGCCTGAGCGCAGACGGCCTGGCCGACCGCGAGATCGCCAACACCATCCTGCGCGGCGTGCTCGCCGGCAACAGCGGCTTCCTCGGCGTCTGGACCGGCTGGGAACCCGACGCCTTCGACGGCAAGGACGCGGAATACGTCGACAAGCCCGGCCACGACCAGAGCGGCCGTTTCGTTCCCTACTGGAACCGCGGCGCCGGCAGCCTGCAGGTCGAGGCGCTGATCGACTACGACAAGTCCGGCGCGGGCGACTATTACCAGCTGGCCAAGCAGACTCGCCGACCGGTACTGCTCGACCCCTACCCCTACACCGTGGCCGGCAAGGAAGTCCTGATCACCACCCTCACCGTGCCGATCATCCGCGACGGCCGCTTCCTCGGTGTGGCCGGCATCGACATCGCCCTGGCCAGCCTGCAGGAAATGGTCGGCAAACTGAAGATATTCGACAGCGGCTACGCCACCCTGCTGTCCAACAGCGGCACCGTCGTGGCCGACCGCGATGCCCGGCAGGTCGGTCAGGACATGACCGCCGTCGGCATCGACGAAGCGCTGCGCGCCGGCATCCAGGCGGGCACGCCCCATCGGGAGCGGATCACCGACAGCCGCCTGGACACCACCGTGACCCGCCTGTATGTGCCGATCCGGATCGGCGCCACGCCGACGCCCTGGACCTTCGTCGCCACCGTACCGGAAAACGAGGTGCTGGCCGGCATCAGCACCCTGCGCGCCGTGGCCGCCGGCCTCGGCCTGCTGAGCATCGTGCTGGTCTCCATCGGCCTGAGCATCGCCCTGGAGCGTCTGGTGCTGCGCCCCATCGGCGGCGATCCGGAAGATGCCGCAGCCATCGCCGACCGCGTCGCCCAGGGCGACCTCAGCCGGCCGATCCCACTGCGCGCCGGCGATACCCGCAGCCTGATGGCGCAGCTCAAGCACATGCAGGACAGCCTGCTGGCGGTGGTTTCCAGCGTGCGCCAGGGCTCGCAGGGCGTGGCGGTGGCCAGCGCGCAGATCGCCCAGGCCAACCAGGACCTGTCCTCGCGCACCGAGAGCCAGGCCAGCGCCCTGGAGCAAACCTCCGCCTCCATGGAGGAGCTGGGCACCACCGTGCAGAACAACGCCGAAGGCGCCGCCCAGGCCAACCAGCTGGCCATGAGTGCATCCGAGGTGGCGACACGCGGCGGCGAGGTGGTCGACCGCGTGGTTTCCACCATGCGCGAGATCGACAACAGCTCGCGCCAGATGGCCGATATCGTCAGCGCCATCGACGGTATCGCCTTCCAGACCAACATTCTCGCCCTCAACGCCTCGGTCGAGGCTGCCCGCGCCGGCGAACAGGGCCGCGGCTTCGCCGTGGTGGCCAACGAGGTACGCACCCTCGCCCAGCGCTCGGCCAATGCCGCCAACGAGATCAAGCAGCTGATCACCGTCAACGTCGACCGCGTCGCCGCCGGCAGCAGCTTGGTCGACCAGGCCGGCAGCACCATGCAGGAGGTGGTCGAAGCCATCCAGCGGGTGACCGACATCATGGGCGAAATCAGCGCCGCCAGCCGCGAACAGAGCGCCGGCGTCGGCCAGGTCGGTCTGGCCGTCACCCAGATGGACCGCGCCACCCAGCAGAACGCCGCGCTGGTCGAGGAAATGGCCGCCGCCGCCGACAGCCTGCGCGGCCAGGCCGAGGAGCTGGTGCAGACGGTCGCGGTATTCAAGGTCGGCGCCGAGCGAGCCCAGTCCCCACAGACTGCGCCTCACACCCACACTCGCCGAGTGGCCGAGGCCGAAACCTTCTGAGGCACATACACAGCCCCCTGCGAGCGCAGAGGGGCTCCGCCTCCGGCGAGGTCCAGCCAGGCTCGCACCGGAGGCTTTCCGCCCCTCCCCGGTACGGCAGCGCTTATCCGGCAGGTGTCTGCTTCCGAGATGTCAGCCCGCTACAGCCGCCGTACATCCCAGGCTAAAACAACGCTTTCTCGTCGCGCCGATGATGGATCGTCGGGACGGAAATCAGAACCCGCGTGGATAAAGGGCTGCAGAGGGTCGGGTTTCGGCTTGTACCATTTTTGTACCGCCGAGATTTTCGAAGTGGCCCGATCACAGCCTCTTCGCCTTCGAGGATGATCGGCGAACGCCGTAGTTGGTGGTCACCCAAAGTACGGGGACGGGGCTTGATGAAAGCTCAGGAGATGACCCGCCCGGCAACATGCCAAAGCTCACGACATACGCCTGTCAGATCAACCGCTCAT
The DNA here is from genome assembly GCF_900105885.1 of Pseudomonas guangdongensis. Lineage (NCBI taxonomy): Bacteria > Pseudomonadati > Pseudomonadota > Gammaproteobacteria > Pseudomonadales > Pseudomonadaceae > Geopseudomonas > Geopseudomonas guangdongensis. The sequence goes on along the minus strand of NZ_LT629780.1, from coordinate 2,451,944 downwards.
AGTCCGAGAGCAACTTGACGCTCTGCGTCAGCCCCTGCAACGAAAGCCGCTCAAGGAACTCCCGAGCAGTGCGCGGTGGGTTCTTCAACGATGCGCGCTGTGCCTGAGCCGCCTGCAGCACCGCCGCCTGATCCAGATCGAAAAGATCCGCGATGAAATCATCCGGGTGCATCGCCTCGACCTCGAACGGCTCCAGCACATCAGACGGGAAGTCCTTCAGATTGAACGTCACGATGACCGACGCCCCACACTTGATCGCCGCGGCCAGCACATGCCGATCATCCGGATCCGGCAGATTAAGCGAGCTACATAGCGACTCATGCCCGGTGACCAGAGCATCCGGCACTGCCCGGTCCATGGCAGAAGACGTGCGATCCAACTGTTCCCGAGAGAGATCCGGCCGGTTGAGCAGCAGGTTCTGCTTCCACTCCTCATGGATCTCAGCCGTCCAGCGCGCTCGATAAACGCCGGTCAGCGCCAGATGCATCAGGAAGTCGCGCAACGGCGCCGGATACAGAACATTGGCGTCATACACGGCGGTGAACGGCGAGTGCCTCATCAGTACCCCATCCCCAGCTCCTGGGCCTGCGCGGCGAGCTCATCCATCGCCTGACGGCTTTCGGCATCCCTGCGCTGCTTGTACGCCATCAGATCGGCGAACTTCACCCGGCGGTGGCGACCAACCTTGGTGTGCGGGATAGCGCTCTCATCCAGCAGCTTCACCAGATGGGGACGCGAGACGTTGAGCAAGTCCGCGGCTTCCTGAGTGGTGAGTTCCGCATGGATCGGCACGACCTTGACAGCGTTACCCATGGCCAGCTCGCCGAGGATTTCATCGAGCAGGCGCAGGGCGAAGACCGGCAGCTCGACCGTGTGCGAACGCTGCTCGTCGTCCACGATATCGATGCGCTGGGTTTCCAGCTTGGTCGACAGGAAGGCGGCAAGCTGGCGGCGCGACTCCACGGCGGCCGCGATCTCCTTGTCATCAGGGAGCATGGTGCGATCAAAGTCCGCGAGGGTCATGGGCTTCTCCAGAAAGAGTGTTGGTGCAGTCACACGACCTTTTAATCGAAACAAACGAAAACAGCAACAAACGAAATAAACGAAACGACCGATGGCGAACAGCCCCCGTCAGCCCTTCGCCAGATGCCTGTCGATCAACCCCGCCACCTCGGCCGCATGGGTAAAGCCCAGGTCGTGGCCGGCGCCGGGGAAGATGTGCAGCTCGGCGCGAGGCAGCAGTTCGGCGAGGCGCTGGCCGACGCGGACGGGGCTGATCGGGTCGGCGTCGCCCCAGAGCAGCAGCACCGGCATGTGCAGCTCGGCCAGCCGGGCAGTGAGGTCGGTGCGGTCGTCGAGGAACCAGCGCGGCAGATTCGGGTTGGCGGCGGCGAAGTCCGGGCGCCAGTCCTGCGCGCCCAGGGCGGACATGTCCACCCCGCCCGAGGTGACGGTCAGCACCAGATGGGTGACCCGCTCGGGCCGCTGCAGCGCCGCGCACACGGCGACGATGCCGCCCATGGACTGCGCCACCGGCGTGGTGGGCTGGTCGATCTCTGGCAGCACGCGGGCGACCAGATCGGCCATGCCGGTCACGCTCGGGTCGGGCGGCGTGCTGCCGAAGCCGGGCCAGCCGATATGGACCTGCTGCGCCGGGTGGGCAAGCCGCTCGGCGGCCGGGCGCCAGAACTCGGTGTTGCCGGAGGTGTAGTGGTCTACTGATCCCGGATACCGACTTAGGCGAAAATCATCGCCATTAGAGAGGTGTTCGATGAGCAGACAGCGACGTACGTTCTCAACCGAGTTCAAGCGCGAAGCCGCGACTCTGGTTCTGGACCAGGGGTATACCGTGGTGGAGGCCTGCCAGTCTTTGGGAGTGGTGGAGTCGGCACTGCGTCGATGGATCAAGCAGCTTCAGGATGAGCGCAATGGCATCACCCCGCAGAGCAAGGCGCTGACTCCCGAGCAGCAGAAGATCCAAGAGCTGGAGGCCAAGATCAACCGGCTGGAGCGGGAGAAAGCGATCCTAAAAAAGGCTACCGCTCTCTTGATGGCGGACGAACTCGAACGTACGCGCTGATAGACCAGTTGAGTGAGCAGGAGCCCGTGGAAATGGTCTGTTCAGCCTTCGATGTGCCGCGTTCGTGCTTCTACGACTATCGCGCTCGGCGTCATCGAGTCGATGCTCGTCGTGTAACCCTGCGCAGTCAGGTCAACCAGTTTTTCAGTGAAAGCCGCGGGGCTGCGGGCAGCCGCAGCATCATGGGCATGATGCGCGAGAGCGGTGTGATGATCGGTCGCTTTCAGGTGCGCAGCCTGATGCGTGAGCTGGGCCTCGTCAGCAAGCAGCCAGGCTCGCATGCGTACAGGTCAGCAACGGTTGAGCGTCCCTACATTCCGAACCTGCTGAACCGCGAGTTCACTGTCGAGCGTCCCAACCAGGTCTGGTGTGGTGACATCACCTATGTCTGGGCGCAGGGCCGCTGGCATTACCTGGCTGTGGTTCTGGATCTTCACGTTCGTCGCGTCATCGGCTGGGCCTTCTCTGACAGGCCGGATGCGGAGCTGGCTGCCCGTGCGTTGGACATGGCCTACGAGCAGCGTGGCAGACCGCAGAAGGTGATGTTCCACTCGGATCAGGGAAGCCAGTACGCCAGCCGCCTGTTCCGGCAACGGCTATGGCGTTACCGGATGCGGCAAAGCATGAGCCGGCGCGGCAACTGTTGGGACAACGCGCCGATGGAGCGGCTGTTTCGCAGCCTGAAGACCGAGTGGATACCCTCAACGGGCTACCTGTGTGCTCGGGAAGCTCGGCGTGATATCAGTCATTACCTGATGTATCGGTACAACTGGATCAGGCCGCATCAAGCCAACGACGGACTCCCGCCCGCCGTGGCCGAGAAAAAACTTAACCCACTGTCCGGGATGGCTTGACCACTACAAACAGCTTTTGAGTGGTACCCAGTCGGGCATGAAGTCGGCAACGTCAAAAGCGAAGGCGCTCAACTCATCATCCCTTGCACCACCTCAGCGTGACACCACGCTCACCCCACCCCCAACGCCTTGAACACAGCATCCACCGGATCGCTGTAGAAGCTCGTCTGGAACTTCGCAAACAGCTCCCCAGGTACGGTCGGGATCGCGGTGACACTGGCCATCGGCAGGAGGATTCGCTTGGCTCCGGCGTCAAAGGCAACCTGGAGACATTCAGCAAGGTTCTCTACCGGTACAACATTGCCACCAAGGCTCATATCACCCAGCACCACCATTTGGCTCTGCAACGGTCGTTGCATCAGGGCTGAGCAGTAGGCGACGAAAGCGGCCAAGGTCAGTGCTCGAGGTGCGCCAGTGTTGTGCAGCTCGACGGTGTGCAGGTGGTAGTCGTGATCTCCCACCTTGGCAGCGCCACTCACCCGGCTGGCGTTGGCCTTGAAGAAGTCGAAGGCCACCTTGAGCGCTTCCTTGGCCGAGCTGCTGGAACCCAAGCCAGACATGTTGAGCTTGCCACTACCGGCGGTGATCTGGGTTTCCAACCGGTACAGTCCGAGATGGCTGTTGCCTCCGGTCGACACCAGATGCACGACTCCCGGTTTGCCCTGCCCCTCCGGGATCAGACCACCACCACCCTGCTCCGGCACGCTGATGAAGGTCTCATCCAGGGTGTCGACATCGATGTAGGAGAAGTGCACATCGAAGAACTCCATGCCGCCGATCTTCTTCAGCTGCTCCTTGACCCGGCGGCGCGCCTCCAGGGCGTACTCCAGGCAACGACGAACCGCGTCGCGGTCAAAGTCCGCGCTCGGATAGAGCAGCTTGAGCAGGCCGGAAACGGTACGGCGAACGGCGATGGTGTCGCGCTGGTTGAGATTGTTGCCTAGACGGAAGTAGCGGTCGATAGCGTCGGCGAAGTTGCGCTTGCGCATCTCGCGCATGTACTCGGCCAGGTAGTCGGTGATCAGGCCGTAGCGGTTAGTGAAGAACTCCGGGCGCATCTTCGGTACTTCCCAGCCGGGAATGTAGGCATGGAAGCGGTCGAAGAAGGCCGAGTCGATCATCGCAGAGGGAAACGGCGCCAGCAGATGGCTGGTCTTGACCAGGGTATCGACCGGCTGGTTGATGTTGCCGACAAAGATCATGCTGGCCGAGGCCGAGATGGCATCACGCCCCCGGGCAAAGCTGCCCGAAGCCATGTAGTCCTTCATGATCTGCACACCGTCCTTGTCCTTGAACGAGATGCCCGCCACCTCGTCGAACGCCACCACGTCCCACATCCCGACCAACCCGACTTGGCGACGCGCCATGTTGTAGAACAGGTTGGCCACGGTGGTCTGCCCACCGGAAACCAGGATGCTGTTGGGGCTGACCTCCTTGTACACATGGCTCTTACCAGTCCCACGCGGCCCCAGCTCGCAGCAGTTGTAGTTGTTCTCGACGAAGGCCACCAGGCGGGTCAGCAGATGCCACTTGGCCCGCTCACTGAAGTGGCTCGGCTCCATGCCCGTCGAGCGCAGCAGTACATCCAGCCACTCGCCCTCGCTGAAGTGCTTGCGAGCCTCCAGCAGACCATCCATGTCCATGTTCGGCATCTGGATCGGCTTGAGATCCTGCACCGTGAAGGGGGAACCTTTGGCCCCCTCCTCAAAGAAGTAGTTGATGGTGACGATGCACCAGATACCACCGGCCAGCAGCTTCTCGAACTGCTGGATATAGCGCCCCGGGATCTCGGCATCCTTCACGCCGAGGTTGAGGAACAGCGCCTCATAGATGTCCCGACGCTCATTCAGACGCGCAGTCACCTTGTCGATAATCTTGAAGCTGCCGCGCTCACGGATCTTCGACTTGACCTTCTCGGCTTCGTCCGGGCGCACATAGTTCTCGGCCAGGATCCGCTTGACCGTTTCCAGCCCGTCGGCAATCACCTCTTCGTTGTCCGAGGCGCAGTACATGCCGAGCAGGTACTCCAGCACATACACCGGCACGTTGATGCCTTCCTTCAGGCGCTTGGTCAGATCCTTGCGCACCACCTTTCCAGCAAAATGCTGATTGAGGCGGCTATCGAGATCGTCATCACGGTCGAGATTTGCGCTGTCAGAAGTCGAAGTCATTGCTGATCGCCAAGTTGATGCGTACATCGATACGGAACTGCTCGACGTCGGTTTCCGCGTCGAGGAGCTTGAAGAAATACCGCTCGCTGGAGGAGAACGGGCGGTTCAACAGGGTGAGGATCACCTTGCGTTGCCGCTCATCGAGGTTAGGCGAGCTGCTGTCCAGCGTCACCAGCTCGGTTGCGGATACCGCGTCGCCCGCCTCGTTGTACAGCCCTGCCCTCAGCACCGCCGGCTGCACCCGCTCGGACACCGCCTCAGCCTGAAGCAGGTTGAACACGTAGCGGTTAGTAGTAATGGTGAAGTTGCTCCCCAGCACCGTTGCCTGCACCTTGCGCACCTCGGTGCCCTTGGCTTTCTGGCCGCGGACATGCTGCACCTTGAGCACCGGCACCGCGACCTCCTGCAAGGCAGCGCCCCCGTGGATGAAGCGCGCCCCACCGACGAAGTGGAAGCGGTTCACCCCACGTGGAGCCCAGAACATCATGTCGTCCTCTATCCCCGCGGTGTCCCGGATATGGCCGGCGTAGACCTGATCGCTAGCTCCGAGATTGCGGCCAATCAGGTAACGCTTCTTCGCCACCACAGTCCCGGCTGGCTTGCTGACCAACTTGCTCTTGTCCAACACCTCGGGGGCGGAGTCCTGGAACAGGAAGCCGTGATCCGCAGTCACCAGCACACGGTGGCCGTTGAGGTTGTTCATGATGCGCGTAACGATGGACTCGAGTTCACCAAGCGCCTCACGGCAGGCACTGAACGTGCTGCTCTCAGTGCTGGACGAGTCGCCCACCGCATCGATGCGATTGTGGTAGATGTAGATCACCCGGTACGGCTTGATCAGCTCGCGGCCATCGGTCTTGTTCATGTTCAGGAAGTCTTCGGCACGCACGGCCAGACCGTTCACCCCGCCCAGGATCTTGTTGCGCGCCTCCAGGCCATCGCTGCTCTGCCCGTCTACCTGCACCAGCCCACTGTCGGTATAGCTCAGGCTCTTGTGCGGCAGCAGGCTGGCCATGCCCAGCTTGGTGTAGGACGGCAGTACCCCGAGCTGGCTTTCCAGCTCGGCAGCGAAACGGTACTTGCCATTGAGCGACTCGCACAGCTCCTGAGCCACTTCATAGCGCAGAGCATCGCTGATCACCACGAAGATCCGTCGCTCCTCGCCCCCCTTCAGGTAGCGATCAACGTGAGTCGCATAGAAGCGTTGCTGATTGGGGACTTCAGGCAGCTGCCACTGTTGGAGCATCCCGCCCTCAAGGAAACTGCCCCACTTTTGCGTCAGAGGTTGCAGGAAGCCATTGAGATAATCCTGCTCAACTCGGCTGGTCAGCGGCGACAGCGCATCGGGGCTGCGGGCGTACACCAGATCGGCACTCTCGTGATAGCGCCGGTACAGCTGGTCGAAGCGGTACAGCTCCCGCGTATAAGCGCTGTAGCAAGCTTCGGGTGAAGCGAAGGAGAAACCACCGGCATAGCGCAGCTTCAGCTCGAACAGCTCGGAGGCAGCGATCAGCGACTGGTAATATGCATTCCACACTGAGCGGTTGGCATCCTCGTTGTCGGGCCAGCGCGAGTTGGCCCAGTAGCCGTCCATGCGCCGGCTGGCCATGTCGCGCAGCTGCTGCCCGACGGGTTCGCTGGTATTGCTCAGGACGGCATCGCGCAGGCGCTCGGCGATCAACCGCTCCACTTCGACGAAAGTACTCACTCCCATCAGGGACTCGATGGGCACCTGAGCCAGCAGCTCGGCCGGACGCAGCTCCTCGGTAATCCGCCGCGCCAGGCGATCATAGGCCCATTGCCTCAGTGTGCTGTCGCGCCACTGGGAGAGGAAAACCGCAACGTTGGCCGCTCGCGCAGGATTGAGCTGCAAGGCCTTCAACGCCCCAGGCTGCTGGTGGTTGAGCGCATGGCCGACATCCGTCGCAAACAGCCTGACCAGAAAGTGGCGCAACGAGGGTTCGCCGTGCTGGTAGCCGAATGCGTGAGCCATGAGTTTCCAGAAGAACGGCTGCATGTCGTATTTGCAGATATCACCCCAGATCGGGCTCTGATCGTGCTGTTCGCACTCGACCAGACCAGCCAGTATCGCGGTGATCACCGCAAACGTCTCGGCCTGATCCACCTTGGCCAGCACCGCGAGGATCTTCAGGTCGATGGCAGCCTCATCATCCTCCGGGCTCAGCAAACGCTGAATCTTGCTGATCCGATCTCGGCTGGCAAAGAAGGTGGCTCGCGTCTTCAGATGGTCACGCAGGCTGTGCTGACGCAGCCCCAACTCCTGCAACAGCATCGAGGTGCGATCCGCTGCAAAGGGTGCAGCATAGAGCCGGATATCCAGCAGCCAATCCTGCTCAGGCTCTGGCGGCATGGTGTCTTCGTAGATAAGGAAGCGTCCTGCCGGATTGAGTAGCTCGACCTGCTGCTTGATCGCCAATGCCGGAGTCGTCGATCGACGTAGAACCTGCACCCCCTCCAGAGCCAGCGAGTCCAGAATCTCACCGAACTCGCCTTGCGGGTCATCCCACCAGACCACCCGGGAACCGGCGAACTGCTGTTGCAGACTCTCTGTGATCCGCTCGAGTTGTGCTGCTTGCTCCGACATCGAACACCGCCTCCAGCGGTTTATAAGAATCAAATAAATGGAACCTTTGGTACGCTTTTAGGCGTAATTTCAAACCATCTCAGCAGGAGCTTCAAAGCGCTGTGTGGTGCCCAGGCACTCAGAGCTTGCCATCCAGCAAACGCTGCAACACCGCATCCAGGCGAACCAGTGCCTCTCCACGCTTCTGCTCCGCCATCCCCTGAATATTGCTGAGCTTCCAGCGCACCGCAGGCAGCTGCTCGATACCAGGGAGCCCGAGCAGCGACCAATCCGGCAGACCCTTCTTGAGCGACAGCAGGAACTCGGCGTCTCGCGCAGTGAACTGCTGACGCACAGCTTCCAGCAGCGCGATCCGGGCAGCCTCCAGTTGCTCAAGCGTCACAGGCTCCCTGGTCATGCCGGCAAACTCTGCCTGGAAAATCTGCTCCAGCGGTTTCCAACGCGGCTCAAGCAGATCGGCAATCGGCCGCCCGTGGCTGATCAAGTAAACCAGGAACCCCTCGAAAATCTCCCGCGTCAGGCCCTCCTCGCGCAGCATCAGCATCACGTCGAACAGGTCGCGCGGGTGCTGCCGGTCCAGTGCAGCGCAGAGTTTGCCACCGTAGAGGTCCGGCAGGGACACCACCGGGATGCTGGCGAAGCCGAACGCTTCCTCGACCTCGTCCACCACATCGAGTGGCTGCGGCGGATGGACAGTGCCACGCAGCACAGGCGATACCTCGACTTTGATCTGCGCCGCTGCCGTGCGCACGAGGATACGCAGCTCATCCGGCCGATTGGCTTGAACAGTAGCCTTGACCGCAGGAAGCCCACGCTCAACCGAGGCGGCGATCCGCTCCAGCGCGGCACGCACCTCCTTCAGGGCCTGGTCACGGGGCAAGTTCGGCAAATAGGCCAGGTCGATATCTACCGACAGGCGCGGCAGGCTTCGCACAAACAGGTTGATCGCCGTGCCGCCCTTGAGGGCGAAGCATTCTTCCGCAGCCACGAATGGCAGGGTTTGTACCAGGAGTCGAACCTGGGCGGCATAACGTGCATCAAGAGGCATCGGCGAACGACTCCGGTACGGTAATCAGAAACTGCTTGTCCAGGCGCCCGCCGGGAATCAGCTGTCGCTTGCCACTGCCGATATCGACGCGCGCCAAGTCCAGACGCTGATACCAGGTGTGGCCGGCGTGACGCGCCAGAAGCAGGAACACGCGCTTCACTCGAACCGAGCGACAGGCCTCCAGCAGCTTTTGCAGGCGCTTGGGGCTCAGCGTCGCCAGCCCCGTGAACAGATCGGCAACCGAGCTGAACAACGACTCGTCATCGCTGGTATGGATCAACTCCAGCACCGCACGCTCGGGGCAGGAGATCTGCACCTCGAAGTCGCGATGCGCCGGCTTGAAGCCTTGCCAGGTGGACGTCTCCAGCTCGGCAAACAGGTTGACCGGGTGAAAGTGGATCGGTGTCCCCCAATCATGCTGAGCAAACCACGTCGGAAGGGTAACACCCGGCGCGGCGCACAGGCTGACGGCCTCTCCCCCCAGGGCCAGATAGTGGCCATAGCCCAGGAGGTCCAAGGCGGTCTGCCCGCCCGGCCAGTAGCGCAGTGGGGCTTCCTGCTGCAAGGCGAAGACAGCTCCCAGCCAGTCGACCCGGTCGCCACAGCGTTGCCAGGCACCATGCCCTACCCTCTCCAGCCAACCACTTTGCTGGTACTTGCGTGCCAGGCTGCTGCCGACACCATGCTGGTGGAGCCAGGCCTGGGTGGCGACCGCGCCAGGGGGCCAATCTGCGAGAAGCCGGTTTAATTTCATCATAAAAATGCAACCAATAGGGCATCTAATTAGGAAACTATAAACCGACTGAGGGATAAGGCAAGGTCAACCTCCGCAGGGTGGCAGTCCCGGCATCGAGAGATCGCCCCCAACTTGGCCTCCCGCGTATCACTCAGCCATTTCCTTCAGCCTGGCCAGCAGCATGGCCGCAACGACCGGTGGAAAGACCCAGTTCCGGTAAGCCGGTTTGTAATAGCCCCCCATCTCTCGAGCCAGCCGCTTGAGCAAATCGCGCATCTGCGGGCTGTAGGAGACCGAGCGCACCGCCAGCGACCCTGACGGCATTAATCCGGCAATACAATAGGGCATAATCAGCGTTTTTCACCATGACCAGCGACGCACGAAGCCTCAGCCCCTTGGAACAGCGCGAAAAACGCGCTATCGCCCTACGCATGCGCGAGCAGGGGTATACCTACAGAGCCATCGGCGAAGCCGTTGGCGTTCATCTGCGCACGGTGGCGCATTGGGTCGCGATCGCGGAGCACCAGGGCAAAGAGGCCGCGATCGAAGGTGGCCAGCGCGGATCGCTGCCGGGGGAGCGACGCAGCCTGTCCTCCGAGCAGGAGTCACTGATTCGCACCCTGTTGCTCGACACCATGCCGGATCAGTTGAAGCTGGACTTCGCGCTCTGGACGCGTGATGCGGTGCGCGCCCTGATCGCCCTGCACTGCGGCTTTCAGATGCCTATCCGGACAGTCGGTGAATACCTCAAGCGTTGGGGCTATACCCCACAACGCCCGTTGAAGCGCGCCTACCAGCAGAAGCCCGAGGCGATAAAGCGCTGGCTGGAAACCGAGTATCCGAAGATCGAGCAGCGCGCCAAGGCCGAGGGCGGCGAGATCCACTGGGGCGATGAAACCGGCCTGCGCAGCGACAGTCATGCAGGGCGCAGCTACGCCCCGGCAGGGCGGACGCCCGTACGCGAAGTCAGCGGAAGCCGCTTTGCCACGAACATGATTTCGACGGTGACCAACCGGGGCAAGCTGCGCTTCATGCTGTACCGGGAAACCATGACAGCGGTCGTGCTGATCCGCTTCCTGGGGCGACTGATCCGGGATACCAGCGGGCGCAAGGTCTTCCTGGTCTTGGACAACCTGCGCGTGCACCACAGCAAGAAGGTCAAAGCCTGGCTGGAGGGGCGGCGCGAACGGATTGAGGTGTTCTTTCTGCTCGCCTACGCCCCCGAGCTCAACCCGGACGAATACCTGAATGGCGATCTCAAGCATCAGGTGCGCAGCGGGCCAAGTTTGAAAAGTCGGGATGCGTTGGAAGGCCGAGTCCGCTCGGTCATGCGGCGCCTTCAATCAAAGCCCGAGCGGATTCGTTCCTACTTCCGACATCCCAAAATCGCGTATGCAGCATGATTTGGGGTATTGGGTTGCCGGATTAATAGCTCCCTGGCGGAAACCCACATGCCGTCGATAGTGAAGCGATGCTCTGACATGGGCGGCCTGAAGGCCGGCTCGAACGGCGGTGGAAACTCCGGAAACTCCGCAGCGCACACAACCTCGGACCTGACTGGCTCTGGATACACCCAGTACTTGCACTCGGCGCGATGGAGGATCATCTGTCGAACGGTATCAGAGGGGATAACGATCTCAGCATCGTGCAAGTCGCTCAGGTCGACCTCCAACGTCCACAGGTCAGACTCTCTGATGCGCTCGAGCTTGGCCTCATCGACGAATGAGGTGACTGCAATCTCGATCAGCAGTTTGCGGCCATCGCGCTGTAGTGGTCTACTGATCCCGGATACCGACTTAGGCGAAAATCATCGCCATTAGAGAGGTGTTCGATGAGCAGACAGCGACGTACGTTCTCAACCGAGTTCAAGCGCGAAGCCGCGACTCTGGTTCTGGACCAGGGGTATACCGTGGTGGAGGCCTGCCAGTCTTTGGGAGTGGTGGAGTCGGCACTGCGTCGATGGATCAAGCAGCTTCAGGATGAGCGCAATGGCATCACCCCGCAGAGCAAGGCGCTGACTCCCGAGCAGCAGAAGATCCAAGAGCTGGAGGCCAAGATCAACCGGCTGGAGCGGGAGAAAGCGATCCTAAAAAAGGCTACCGCTCTCTTGATGGCGGACGAACTCGAACGTACGCGCTGATAGACCAGTTGAGTGAGCAGGAGCCCGTGGAAATGGTCTGTTCAGCCTTCGATGTGCCGCGTTCGTGCTTCTACGACTATCGCGCTCGGCGTCATCGAGTCGATGCTCGTCGTGTAACCCTGCGCAGTCAGGTCAACCAGTTTTTCAGTGAAAGCCGCGGGGCTGCGGGCAGCCGCAGCATCATGGGCATGATGCGCGAGAGCGGTGTGATGATCGGTCGCTTTCAGGTGCGCAGCCTGATGCGTGAGCTGGGCCTCGTCAGCAAGCAGCCAGGCTCGCATGCGTACAGGTCAGCAACGGTTGAGCGTCCCTACATTCCGAACCTGCTGAACCGCGAGTTCACTGTCGAGCGTCCCAACCAAGTCTGGTGTGGTGACATCACCTATGTCTGGGCGCAGGGCCGCTGGCATTACCTGGCTGTGGTTCTGGATCTTCACGTTCGTCGCGTCATCGGCTGGGCCTTCTCTGACAGGCCGGATGCGGAGCTGGCTGCCCGTGCGCTGGACATGGCCTACGAGCAGCGTGGCAGACCGCAGCAGGTGATGTTCCACTCGGATCAGGGCAGCCAATACGCCAGCCGCCTGTTCCGGCAGCGGCTGTGGCGCTACCGGATGCAGCAGAGCATGAGCCGGCGCGGCAACTGTTGGGACAACGCGCCGATGGAGCGGCTGTTTCGCAGTCTGAAGACCGAGTGGATACCCTCAACGGGCTACCTGTGTGCTCGGGAAGCTCGGCGTGATATCAGTCATTACCTGATGTATCGGTACAACTGGATCAGGCCGCATCAAGCCAACGACGGACTCCCGCCTGCCGTGGCCGAGAAAAAACTTAACCCACTGTCCGGGATGGCTTGACCACTACACGCAGGTGAGCAATCAGGTCAGGACGGTACCCAGCCAGCCATACCTCTTCCTCGACCAGCTCGAAATCCCACCAGCTCGACGGATCACCTACCTCGGGAGGTTGGCCGGGCAAATGAGGCATCTGAAGCCCCATGGCTTCACGAATAACCTGCTTGGCAAACAGATGAAGCAGGCTCTCCCGGCGAACCTCGCAGCTTTCCTTGTTCGAGTGGTGGGCAAAATGATGCTCCTTCTGCTCGCCCTTGCGAGCGATCAGTACTTCCCCACACTCGATACAGGTACAGCCGCAGGCCAGCCCCCGCTCAACCTCCTGGACAGTCACCAGTTGCTGTTGGCCGTTCATGGCAACATACATCGTCATTTCGAGTCCCCCACTCTCAAAGAAGGACTCAAGACTCGCCCGCAGCCCGGCGAGAAACCTCCCCAGAACCCCGAAAAAGGGGTTTCCGGGCTTTCTCTGCAAGGCTGTAAATCCCGGAATAGAGCCATTAAGGACGAAAGATGCTGGATCAGCTGGAGCGCCTGAAAAGTACGTTTGGCCCCCACACCCCACAAAGCCGGGCCTACGACATCGTCCTCTACATGGTCGAAAAAACACTGGAGCAGCTGCAAGGAGGAACCAGCACACCGGCCCCCTTCACCCGGGAAAACTTCATCGCTGCGTGCGAAAAGAACCCGGAGTCCAAGCTGCAAGACCCCAACAAATGGACTCCGAAAACCCCAGCTCTGGAAGCAGCTTTGCAGCTACTCCAACGCGACCTCCCAGGACCGCATCTCGGATTGCATGAGCAGAAGCAGGTCGGCGGTGGGCGCGGCAAGGTCAACCAGTATTGGCTGACCCTGGCGGAAGCAGAGGCCGCACCGAAGACCGAAAAGGCCAAAACAGTTGATCTGGATATCAGCTATCGCCAGACGGACAGAGGTGAGGTCAAGCCATCGCTTTGCCTGCGCTGGCTGTTCCGTGATGGCGAGCTGCGCACTCGCAGCCGGAAAGGGATCATGTTTCTCGGCACACTGTTTCTGCTCAGCGGCACCTGGATTCTGATGTATGCCACGAGCGTACTGGGTCTGCACCTGTCGCACGAGCCAGCGACTATGGCCCAGCTGACCAGCCTGGTCTTCGTCAGCCTGTGCTTCGCCTTCGTGTGGCGCTACGTTTACCACCCGTGGTGGCAACTGATCGATCACCGCGTGATCCTCGCCCCCGGTGGCGCCGCTGCACTTCTTGAAGATCCTTGCCAGCTCGAGATGTACCGACGCGACAGCGAAAAGTGGATCCGCTTGGTACGGTTCAGTGCCGACTGTCCGCTGTGCGGTGGCACCGTTGAACTGGCCAAGGGGCGTCCTGACCATCGACAACCGCTGGTAGGCCGCTGCCAGGAAAGCCCGCATTACCACGTATTCAGCTTCGACCGCAGCCATCAGGCAGGCACGTATATCGGCCCTCCTCTGCCAGCTGCATTACGGGCACGCATCTGAGTGGAGCGGCTACCCGCGCTGAGTATCAAGCGGCATCAGACCACCAAGATGTCGGCAAGGGGAGCAGAGTGACGCAGCTCCCCCTCCGTACCTATAGCAACTGGCCCGCAGGTGGCCAGTGCGCATCACCACTCGGAACGGCAGCTGTTCTCCTGGCTTTCGATGGGCTTCAGCACCTGAGCGATGTTTTTGGTCGGCAAGTTGATGGTGCGGCCTTCGGCGCTCAGCTGTAGGCGATTGGCCTTGCGCAGTGCCTCCCAGAACTCGTTGCGGAAGATGTCGCCGCAGGCGCGGCAGCCGGTATAGAAAGGGTTGGTGTACGTCTTGCCATCGACGATCACGTCAAAGCCCGGCTCATCGTTGGAGCTGTACTGTTTGCCATTGATGGTGGCGTAGGCACTGACGTAGCCCTGCTCTTCATCATCCGGACAGGAGATGTTCAACTCGTTGCCGTTGCCATCATCGACCAGATGCTCGCTGACTCCCATGCCCCAGCCGGAAGTCCATTCGTAGGTGCCTGCTTGAGCCCCAAAAGCCATGAAAGCGAGAAAAGCGCCATAAACAAATCTATTGTTCAAGTTCCCTCTCCATTAAATAAAAAAGCTCACAATCATCCATTAAATAGCCTTGCAACCGCTCCACTCATCCACAAAGAAAAGCGGAACGATTGCGCCAGAAGCCGCCCGCCAACACTAACTTATAAGATCCCCCCACTTTTCGTGCATTTCTCGCTCCTCTTGAACCATTTTTCTCGTCAAATCGGAGATCCACTTCTCTGCAAAACCGTTCGCTTCACGCAGAAGAGCCATGATATCGTCAAGCTCAAAATCCCCAGGTTTCTTGGCAGCCTTGTGGCCAGAAATGATTTTTTTGATCATTTCGTTCAGCTGATCTTTGGTAATAACCTTTGCCATCCCCAAAGCGATAGGCACGCAATCCTTTTGCGTATCCAGGCCACTCGCTCCGCTTCTTTCTTCGTATTTCTCGCAAACTGCGAAGAACCCCATGAAGAAAGCAGTAAAAACATTCTCCTCCTTCCTGAAGGACTCCGGTATCTTATGGAAGGAGAAGCCATACATAATTGAAAGGATGAACAAAATCTGCTCTTCAACTTTCTCTCTCGGATACCCAGAAATTTTCTCAGCCCGAGACAAAACCGCATTCAAATTATTAATAGCCAAACCATAAACCAACTCATAGTCAGCATCAGAAGCCAATTCGGAACGAAGATCCTGCAAAACCGCAGACATCACCCTGAGAGCTTCATTCCCCCCAGAAAGAGCAGAACCTGTACTTTCACCTAAAAGCTCGGCAAGATCATCTTCGAATCGCTCGGCCCTGACCAAGCACTTGGACGCCTCCTCGCTTCCAAAGTCAACCTTGGCTTCATCCTTGAAAATCCCCGCCAGCAGCTTGTTCCTATTATCAAGAACAAACTGAACAAAAACCTGTTCCTTAAGCGCAAACCGCACAACCCCCGGCAGGAAGGCGTACAAGAAACCCGCAAGCTTCTCTACATTTTCATCACTTCGCAATGCTGCAAGAGAAAGCTCAACTCCCTTCTCCTTGAGCATTGGAATGATTTTTGATTTATTCTGCTCGATAGCAGAAGAGATCATTCCAGATACTTTATCACTTACCCTGACGTCATTTTTGACGCTCTCTTCAATGGAGACAGCGTCCGAATCTTGATCACTTACCACAGCCCTGGGGCTTGTAGATGGCGCCACGCGCCCCTCAGTAAGTGCACGATCAGCTAGCGGCAAATTCTGCACCTGGCTAATGGCCCGAGGAGCCTGAGATGAACTAATTTCCGTAGCCGATTCCTTCGACTCAACCTTGGCTACGCCATCCGTAGGGATTGCGGAATTTTTTATTTCAACCACAGGCGCAGGATTGGCGTTGGCTGCGTTGCCATCAAGGCACTCATCTACCTTACCGCTGCGTAGATCCTTGAGGAACCCGTCGACGATCCTGAACAGCTCCCCGAGCTCCTTTTCGCCCAACTGAGTCAACTGGCCGACTTCACGACCATTGAAGAAGAGCTTTCTCTTTGCAACAACCACACTTTCCAGAAACTTCCAATGGAATACCTTGGGAGACTCCATCATAAACTTCATGGCAATCACGCTATCAGTGATTACCAAGCCATCTTTGGCGCTACCGAACACAGTGTCATCGACCAAAACCAAAACCTGCTCTGGCTTGATGTCATTTCCATAGGAGTTTATGGCAGCATAAAGCTTGCTTGGTGGAATATTTGGCGCCACAAAAACTTTGTCGACACCGAGATCAGAGGCACATTCAACAATAACGTCAGCCAGCATCGATCGCTGAGCATCCGACATGCCACCAGAGACCTCAGCGACTGGCACAGAACTCGTCTTTTCTGCGCCTTTTTTCTTCAGCGATATCCACTTATTCAGAACCTCGAAGCAAAACTTAAGGTCCTTTTTATCGGGCATTGTAAATTTATGCACCTTACGGCCATTGATGAAAACTTCCGAGCCATCAATCTGGAGGAGGTTTATCTCATCGTAGGAGTACTCGATAGCATCCGAGAACGCCTCCTTGAAAATAATCCGCCCTTCGCAGACCAGACAGCCATCCTTGCCACTACCGAACAGAGTATCATCAAGAAGAACAGCTATTTCTTGAGGAGACACCGAGAAGCCAAACGATCCGATGGCATTGCTTACCAACTTTGGCGGAACATTATTACCGACGTAAACTTTACTGCAATTAGCAAAGCTGTTGGCCACAAAAAATTCTTTCAAGGACCTCATACACTGCTCCCCCTAGAACCACTTATCCACTTTAATCTGAGCACCACTTCAAATAGTGATGCCAGTCTTATTCCTATATGAGTCAAACTCTTTTCCGGCCAACCGTCGCTGAGAGTGTTCATTGCCTTGCGCAGCGGAGCGACTCAACCAAAGAAAGGCCTCCTCCGGGTCTGAACTGGTGAGATATGTCCCCAAATTTCCCTGTGCAATCGGGTGGCCCTGCTCGGCAGCCTTACGCAACCAATGCATGCTTTCCTCCTTGTTTCCCACAAGGCTAGATGCCAACTTGAATTGAGCATTCCGATCACCTTTCTCGGCGCTTTTTCTCCACCAGGCATCCCGATCAGCGAAAAATTCGTTGAAAACCCCAAAGATCTTCGCGAGGTCATCCCCCTTGAAATTGGAGAATTCTGCACATTTTCTACCACCCCGATAGACACTCTGGCCTTTCACATCAAAACCATCCGAGTGAAATGAGTAGCTGAAGGTCACAGCTTCAATACCAGGAAAACTGAAGTCAAAAAACTCGTCAGTGACTAAAAGCCCATGCTTCCCATCAAATCGCCCAGAGTCGTCAAGCAGCATAAAAGGCTGTTGATTCTTCAAGCCTGCCTTAAAATGACGGCTGCCTATTGCTGATGCAAGCTTTCCAGCTGGGATATCCGGTGCGATATGCACTCTTTTTTTCATGCTCGCAGAAGGGGTAACCCGCTGGACATAATCAGCCAGGCGAGGCTCACCAGCGTTGTTCCTTGAAAAACCGGCCAGATCAATACCACCCGAAGCAACGGAGTCAATCTTTTCTTTCACAGTTTTTGGCATCTCAGCAGGCAAGACCCGCTCTGCTCTTGGCGACTGCACGCCCGTGCGGCCCTTGCCCCAGAAAAACCAGAATGCCAGATAGAGAATCCCGCCAAATATTATCCCGCCCGCCCCAAACCGAAGTGCCACGGCAGCAATCATCAGGTTCAATATCAGCGCGTACCTACAGAAAACCTTAGTCCAGAATGATACCCCCGGCTTGGCGGTAGCTCGCCAAACGGAAATCACCGCCACCACTTGATAAATAAAAACGACAACAGCCGCTATCCCAACCGAAGAAATAGCCGAAAACATCGAGAGGATGGCAAAAATACCATCCCCACTGCGCTCCATGCTTGAAGCCTTGTAATCAATAAAAAAGTATGCCAAAGCAACCATGCCAAAGGCGCCCAACATCCCGACCACATTGGATGTAAAAGAGACACCATAACCACCACTTACGAGCTTGCTATTCCACCAGTGATTCCTGAAGTGTAAAAATAGCGCGAAAATAATTGCTGCAACCATTCAACCCACCATAAACGAAATTTTGAGATTGCCCCGTCGAAAGTCTCTCCGGGGCACAGACATTCTATTGAAACTCACTCAATCCTCTTTCCCACCCGTAACCGCCTTCACTTCCGCGAGGAGGTTGCCGAACTTGCCGTAGTTGACCTTCACCCCATCATCGAGATCCAGCTTGATGCGCTGGTCCGCGTAGGGGCGGAGGGCTTCGTCGAAGCGGCGGAGTTCTTCGAGCTGCTTGGTGAGCTTGTCCTTGCGCTTTTGCAGGGTCTTTTGCTGGGCGCTGCTGGTGGCGGCGGCGATGTCGTCGCTGAGCTGGTCGATACGGGCCTGCATGCGGCTTTGCAGCGGCACGACGTATTCCATGCGCATACGCGAGAGGGTGCCCTCGTTGTAGCGGTGCAGGTAGACCAGGCACTCGAAGGCCTTCTGCTTGCCGCTAGAGAACAGCCAGTAGATCGGGCGCTTCTTGTAGGTTTGCAGGTGATCCTTGTAGAAGCTGGTGGACAGGTACCGACGGATGGCCTCGTCGGCGGACTCGTTGGATTTGCGGCCCAGGCTGTCGGCCAGCCATTCCATGCTTTCGACTAGCGTACCAGCGCCCCAAACTATTTTGACGAACTCGCGTACGCGCTCAGCTGCATCGTCCTCAAACCAAAACTCTTCTGTTACTGGAATGATTCCATCAACATCAGCTGGGAATTTCCTGTAACGCGTAGAATCAAAACCAACGCCACCACTATAGGCATAAATTAGTCCTGGCTCGTCGAGACTGTAGCGCCCCATCATGCAGCCAACCGCATAGGACATAAGCTGAATCATATCTTTTTCACGGTCAGCGCGACTCAGCGTTATTTCTTCATCAGGAACTACAGGAATTATTTTATTCTCCAACCCATACTTGCTTATAAATATAAAATTATTCTCTTCTTCCTTCTCTCTCAATAAAACCACTCGCCTTTCCAACTCAACACAAAAATTGCTCCAGCTTTTCGATAAGCGATCCGCGAAAAAATCTCCAGAGGTAACTGGCAAACTTTTGAAGTCCCAAGACAACTCAGAATAATCCCAATCCTGCTTGGCTAACTCAATGCAAGATCGCACATTGTCTTCCACCAGCGCAGAATAAAAATCTGCAATCGGAAGAGTACCTACAGGCCCTTCGTGGAAATCCAAAGTGGGACTAATGCAATTAATTATATTATTAACTATGGATGAATTACAAAAACCGAGAGACCTGTACATATCCCAATTCGAATCAAAAAAACACATAGCCCCTTTCGTTTCAAATATAAAGCCCGCGGGAACATACCTCATTGAAAGCGAAGAACTAGATATCGTCGACCAAGTGATTCCAGCCTTAAAGTAAAATGATTCATTAGCAACCCGCTTCGATGCGCTTCCATAGCGCGCAATAACCACCTCCTTAATACGCGCACCGTCCTTCTCCCAATCCACTACATACTCGTTATTTCCATACCATTTTTTAAATCCACCACCCTTTTGACATGGAAACCACCTACACCCTGAAATCATCGCCTCACTCGAATCTTTCGCGCCGAGGAAGACATTTCCAAAGTCGCACTCATGCCAAAATCTGAGAAACCTCTCATTATCCGTAGTAGCCAACCCTTGGCGCGGCTTACCAACTGTAGATAGTGAGGGATGCTTAGAGAACGAATTTTTAATCTCTTCGCTGGCCCAGTAAGCAACTGGACTGCCAGGGATTTTATTAAAATCATCCTGCACGGACAGGTCGTATCTATTTTTCCCCGACAGAAGTGCGGATTCCTTTTCCACCTCTACACCATCGATCAACCTGAAAAATACCGGCTTAAATCCTAATACATGCCCACCCTGAATTATAAATGCTGTTGTCTGCACCACCTCACCAGATATCTCACCGAAAGCTCGCGCCCCTAAGTGAGCCATAGTTTGAATAGTTCTTGTCGCCAACAGATTCTCACGCATCCCTTTATATGACGACAGGAACATCCAACTCTGCATGGTAACCATGCTATTGAAGCCTGTTGACTTACACCACACAAAGCCACGCTCGATAAACATAGAAAAGAGATCCGCCTTACTATCAGGAAAGTTCTCCTTGGCAAAATCCTTAAGCGTCGTATTCATGCCCTTACTGCCCATATATGGCGGATTCGCCACCACGGCATCGTATTGCAGCGCCAGCACACTCGCGGGCCAGGCAAACTGCTCCAGCACCTGAGCCGCATAGCTACGTGCCAGGGGATCCCCCTTGCTGCGCACGGTGGCCAGCAGATCGACCATCTTGCCCAACCTGGCCTTGAGGGCGGCCGGCACGGTGATCAACGAACCGAAGGTCTTGCCGTGGAAGAACAGGTGGATCAGCTCGCGCAGATCGCGCACCGTCAGGCCGGAGCTGTGCTGGGTTTCCAGCTGGCCACCGCCGAACAGTTGCCCGGTCTGGAAGGCCTCTCCACCCTCGACCTGGATGGCGGCATTGAGGATGGTCTGAGCGATCTGCTCGTCCGGCAGGCCAGCGCTTTCCTGAATGGCGAAGACATTGAGGTGCGGCGGGTTTTCGGCATCGTCGAACAGGCGGCGGTCATCCTCGCGGGCCTTCATCAGCAAGGCGAAGCCGGCAAGCTGAGCGGCGCGGTCGTCGATGTCCAGGCCGTAGAGGTTCTTGCTGAGGATCAGGCGGGGAATCTCGCGCGGTGGATAGCCGCGTTCCTCGTAGATGGCACGCAGCAGGTTGTAGGCCTCGACGAGGATGTGCCCGGAACCGCAGGCCGGATCCAGCACCGTCAGCGACTCAGGGTTGAGGGTGCCGCCGTCCTCGTCCATGCGCACCTTGATCAGCGCATCGAGCTGGGCCTGGACATCCGGGGTCTGCTCGGCAGGTTCGATGTAGTACGGCATCTGCGCCTTGAGGCCAGAGCCGGGGTTGGCCATCAGCCAGAGGCGGCCGAGGCTGTTCTGTACCAGGTACTGGACGATCCAGTTGGGGGTGAACAGCTGAGTGGCCGCGGGGATGTCCTCGCTCTTCACCACCTTGCCGATCACCTGGTCCTTCTTCTCGCTGATATAGAACTGGTACAGCCAGCCGATGATCTCCACCTGCTCCCAGTCGCCTTCCTCGATGTCGCCCACCAAGCGAGCTATGGGCGAGTCGGTGCGCAGCAGGTTGTCCGGGAGCAGCAGCTCGGTGGCATCGTCCAGTGCCTCGAAGAGGAACGGCATGTTGCTGTGCAGCTCGTGGCACTGGGCGAGGAGGATCTCGCGGTACAGCGCTTCGTCCTGATTGCCGGCGGTCTTCAGGCGGATGGCTTCGGCCCTGTCCAGACCCGGCAGCTCAAGATGCTGGACGTGGTCGAGAATCTCCGGCTGCTGCAAGCCGTCCGGGTGGCTGAGCACTCGGTAGCCATGGCTGAGATAGCCCTTGAGCTCCATGAAGCGAATGGCCACCAGACGGTTGAACCAGGTGTAGGCCAGCGCTTCCATGACACTGGCAAAGCCCTGCTGGCGAATACGCTGGGCAAGCGCCGTGCGCTGGCTGGCGATACTGGCCGGGAAGGGCTGGCCAGCGATCATCAGCACATCGCCGGTTTGTGCGACATCGACCGGCAGTGCCGGGTCGAGACCCAGACGACGGGCACGGAGGGTGACCGCCTCGATGAAGTCGAGACGGGCCTGGGGAGCGTATTTCTTGAGAGCAGAGCGGTTCATGGGTGATTCCTGTTGGGCCGCGGGGGCCGGGTGTTCATGTCAGGCAGCCGGACTGCCTGGAGGCCGGTGCGCCAGAAAGCACATCACCGACCTGGACGAATGACTCAGAAGTCTTCGGCGGGCGCCTGCTGGAGTGCCTGCTTGAGATTCTGCAAGGTGAGTCGAGGCAAGCTGAAGTTGATCAGCAACAGGGGCTCGCCGTCGTTATCGGTCACGCTCAGCTCGGCGCTGCGCACGTCGGCAGGCGCGTTGACGGTGGCATCCACGGCATTCTTCCTGGCCATAAGTGCGGTGGCCGGCTGCTCGAGGTAGAAATAGGTCAGCTGGCCCTGTTGGAGGTTGAGCGTCTCGTAGTTGTTGAGCCTGGCCATGAAGTCCTCCTTGCCGCCACGCGCACGGGCCAGTTCGATGATGTCGAGCTGGTCATTGCTGCCGCGCATGAGGGCCATGCTGAAGGTCTTGCTCAGGGCGCCAACGCTCTTGACGTAGATGTCCTGGCTGAAGTCGGTCGCCAGGACCACCGATTCGAGCTGCTGATTGTTGAAGCTCAGGATGGCGCCGAAGCTGTGGCCCAGGAAGTCGACCTCTTCGATGCAGCGTGCCGGGTTGCCGACTTCGGCCGAGCAGTCGTAAAAGCCTTCAGTCTCGCTGTAAGCGCTGGCGGGTGAGCCGTACGTCCAAGACTTGAAGAGCTTGGGTTGCTCAGCAGCCAGGGCAGAGCCGGTGAACAGGCTGGCGGCGAGTGCGAGGGGTAGCAGACGCATGGGTGAACTCCTTTTCATGATCCCTGGAATGGCCGAGCTAGGCAGACTTGAGGCAACGCGTCGTGATGAGTGGCATACCTCAACCACGGCTGAGGCGGCTGCGGATCTGCTCGACGATGGCATGCATCAGGCGCAGATCATCGTCTGACGGCGGTATCGGGTGATTGTTGCGGATGTCCCGCTGACGTATGAACAGCGTCGTACGCAGGTCATCCAGACTGGCTTCGGCCAGTCGGCTGGAGGCCACTTGCGCAGCCTGGGCCATGCACTGACTGATGGACTTCTGGCCACCGGCATAGCCGTCATAGGTGAGACAGAAAACCTCCAGCTCATCCCAACGCGCTTCAGGCGGCGGCAGGTGCTCGAGACGCAGGTCGGCGTTGGCCACTCGTCCGTCGACCGCAGACCATGCATGCCGATAGCCGCAGGGAGGCGGAGGCATTTCTTCCTCGGTGGGGCTCAGCAGGTAGTCGGCAAAGAACACCGGAAAGCGACCATTCTCGGCGTTACCCAACATGCTGACGAACCAGCCGGCGTAGGCTCGGTCTTGCCCTACCCCTTTCCTGGCCAACTCGGGGAAACGCTCGATGAACAGCTGTGCGAGCTGCCTGGCACTCTTGCCTGCCGAGTCTTGCCAGCCGAAGTAGTGATCGTCGGCGCTGGAGTAAGTGACGACCTCCTCCCCCCATTGAACAAGGTCCCAGCCATCGAGCTGAACATTGTCGGCACTGGTGATGTGGCAGCGCCAATGCATGCCCGTAGGCGACATGCCGGCGGAAATACGCAATCGCTGGTAACCGGCCTTGTGCAGCTCATGCACCATGGCCAGCAGGCGGCCGGCCCGGCGTAATGCCGAATCAGTCGGCGGCTGGAGCGAGATGGGCAAAGGGGCGACAACAGCCGCCTCTTCGCCACCTGAGCCACCTTGCAGCACCCAGCCGGCAAGAGCCCGCTGGTAAAGGGCAATAGCCTTGCCATCGGTGTTGTAGTCGGCCGACTCGCTCATCAGCCGATACAGCGCCGAGCCGGCTTCGCCGGAGAGGATCGAATGCTCGAGCGCCTGGACATCGACCAAGACTCGCCCCTGTCCCCGGAACGCGCGGTACAGCGCCTCTCCTGCCATAAAGCTCTTGCTCATGCCTCACTCCCTTGATGGGCCGAAGTCGGCCGCCGCTTACCGTGTGGTCTATTTCAGGGCCGCGACGATGCGATCCCGCAGTGCCTGCTTGCGCTGCTCATAGAAGCCCATGAAGCCATCGAGCTCTTCGGGCAGGCTGGCGATCTCGAGGCCAGCCAGATACTCCTTGCGGGTCGCCGCATCAGGCTTGAGCTGCGCATACCAGTCGTGCGGCATCTTCTGCCGCTTTTGGTTGTTGATGCTGCCTTCGAGCAGTTGCAGATTCGGCAGGCGGTTGCACTTGTCGACCATTTCCGCCCACAGCTCCTCGTCAATCCCCTGCTTGCGCAACTGGGGCTTGGTGAAGCGCGCCTGCGGGTAGATGTGATCGACATGGAAGTGCCGGGACAGATCGAAGCCCGGGAAAATCAGGGACAACAGGGCGAAGGTGCGCTTGTCGCCGTAGGGCAGCTCGACCAGCTCATCCAGCTCTTCGTCGACAAAGGTGAGCGTCTTGCCACGTGCCGCCATCACGCTTTCCAGTTGGACGGCAGGGAAGCCAGTGGCGGCATGCTCACGGATCTGCTCACGCAGGGCGGTCAGCAGGGTGTCCAGGCCACTGCCCCAGATGCCGGAAGCCTTGAGCAGGCTGCGGATCAGCCATTTGCGGACATTCTCCCGATCCTGGGCGTACTCGACCCGGGAGAGATAGCCCTCGCCCGGCTGGCGTACAAACAGGTAGTAGGCAATCGGCAGCAACGCACTGTCGGCACGCAGGTTCTGGCTGTTGAAGCCGAAGCTGGCCAGCAGGCGCACCGCGAGCAACAAGGCGTCGCGGATACGCTGCCAGTTCTCCTCCAGCAGGCCCATGTTAGCCTTGTTGAAATTTTCGACCTTGAAGCCGACGCTGCCGATGTCCGAGAGCATCAGGCCGGCTTTCAGCACCAAATCCTTGCTGAAGCTGAACTGATCACCTTCCTTGTTCATCTCGTCGACGAGCCGGTGGATTTCCTGGCGTGCATCCAGCTTTGACCACTGGGCAGTGGCGATGGACAGCAGCAGATCCGAATAGGAAAGTGGCGTGCCCCCGCTGTTCATGCGAATGAATATGTTCAGGACGCGCTCGAGGTTCTGCTCGGTTTCCTCGTAGTAGGCGATGATTTCTTTGATATGGATAGTTCTGAAGAAGTGGCGCAACACCTTCTTGGCTTGCTTGAGCTGGTCACTGCTGAGCCCCAAGACATCCAGGCTATCGACCAAGTCATCTTCACTTTCACTCAGGATACGCCCACAACGTAGCCAGAGATGGCCGTCGTCGGTCAGAGATGCAGCCGTATCCGTCAGAAACTCAAAGCGGTACTCAGACCCTGTTTCGGGATCGGGCTCACCAAGAAGATCCAGGTGCAGATAGCGAACGGGGAACGCAGCGTTGCTCGACCACCACTTGCCAGGCAGCTTCCAGGCATAGGAACCGCGCAGGCCGATATTCAGCGCGGTCATGCGCTGCTGGCCATCCAGTACGGCTACCAGCTCGCGATCCGGGAGGTTTTCGAGCAGAGCGCAGTGGTAGTTGTCGCGCTCATGGTAGTCACGAACGAAGTCGTAGAACTGGTACTCCTGGCGCCTCTCGGGCTCGATACGCCAGAACAGGAAGGTGCCGAAGGGATAGCCCTGCATGAGGCTGTCGAACAACTGGCAGATCTGCTCCGGCCACCAGACGAATTCCCGCTGGATGGCCGGCAGGATGTATTCCTTGGCTGCGACCTTGTCCAGAAGCTGCTTGATGGTTCCACCCGGCTTGTACATGGCTGTTCCTTAGCGAATTTCTATGCGCTCTTGATTGGCAATGGCCTGCTCCAGCTCCTGACGCAGCCGGGCAATGAAGTCTTCGATATCGGCCTGGGTTTCCAGGTAGCCCGGGCCGACCAGCTCCTGCACTTCGATCACCCGGCGCTTTTTCACCGGTGTGACCGGCGCAACCACGGGGGCGGGAGCTACCGGCGCCGGAGTCGTACTTTCCTCAATCGCCTGAGCCGAGCCATTGCCCGTATCGATGACTGCCTTCTGGGCATCGGCCTTGGCTTTTGCGGCGGCCTGCTGGGCGAGCAGGTGCAGGTGATCGATGGCCGCATCGGCCAGATCTCGGGCTTCCTCCTGCATCTGTCCGATATGCGCCAGGCTGCGCTGGGTAGCGATGCGCTGACGCAGGGTCTGCAAGGGCAGCAGGCTGCGGTTGCGCTGATCGGGGCTGGCCTTGAGAGCGTCCAGCTCGGCGTTGACCTTGCCGATCTGCTTTTCCAGCCAGCTATCGGCGCGCTGATGGGCCTCCTTGAGGAAGCCTTCGTTGATCTGCGCCACCGTCTGGATTAGCCCCTCACCCTCGCGAATGAGCTTGTAGGGCGATTTGGCCGCCAGGATCTCGTCGATGCGCGCCAAGGCACGAGCCGCATCGGCCTGCTTGTCGAGTTTGGGACGGTTGGGGGCAAAGTCCTGCTGGGCCTTGCGCAGCTTGTCCCACGCGCCTTTCTGGCTGCCGTGGAAATGGCTGAGGTCACTGTAATGGTCGGACAGGTCGAGCAGCGCGTTGCGTTCCTTGAGGAACAGTTGAATGGCGTCGAAGCTGTCCGGAGTCGCCTGTAGCTTGCGAACCAGCTTGAGGGACTCCTCGATCACTTCAAGGCCTGGGTACTGCCCGCTCTGGGCGAGAGCCCGCCACTGGCCAAAGTCGCTGTCCCAGCCTTTCAGGGTCGACTGCACCGCCGCGTACAGCGCATCTTCGCCATCCGGCGCGATCTTGCCAGCCACATCTTTGAACAGCTGACGAGCCTTTTGCAGCTCGCCGGAGCCGATCTGCTGACGCTTCTGGATTTCCGTGGTGCGCCAGCGGGCAGGCGTGGAGATTTCACTCCAAACCTGCTGCGGGGCCAGCGGGCCGCCATTGCCGAGCAGACTGACTTCACCCTTGAGCATCAGGCGAACGATGAGCAGGACGGTTTCCCACTCCGGCCAACCAAAGGGCCGGCGTCCGAAGTAGCCATCCACCAGGTCATGGAGGACGATGCGCCGCGACTGGGCCGCGAGCAACTCAATGTGCTGGCTGACCTCCTTGAGCGCCCGCGGGTTTGCCTCCCCAGTGCTCTCCAGGGCAAGGCCCGGGGTCATGGGCGTGGCCAGCAGCGACTGGATCTCCTTCTGCGGGTCGCTGCTCAGGTGCTGGATGTAGCCGAGCTTGGCAAAGGTGTTGCGCACCAGATAGTCGAGCGCTTCCTCGACCAGCATGGGCGCACTGGAGGACTTGGGTTCGAGCTTCTGCCCGGCCACATAGACCTCGGCCTCACGCAGCAAGCGATCCACCGTGGTGCTGAGGCGCTGACGACGCTGGCGGTTTTCTTCAGCACGGTCCTGGAGAATGCGCTTGGTATTCAACGGCAAGGTGCCATCGTTCTTGCGAGTGATGTACTTGTCGGTTTGCAGGTATAGGCGCAGCTCGCGGGCCAGATCGCGGTCATCCTCCAGGCGCAGCAGCACACTGCCCTCCCCCTGACCAGATTCCAGGATGCAGCGTTGCTCGCTCCAGGTCTCGCGGTCGTCCACCAGCGGGCTGATGACCGACACCATCAGGTCGCCATCGATGCGGTTGCCCAGCGGGTGCTGATCGCACATGCGGTTGAGACCGAAGTCCTTGCCGTTCTCGGTGAAACGGAATTTGCGCTGGTCGCGCAGCGACTCCTTGAACAGCAACTCACCCAGCTCCCGGGCCTCATCGGCGCTGGTGAGGTCGACATCCTTGATCTCGCGGGTGATGTCGCGCTCTTCGTTAGTCAGGAAGAAGAAATCGTCGCCGTTGCGGCTGACCAGCGTCTCCTTCTCGAGACGTTGCAGGCTGTCCTCGATCTGCTTGCGCAGCCCTTGGCGGTCCGCATCGATACGGTCGATAAACAGCGTGATCAGGTTATCGACGTTGCCCTTGATCTCATCGACATAGCGGATCAGGAACAGGGTCTTCAGCACCTGGGAATCGAACAGCTCCAGGCTGGGGTTGCTCGCGGCGTTGTCGATAGTGGATTTGACTACCCCCTCGAGGAAACCCTCGATGGACGGGTAGAAGCGGTAGAGCGGTACCAGCACGCCCACTTCGCTGGGACCGACAGCCTTGGCGGCTGACTGGAAGGCATCGAGCAATGAGCGCTCACCGCGCGCCAGGTGCAGGCCGGTGGCTCCGGCCTTGCGCACGCTCTCGAACACCCGCTGGACCAGCTGGAACTGGTAGGGAGCGAACGGATAGACCGCTGCGAAGTTGTCTTCGTCGGTGAAAGCCTTGAAGGTCCGGCCGATGTTGGTGAAGCTCAGCTGGTTGCGCAGGATGTCGGCTTTCTCGCGATAGATATTGCGCAACTCATCCTTGGCCTCCGGTTGCTTGTCCAGCAGGCGACGCTGGATCACCTCGTCGACGTTGCCGCTGGAGAGCGACAGGCGCGTTTTGAAGCGCCCCTGGATTTTGGAGAAGTCGTTGGCCTTGGAGGCCCGGACTTCGCCGAGCACGGCATCGATGTCCTCCTGGGAGGTCACCAGCACCCAGGCGCGGCCACCGCAGGTGGTGCCGAGGTTTTCGGTGATGGTTTGCAGGTTAAGCATCAGGTGGGTGTCCTGGCCAATGAACTGGCCGATCTCATCCACGAGGAAGACGATGCGTTTCTGGTTGCCCTGCTTGTCGAGATAGTCCCGCACCCAGCCAGCGAAGTTCTCGACGCTCAGACTGAAGTCCTTCTCGAAGCGCTCTACCCAGGCGTCTGCATCGTTGATTTCCTGCCCAAGCACCTGCGATAGCGCAGTGGCCAGAGCATCGACCTGGAAGTGGTAGGCGTCGCGCTCTTCCTCCCAGGTGGAGCCAGAAGCATCGGCGAAAGCCTGACGGAACGCCTCGAACTTGCCCTGCTCGTCGAGGTAGCGCTCCATATGCGCGATGTGTGGGTGATCGCCACAGTAGCCGAGCTTCTCGTTGAACACGCGCAGGAAGACACGCAGGATGGCATCACGGCCATCGCTGGTGTCGGCCTTGCTGTCGATGTTGAACAGCAGGACATCGGTATCCAGAGAAATCGCGCGCTTGATATCCGCAGCGAGCATCGGATCGAGAATCTTCTCCTGGAAAAAATCGATGGCCCGACGACTCTCGCCCTCGCGGCTGACCTGCTTGTTCTCCAGCAGGTAGGAAAGAATTTTCAGAAAGTGCGACTTACCCGAGCCGAAGAAGCCTGAGATCCACACCCCTACCCGACCCGCAGCCTCCTGGGGGTGATCGAGGGCGAACAGGTAGGACTCGAAGAAGCTACGCAGGTGCTGGTCCAGCTCGCGGGTGATGACGTACTCGTCGAGCTCCTGCCAGACCGAGTCGGCATCGCCCTGGTCGGCCTTGATCACACCGTTGATCGAACGGTGAATGGAGCGGGTGAAGAGTTTCTGAATCTGCACGGGTAATTCCTTTTAGCTCACCAGCTGGAAAGCGCGGTAGTAGGGCTTCTCGCCGAGTATTCCGAACAGTCGCAGGGACTGGCCGTCATAGCGACCGGGGTAGAACAGCACCAGGGGGGGCTGTCCCATGAACGGTTGCAGGTTGTTCAGGAGGTTGTGGGTGCGCAGTAGCGGATAGGCCGAGCCAACACCGGTCAGCAACAGCATGCTGTAATCGGCCGGAGGGAAGCGCTCGACCAGCTCTTTGGCCACCTTGCCGGCATCCAGTGGCGCTTTCAGCGCTTTGAAGACGGCCTCATCCCCTTTGGTAGACTGCATGTGCAGGGACTTCTCAAGCAGCTTGCGGCCTTCGAGCATCTCCATCAGCAGCTCGAACAGATTGATCACTGCCACCTTGAGGCCAGGACGACGCTTAGTGATCGCGCCGTCGAGAAAGCGTACGTGCTCGCGCACCCTTTCTTCCTCTTCGGGTGGGTAGTCAAAGGCGTAGAACGGCACTTCATTGCCCAGTCCCTGGCCTTTCAGAAAATCGTCGGAGGTGATCCGGTCGAGGATCTTGTTGAGCCGTTCATCCAATGTGTTCACGGGCATACCTGAAGGCAGTCGAGCACATAGTGCTCTTGGCGGTGTTGCAGATAGCGCAGCACCACGGGTTCGATGTTCTGGCTGCGCAGACGCAGGTTGCGGGTGTTCTCGATGAACCCGGCCTCGTCGAGCATTCGCATGGCATTTTGCCTCAATTTGGTGCGCGAGGAGTCGCTGAGGGCCGGCATGCGCGGCTGAGCCCGCTGGCAGTCTTCGATGTAGTTGTCCCAGTGGCGCAGCTCCAGGTGGGTAGCAAAGCGCCGAAACTGGTCGCGTACCACAGTGCGCAGGAAATCGCCGAACAGGGGGGAGAATTTCACGGTGGCCGCCAGCACGGCATGGGTTGCCACCGGTACGCTGCCGTCGCGCACCAGCTCCCACAGCTCAGCATCCATGGTCTGCAACCGCGAGCGCGCAAGGTTCGCGTACGTCATCGACGTATTGGCGGTTCGCTTCTTGAGCACGTTCAGCTCACGAATCTGCCGATCCCACTCCTTCCCTGACACACCTTGCAGCAGCAGGTCGGCCACGATGCGCGATTCGGGCACGATCAGCGAACACTTGGTGAAGTTGGCGGTATACGTGGGCATGAGGCAGGTAGGCTCGACAACACTCTGAGTCTCGGCATTATCCGCAAAATCCCGACCTCAGGGCAGGTACACTGGTAGCTCTCAGGCTGTATGCCATGGGGTTGCGACAAACGGTGTCGCAGAGGAACTCAGTCATCCCATCGCCCATCGTTGTCCAGATCCCGATCCGAGCCGCCCTGGTTGTAGTCCCAGCGTTTGTCGTTATCGAGGTCGCGATCCGAGCCGCCCTTGTCATGATCCCAGCGACCGTCGTTGTCGATGTCCCGATCAGAGCCACCTGCACCGAAATCCCAACGACCGTCGTTATCGAGGTCACGGTCGCTACCGCCCTTGTCGTAGTCCCAGCGGCCGTCGTTGTCGACGTCCCGATCCGTGCCGCCGCGGTTGAAGTCCCAGCGGCCATCATTATCCAGATCACGGTCGGCGGCCTGTAAGAGCGCAAGGTTGGACAGGAACAGGCTCAGGACCAAGCTGACCGTGAGCGCGCGAGTGCTCAGCTTCTTCATGACATCACCTTCAGGCAACAACCCCCGCCCACAGACTGAAACCCACGCCCAAACAGCCTAGGAGCTCGCTCAGCGCATTTTCTGCGCCATAGCCTATCCACCCTACAGCCTTGCCCCACAGAGGCTTTCCAGCCACCTCCAGAGCAACCTGCTCGCAAGATCCTTCTTCCCCGATAGCTGGCTGCCAGGCAGCGTGACGACAGGGTACGGATGACAGCGACAGTATGTGTCGCACCCGATCCGCCGCATCGCCATGCGCCGGCCGGAACCACGCAACCGTTCGTCGCCAATCCATCGAAAAAACTTTCCTCACATCTCCAACCACCTCGATACGGCCGAAAGCCGCATGGTTCCTGGCTTACAGGGCATTTCACTGGCCATTGACATGACGTCAACACCTACCGTTCGTCGGAAATCGAAAAGCCGCCCCCTTGAAATGTTTTTTAAAAAACGGATCTGTATTATTTGAGGGCAACAAAAAAGCGAGTCACTTCCTGCCCCCTCCTCTGGTGGCTTTTTCACCGGATGTCCTGCCGGATGCGATCTGAAATGAGGTCGATAGCAGGATAGCCCCTGCAACCCGCTCCGCCCTGCTTCTATATATCGCTCTTTCGCAGCCGTTAGGCTGCGGCTAAGATTTGACATCAAACAATGAGCTTAAAATTTAAAAATTTTTGCCCTTATAAATATTTTGTGCTTCACAAAATATTTATAAGGGCAAGCCAATTCACGAAAAAAACGCAACACTCAAAAAAGAATCAAACGGCAAAAAACTCCGGCCGCCTCCCTTCTCGCTGCACACCACCATGTCAATGAGTTCTTCCACTGTAGTGGTCTACTGATCCCGGACACCGACTTAGGCGAAAATCATCGCCATTAGAGAGGTGTTCGATGAGCAGACAGCGACGTACGTTCTCAACCGAGTTCAAGCGCGAAGCCGCGACTCTGGTTCTGGACCAGGGGTATACCGTGGTGGAGGCCTGCCAGTCTTTGGGAGTGGTGGAGTCGGCACTGCGTCGATGGATCAAGCAGCTTCAGGATGAGCGCAATGGCATCACCCCGCAGAGCAAGGCGCTGACTCCCGAGCAGCAGAAGATCCAAGAGCTGGAGGCCAAGATCAACCGGCTGGAGCGGGAGAAAGCGATCCTAAAAAAGGCTACCGCTCTCTTGATGGCGGACGAACTCGAACGTACGCGCTGATAGACCAGTTGAGTGAGCAGGAGCCCGTGGAAATGGTCTGTTCAGCCTTCGATGTGCCGCGTTCGTGCTTCTACGACTATCGCGCTCGGCGTCATCGAGTCGATGCTCGTCGTGTAACCCTGCGCAGTCAGGTCAACCAGTTTTTCAGTGAAAGCCGCGGGGCTGCGGGCAGCCGCAGCATCATGGGCATGATGCGCGAGAGCGGTGTGATGATCGGTCGCTTTCAGGTGCGCAGCCTGATGCGTGAGCTGGGCCTCGTCAGCAAGCAGCCAGGCTCGCATGCGTACAGGTCAGCAACGGTTGAGCGTCCCTACATTCCGAACCTGCTGAACCGCGAGTTCACTGTCGAGCGTCCCAACCAGGTCTGGTGTGGTGACATCACCTATGTCTGGGCGCAGGGCCGCTGGCATTACCTGGCTGTGGTTCTGGATCTTCACGTTCGTCGCGTCATCGGCTGGGCCTTCTCTGACAGGCCGGATGCGGAGCTGGCTGCCCGTGCGTTGGACATGGCCTACGAGCAGCGTGGCAGACCGCAGAAGGTGATGTTCCACTCGGATCAGGGAAGCCAGTACGCCAGCCGCCTGTTCCGGCAACGGCTATGGCGTTACCGGATGCGGCAAAGCATGAGCCGGCGCGGCAACTGTTGGGACAACGCGCCGATGGAGCGGCTGTTTCGCAGCCTGAAGACCGAGTGGATACCCTCAACGGGCTACCTGTGTGCTCGGGAAGCTCGGCGTGATATCAGTCATTACCTGATGTATCGGTACAACTGGATCAGGCCGCATCAAGCCAACGACGGACTCCCGCCTGCCGTGGCCGAGAAAAAACTTAACCCACTGTCCGGGATGGCTTGACCACTACAACCCGCGCATGCCTGTATCATACCCCTGTTCATGCCCTTCGTGTGCACTGCGTGTGCACAAAGCCCTAAAAACAGGCCTTTTTCATGACCCACACCCCCTCTGAATCCCGCGCAAATCAAGGCATCCAGAGCAGGCGCTTTTCCGTTGCGCCGATGATGGACTGGACTGACCGACACTGCCGATTCTTTCTGCGCCTGCTCTCGCAACATGCCCTGCTCTACACCGAGATGGTCACCACCGGCGCTCTGCTGCATGGCGACCGCGCGCGCTTCCTCGACCACGATGCGAGCGAGCACCCGCTGGCCCTGCAGCTCGGTGGCAGCGTGCCGGCGGAGCTGGCGGCCTGCGCGAAGCTGGCCGAGGACTGGGGTTACGACGAGGTGAACCTCAACGTCGGCTGCCCCAGCGACCGGGTGCAGCACAACATGATCGGCGCCTGCCTGATGGGGCATCCGGCGCTGGTGGCCGACTGCGTGAAGGCAATGCGCGATGCGGTCGGCATCGCGGTGACGGTCAAGCACCGCATCGGCATCAACGGCCGCGACAGCTATGCCGAGCTGTGCGACTTCGTCGGCCAGGTGGCCGAGGCCGGTTGCAGCAGTTTCACCGTGCATGCGCGCATCGCCATCCTCGAAGGCCTGTCGCCGAAGGAGAACCGCGAGGTGCCGCCGCTGCGCTACGAAGTGGCCGCGCAGCTCAAGCGCGACTTTCCGGCGCTGGAGGTCGTCCTCAACGGCGGGATCAAGACGCTGGAGGAGTGCCGCACGCACCTGCAGACCTTCGACGGGGTGATGCTCGGCCGCGAGGCCTACCACAACCCCTACCTGCTGGCCGAGGTCGACCGGCAGCTGTTCGGCAGCGAACGCGCGGCGCCCAGCCGCGGCGACGTGCTGCGCCAGCTGCGCCCTTACATCGAGCGGCACCTGGCGCAGGGCGGCGCCATGCACCACATCACCCGCCATGTGCTCGGGCTGGCTCAGGGATTCCACGGAGCGCGGCGCTTCCGCCAGGTGCTGTCGGTGGACGTGCACAAGAGCCCGGCGCCGCTCAGTGTCTTCGATCACGCCATCGAACTGCTGGGCACGCACTGAGCCCGCCGAGATACGCCGGAAAGTCGCCCCGGATCACCGAGGCCCTGCGGCAGGCTCGGACTCCGGCAAGCACGGCGTTGCCGCAACCTGCCGGGGCGCAAGCCCATTGAGCCGGGGTGCGCTGCTCGGTTAATGTCGAAGCATCTGTAAC
The DNA here is from genome assembly GCF_900105885.1 of Pseudomonas guangdongensis. NCBI lineage: Bacteria > Pseudomonadati > Pseudomonadota > Gammaproteobacteria > Pseudomonadales > Pseudomonadaceae > Geopseudomonas > Geopseudomonas guangdongensis. The sequence goes on along the minus strand of NZ_LT629780.1, from coordinate 2,417,806 downwards.
GACAGGGTTCTTGTCAGATGACTTCCAAGCTGGAGCAACTCAAGCTGTACACCACCGTGGTCGCCGACACCGGCGACGTCGAGGCCATTGCCCGCCTGCAGCCGGTGGACGCCACCACCAATCCCTCGCTGCTGCTCAAGGCCGCCGCTCTGCCCCGCTATGCCGGACAACTGCAGGCCGCCATCGCCAGTGCAGGACAGGATCTCGGGCTGGCCTGCGACCGCTTCGCGGTGGCGGTGGGCCGCGAGATCCTGCAGATCGTTCCCGGCCGCGTCTCCACCGAAGTGGATTCGCGGCTGTCCTTCGACAGCGCCGCCACCGCCGAGCGCGCGCGGCGCCTGATTGGCCTGTACGAGCAGGCCGGCATCGGTCGCGAGCGGGTACTGATCAAGGTCGCCGCAACCTGGGAAGGCATCCGCGCCGCCGAGCAACTGGAGCGCCAGGGCATCCAGACCAACCTGACTCTGCTGTTCTCCTTCGCTCAGGCCCAGGCCTGTGCCGATGCCGGGGTGTTCCTCATCTCGCCCTTCGTCGGGCGCATCTACGACTGGCACAAGAAGGCCAAGGGTCGCGACTTCGCCGGCGCCGAAGACCCGGGCGTGCGCTCGGTCACCCGCATCTACGACTACTACAAGGCCAACGGCTACGGAACCGTGGTGATGGGCGCCAGCTTCCGTAATATCGGCCAGATCGAACAGCTGGCCGGCTGCGACCGCCTGACCATCAGCCCGGAGCTGCTGCAGCAGTTGGCCGACGCCGAGGGCGAGCTGCCGCGCCGTCTGGCGCCGGGCACTGCCGGCGAGCCACGCGAGAGCCTCGACGAGAGCGGCTTCCGCTGGCGCCTCAACGAGGACGCCATGGCCACCGAGAAGCTGGCCGAGGGTATTCGCCTGTTCGCCCGCGATCAGGAAAAGCTCGAAGCGCTGCTGGCGGCACACGCCTGACGCTCGACACAAAAAAGCCGCGCCCGAGGGTGCGGCTTTTTTGTGGGCTCATGAAGTTGAAATGCTGCGACTTGCGTCGGTTCAGTGCCGCTCCAGTGCGGAGACCAGATCGCGGAAGGCCTCGCGGTTGTGCTCGTTGAGACCCATGAGGATACGGTGCGCCTCCAGCACCTTGGTCTTCACCAGCGCCTCGGAGAGATCCTGCGCCGGCAGGTCGCGCAGGCATTCCGGACAAGGCACCGGCGTACCGACCATGTTAAATACCCGCTCGAAGCCCATCGACTCGAGCAGGCGTGTGATGTCCGGATTGGTGGTCACCAGGGTCGGCAGCAGACCGATCTTCTGCCGCGACAGGATCGACAGCTTGGCCAGCAGGCCGAGGGTCGTGCTGTCGATATTCGAAGCCTCCGTCAGATCGATGATGATCGAGGAGAAATTACCCGCGCCAAAGATCTTCTCGATGGTCGCATCCAGCGCCGAACACAGCGTCAAGCGGACTTCGCCGACAAACTTGAGGGCGAAGGTGCCGTCCTGTTCGGCGAACTGGATCTTACCCGTACTCATGCAAAATTCCTGCTCAGCACCAGCAACGCGATATCATCGGGCATCTCGCCCAGGTTGGCCAGCCCGAACACGCGGCGCAGTCCGTCGAGACTGCCGCCGGCCTCGCAGACGCACTGCGGCAGCGCCGCTTCCTTGTCCTTCAGCGTCTCGCCCGGCAGCAGGTCGAGGATACCGTCGGAGAGCAGCGTCAGGCTGAAGGCTTCCGGCAACTGCAGCTCGTGATCTTCGTAGCTGGCGTCCTCGAACAGGCCGACCGGCAGGCCGCGCCCTTCCAGATAACGGGCCTGACCCTCGCTGTACAGCACCGGCAGCGGCAGATGGCCGCCGATGCTGTAGGTCATGGTGCCGGTGGTTTCGTCGATCACCCCGCCGAGCATGGTCACATGCTTGCCGAGCTTGCAGTTGATCAGGCCGCGATTGATGTGCGCCAGCACGTCGGAGGGACGAAACTCGGGCAGCGTGCGCTGCCGGTTGCGCCGCGACTCGTAGAGCAGTCGCGTGGTCATGAACTTGAGCAGCACGGTGACGAAGGCCGACGAGGCGCCATGCCCGGAGACGTCGGCCAGGTAGAAGGCGATGCGCCGCTCGTCGACGCGGAAGTAGTCGACGAAGTCGCCGGACAGGTACAGCGAGGGGATGATCTGGTGGGCGAAGCGGAACTCGCCCGCCTGCCAGGGCGTTACCGGCAGCATGTTCATCTGCACGTGGCGCCCGGCGTCCTGGTCTTCCTGCAGCAGGCTGAGGCTGGCCTGCAACTCGCGGTTGGCGGCCTCCAGCCGTTCGCGGTAACGACGGTTTTCCTGGCGCAGGCGCGCACGATCCAGCGCGCGACGCACCGAGTGCTCGAGCATCGCCAGATCGTCCAGCGGCTTGACCAGATAGTCGACCGCGCCGAGGCGCAAAGCCTCGACGGCGTCGCTCACCACACCGGCATCGGAGGTCGCGATCACCGGCGCGTCGCCGTCGCACTCCAGAATGCGCCGCACCAGCTCCTTGCCGGACTGCTGCGGCAGGCCCAGGTCGCAGATCACCAGATCGGGCTGTTCCAGCTCGAACAGCTGCAGGCCGCGCAATGCGCTGGCGGCCTGCAGGACGCAGAAACCGGCATCTTCAAGGTAGGCGGCCAAATGGGCGCGCACCCCGTCGTTATCATCGACGACCAGCAGCTTGGCACTGATTGTATGCATGCATCATCCAGGCAAACGGCGCCGCAGGCGGCTCGGCTGAGAAGTTGGGCAGACCGGCGGCCGGGGCCGCCGATACAAGGCGCGACACTACTCGCATCGGCAGGCGGGTTCAAGCCGCAAAGGCGCCGCCGAAACACCCTGTTGCAGCGACGTCCTGTCGCACCGCGGAGGGTCGAGCGGGTCTCAGAAATCGTCCTCGACCTGACCGTCGAAGACCTTGAATTCGCGGTTCTGCAGGTAGGCGTTGCGGATGAACAGGTACTTGTCGCCGGTGATCACCCTCTCGGCCGGGAGCAGACCGGCGCGGGTATCCACCACGTCCAGCGCCCGCACGCTGTTGCGGGTCGGCACATGGCCGATGTGCGGGTAGAACGAGTGCAGGCTGTCGACCGCCAGACCGGCGGCATCGCGCGGCGAGCTCGGCCCGAAGAACGGCAGCATCAGGTAGGGACCGCTGGACACGCCCCAGACCCCGAGGGTCTGCCCGAAGTCCTCGTCGTTGCGTATCAGGCCCGCGTGGCGCGCAACGTCGAAGAAGCCCAGCACGCCGACGGTGGTGTTGATCAGCATCCGCGCGGTATCGACCCCGGCATCGTGCAGCTTGCCCTGCAACAGGTTGTTGCCCAGGTTGCCGACCTCGCCGAGGTTGGCAAACACGTTGCCGATGCCGTCCTCGACGAACTGCGGGGTAACCGCCTGATAGCCGCGCGCCAGCGGCTTGAGCGCCCAGGTATCGAGGGTGTCGTTGAACACGAACACCGGCCGGTTGAAGGCCTCCCAGGGATCCTCTTCGCTAGCCTGCGCCAACAGCGGCAGACTGGCCAGCAGGATGGCTGCGGCACGCCCGAGCCAGTGGCTGCGAATCTCTCGCATCGTTTTTTCTCCTTGATCGGTCAGGCAGGCCCGTCGCACGACGCCCCGCTCAGGCGCGCAGTATAAGGCGTTTGCAGACTCCCGCGCGCCTTGCCGCCAGGACGCTTGATGCCGATCACCCGGGTTGAGGCGGTCTGGGTTAATCTTGCCGAAACGCTGGCTGGCCAGAGCCTGGCCGCAGTTCCAGACCATCGCAGAGGAAAACCGCAATGCCCGCACGCCAACTTCAGCAACAACTGCAAGACCTGCGCAACCAGCTGGCCGAAGCGCCGCCGCTGAACGACGAGGACAAGGCGGCGCTGATCGAGCTGATGAGCGAAATCGAGGTGCAACTGGCCCGCGAGATCGCCAGCGAGCCGGACGCCAGCCTGGTGGACGGCGTCAACCTGGCAGTGGAGCGGTTCGAGGCCAGCCATCCGACCCTGGCCGGCAGCCTGCGCTCGATCATGCAGACCCTGGCCAACATGGGTATCTGAGCCCTCGCGCCGCACAAGAAAAAGCCGACCCGCGGGTCGGCTTTTTCATCGCCGCCGGAGCGGCTACTGGCGCACCAGCCGGCGGTTGTCCGCCTCGACCGGATGGGTGCTGCGGCACGGATTGATGTCCAGCCCGCCACGCCGTACGTAGCGGGCCTGCACGGTCAGCCGCTGCGGCTGCAACAGCGCCCGCAGGTCGAGGTAGATGCGTTCCACGCACTGCTCGTGGAAATCGCCGTGCATACGCAGCGAGACCACGTAGGCGAGCAGCGCGGCACGCTCCAACGCCGGCCCGCAGTAGTCGATGGAAACCGTGCCCCAGTCGGGCTGGCCGGTGACCGGGCAGTTGGACTTGAGCAGATGGCTGTACAGCGTCTCGCTGACCAGCCGCTCGCGGTCGCAGGCCAGCAGGCCGGCATCCGGCGGACCGTAGCTGTCGATCGCCACATCCAGGTCGTCCAGGCACTCGCCGCGCGGGCCGGCGATGCCCTCGGCCGCCACCTCGTCGAGAGTACGCACGCGCACCGCCACCGCCGCCCCGGCCGCTGCCGACAGGTCGCGCGCCAGTACCTCGACCAGCGCCTCGCGACCGGCGAAGCGGGTCTGGTTCAGCGAGTTGAGGTACAGCTTGAACGACTTGGACTCGATGATGTTCGGCGAGCGGGCGGGAATCGCGAACTCGCCGATGGCCACTACCGGCTTGCCCTTCTCGTTCAGCCAGGACAGCTCGTAGCAGTTCCACAGATCGACCCCCTCGAACGGCAGCGCCTGCGGATCGATGCCCAGTTCCAGCCACTTGGCCAGGCGCGGGATGGGGAACAGCAACTCGGGGGCATACTCGGCCACATATTCGGTGGTCTTGCCCAGCGGGGAATGGTGGACGTCTTGCGCCATGACACGCTCGCTCGCGAAAGGGACTGGAAAGGATCGTGAGCACCGGCACAGACGCGCCGGCGCTCCAGGCTCACTGGCGCATGCCGATGCCGCGCTTGAGCAGGCTCAGGCTGATGCCGTAGAGCACGCCGGTAGCCAGCAGCATCAGGCCGATGGCGACACCGATATGGATGTCGGAGACCCCGAGGATGCCGTAGCGGAAGGCGTTGACCATGTGCAGGATCGGGTTGGCCAGCGACACCGTCTGCCAGAACTCGGGCAGCATGCTGATCGAATAGAACACCCCGCCCAGATAGGTCAGCGGGGTCAGCACGAAGGTCGGAATAATCGAGATGTCGTCGAAGTTGCGCGCATAGACCGCATTGATGAATCCGCACAGGGAGAAGATGGTCGCCGTCAGCAGCATCACCACGGCGATGACCACACCATGGTGGATCTGCAGGCGGGTGAAGAACAGCGACAGGCCGGTGACGATGGCCGCCACGGCGAGGCCGCGCAGCACGCCACCGATCACGAAACCGGTGAGGATCACATGGGGCGAAGTCGGCGACACCATCAGCTCCTCGATCGAGCGATGGAACTTGGTGCCGAAGAAGCTCGATACCACGTTGCCGTAGGAATTGGTGATCACCGACATCATGATCAGCCCCGGCACGATGTACTCCATGTAGCTGAAGCCGCCCATGTCGCCGATCTGCCGACCGATCAGATTGCCGAAGATCACGAAGTACAGAATCATGGTGATCGCTGGGGGCAGCAGGGTCTGCGGCCAGATGCGCATGAAGCGGCGCACTTCCTTACGCACGATGGTCTGCAGGGATACCAGGTTGGCTCGCAGTTCGGCTGACATTCACTGAGCTCCGTCGAGATTCTTGCCGACCAGGGAGACGAACAGCTCCTCCAGGCGATTGGTCTTGTTGCGCAGGCTGAGCACCTCGATGCCGCGCGCAGCCAGCTGGGCGAACAGCGAGTTGATCCCCTGGCTCTTCTCCACCTGCACCTCCAGGGTCTGCGGGTCGATCAGCCTGGAGGCATACCCGGAAAGTGCCGGCGGAATCGGCTGCGGGCGGCGCAGGTCGAGCACGAATGTCTCCACGTGCAGCTGCATCAGCAGCTCGCGCATGCTGGTGTGCTCGACGATGCGTCCGTGGTCGATGATGCCGATGTTGCGGCACAACTGCTCGGCCTCTTCCAGATAGTGGGTGGTGAGGATGATGGTGATGCCCTGCTGGTTCAGCCCGGTCAGGAAGCTCCACATCGAGCGACGCAGCTCGATGTCGACGCCGGCGGTGGGTTCGTCGAGGATCAGCAGGCGCGGCTGGTGGATCAACGCGCGGGCGATCATCAGACGACGCTTCATGCCGCCGGAGAGCATCCGCGAGGCGACGTTGCGCTTGTCCCACAGCCCCAGCTCGGTCAGGTACTTCTCCGCGCGCCCGCGCGCCACGCCGGCGGGGATGCCGTAGTAGCCGGCCTGGGCGACGAGGATATCGAAGGGTTTCTCGAACTGGTTGAAGTTGAACTCCTGCGGCACCACCCCCAGACAGCGCTTGAGGCCGGAAGGGTCGCGATCGAGGTCGTGACCGAACACCTCGACCGTGCCGCCGGTCTTGTTCACCAGGGTGGAAAGGATACCGATGGTGGTCGACTTGCCGGCCCCGTTGGGGCCGAGCAGGGCAAAGAAGTCGCCTTCGGCGACATCGAGATCGATGCCCTTGAGGGCCTCGAAGCCGTTGCCGTAGGTCTTGGTCAACTGGCGAATGGTCAATGCGGAAGTCATGGAAGAGGCACGCGCGTAAAATCGAAAGGACTACATAGGGACTTGCACGCATAAATGCAACCTTGGCGCAGCGGCAGCCCCCTTTGCCGGCGCCAATCGCAGCGGGGGCAACTGTTATAATCGCCCACCGTTTCACTGCCGGACACCACCATGGCCACTGCCTACATCGACCACCATCTCGCCCTGCTCGCCCACCTGCGCACCATCCTGATCGCCCTGGGCGACGCCGAGCAAGTGCCGGAGGACAACCACGCCCTGTTCATCGAGCGCTTCGACGAACTGCTCGATGAACTGCCGCACCAGCCGGAATCGGCCATGCATCTGGGCCAGGAGCTGATCGTCCAGGTCTTCCATCGCTACCCGCAGATCGCCCACCTGGTACCGCGCGACCTGCTATGGCTGTTCGGCGGCGACTGCCTGCACTACATGCCCGACGAGGAGATCGACCTGTACCAGCAGCTCGACGAACGTCGCTTTGCCGCCGAAGAACAGGGCGAAGCGTTCAACTGGGAGCAGGAAAAGCAGCTGCTCGCCCTGCCCGACAGCAGCCCGCGCCACTGACACGGCGGTCCCTCTCCCGCCTGGCGGCGGAGGGATGGACCAGGCCGACGCGCAAACGAAAAAGGCACCATCGTGAGATGGTGCCTTTTCGATTTGGAGCGGGAAACGAGACTCGAACTCGCGACCCCGACCTTGGCAAGGTCGTGCTCTACCAACTGAGCTATTCCCGCATTAAATCTTTACATCAGGCTTTTCAGCCCATGCCGACCCATCATTCTGGGTCTGCATTTCGATCAGCAATCACGTGCTAATCGATAAAATCTGGAGCGGGAAACGAGACTCGAACTCGCGACCCCGACCTTGGCAAGGTCGTGCTCTACCAACTGAGCTATTCCCGCGCTAAATCTTTACATCCGGCTGTTCAGCCTATGCCAACCCATCATTCTGGGTCTGTATTTCGATCAGCAACCACGTGCTGATCGATAAAATCTGGAGCGGGAAACGAGACTCGAACTCGCGACCCCGACCTTGGCAAGGTCGTGCTCTACCAACTGAGCTATTCCCGCTTAAGTGGCGTCCCCTAGGGGACTCGAACCCCTGTTACCGCCGTGAAAGGGCGGTGTCCTAGGCCACTAGACGAAGGGGACGCGGCCTGGAACTTACAACAGCTTGTGACTGCCACATTTCCAACCTCTTTTGCTGCTTTCGCTTTCGCTACCGGCTTCGCATCGGAAGTGCGCGCATTCTATGGAGCGCCCTGGAAGGCGTCAACCCCTGCTCGTTAATTTTTTCCAAATCAATGGCTTGCGCCGCGCCAGCGGCCTGATACGAAGCCGTGGCAGGCGCCTTGGCAGCGCTTCGGCGCGTGCTATAAAGAGGTCCGCCCCGCCCACACAAGGAACCGCACCATGAGCATGACGGTATATGGCGCCCCGCTCTCTCCCTTCGTCCGCAAGCTGCGCCTGCTGCTGGCCGAAAAAGGGCTGGACTACCAACTGCAGATCGTCGCTCCCTTCAACCAGCCGGACTGGTTCTTCGAGATCAGCCCGCTCGGGCGCATTCCCGGCTTCAGGGATGGCGAGCTGAGCCTGGCCGACTCCAGCGTGATCGCCCAGTACATCGAAGAGCAGCATCCCGAAACCATCGCCCTGTACGGTCACTCGGCCGCCGAGCGGGCGCAGATCCGCTGGCTGGAAAAGTATGCCGACTACGAGTTGGCGCCGCTGACCACCTTCTGCGTGTTCGTCAACCGCGCCCTCAATCCGACCATGGGCAAGCCCTGCGACGAAGCGGAGGTACAGAAGGCCATCGAGGACAAGCTGCCGCGCCATTTCGATTACCTGGAAAAGACCCTCGCCGGCAACGACTACTTCGTCGGCAACCGGCTGAGCATGGCCGACCTCGCCTTCGCCTGTCAGGTGATCAACATGGAACACGGCAACGCCCAGATCGATGCCGCACGCTGGCCGGGACTGGCCGCCCTGCAGGCTCGTCTGTGCCAGCGTGACAGCGTACAGGCCATTCTCCCCGACGAATGCCGGATGCTCGAAAAGCTGCTGGCCCGCGCCCAAGCGCCGCACTGACGCCGAGCTTGGGCGCCGATGTATCGACGCCCAAGCTCCTTCGACACAGCAGATCCGCGGCCTACGAGGTCTCCCGCTGCAGCAGCGGGTAGGCCCACAGCGCGCAGGCCGCATCGGCCAGCCGCTGGCCACGGGCGAGGATCTCCTGCTCCGACCACTCCTGCAGATCCTGCAGTCCGCCGCTCAGGTTCGGCGCAGCGCCCCTGAGCAGCTCGGCCTGCTTCACCGCCCAGCCGGCGCGCGATAGCGCCGGACTCAGGCCGCCGGCGACCAGGGTCAGGTTGCCCAGGGTGTGCTTGAGCCGCTCGCGCCGCTCGATGAACGCCTGTCGGCCCTCCGGGTTCCTGCCCAGGGCCTTGGGCAACGGCCAGTGCTCCTCCCACTTCAGCGGCAGGATGGGCTCGACGCTCGGCGCGGAAGCAGGGCCGGACACCTCGCCTCCGGCGCCGCCGAGCGCATCGTCCAGCGCCTCCAGCACCGCGCGCACCCGGTATTGCGGCCACCACTGGTACAGCGGGTAGTCGAGGATCGCCCGGCGGAACTCGGCATCGCCCGGGAAGCGCGCACTCTCGCCTTCGCAGCCCAGCAGGAAACGCGCCACCGCACAGGCGCTGATCCGTCCTTCGCGCTCCAGATGACGGATCAGATCGAGGAACGGGCGATTGTAGTGCTTGCTGCTCAGCCCGCAGATCATCCGGCGGAACAGGAACGACTCGACCACCTCGAGGATCGCCTCGAACTCGTCCTGCCGCTGCGGGCACAGCTGCCGGCTGCACAGCAGCAGGAACGGATAGAGGGCCGAGGTGTCGACCGCATCCAGACGAGCGAGGAAGCGCGCCAGCCGCGACCCCGGCGGCGGACTGGAGAAGGTGTGGAAATGCTCGGCGTAATCGCCCAGCAGCGCCATGTGCTCGCGCGCCGTCGCAGGGCGGGCAAGGAAGCACGAGCGCCCCTCCTCGGCGTACTGCACGTAGTGCTTGCACTCGTTGAAGATGTGCCCAAGGCGGATATCGCGACGCAGAACCAGGGTCAGGAAGTGACGAATGAAGCTGTCGATACGCGGGCGACTGTCACGACCCTGCTTGAGCTCCTCGCGCCAGAACTCGCCATCGAAGGCCGCCCAGTGCGTCCGGTACAGCAGGTCGATATCGTCGCCCTCGGCCTGGGCCAGGCGGAACAGGAAATTCTTGATCAGGTCGGCCGGCAGCAGCTGGGTGCCGCGGGCATTCAGCGTCTCGAAGATCACCTGGGACTCGTCGTGGTCGCCGAGCTCGATCACCACGAACTGCAGGCCCTTCTGCACCACCGCCCAGAGCGCTTCGAGACGGTCCTCGCGTGGCAGGCGCAACGGCTCAGCGTCCGCCGCCTGCAGCCAGTCGTCGAGCCGCCCATGGAAGTACAGGTAGGCGCCAGCGATGCCCTGCTCGCGGTCGGGACTCTCGCCGGCCTCCTGCAACTGCTCCAGCAGCGCCTCGGGGCTGCCGGCCCGATGCACCCGGGCATAGGCCTGGCGGTCGAAGTTGGTCGGCAGCAGCTTGCAGATCTCCTCCGGGCTGTCGACCATCGAGGCGCGGTTGGAGACCAGCGAGTCGAAGCGCTCGAAGTAGCGCCGGCTGTCCAGGCTGCGGCACAGGTCGCGCAGGGCGATCAGCAGCAGCTGCAGGGTGGTGAAGCGCTGCTGGCCGTCGATGACCTGGCGCAGCTGTACCCAGCCGCTGGGGTTGTACAGCTGTTCGAGCACCACGGTGCCCAGGAAATGCGGGCGCAGGCGCTGGCCGTCCAGCGCCTGGCCGAGCAGCCGCTCGAAGTCATCCCAGAGCGGCTGCCAGCTGCACTCGCGGCGCCACACGTAGGGGCGCTGGAACAGCGGTATCTGGTAGCACACGGTAGGTTCGAAAATGCGCATCAGAGGACGGCTATTGGCTTCCATGACCATCTTTCCTGCAGGGGATGTCGGGAGACTGAAAGGGCGGACTGGCCGAGATCATACACGCCCGGCGGCGGGCGGATCGCCTGCATCCGTTTGTCATCCGCGCAGGCTAACCTGAAGTTCGAACCCGCACACCCGAGGTGCCTGCCATGAAAGCGCTGTTCCTCGTTCGCCACGGCCAGTCGAGCTGGGACGACGTCCGCCTGGACGACCGGGAGCGTCCACTGACGGACAAGGGCAAGCGCGACGCGGCCAAGGTGGGGCAGCGCCTGGCCGAGTCCGAGGTGGCGCTCGACCTGCTGGTGTCCAGCCCGGCCCGGCGCGCCCGAGCCACGGCGACGGCCATCGCCCGCAAGCTCGGCATCAAGCGCCGGCACATCGTCGAGGACGAACGGCTGTACCGCGGCGAGGTGGACGACCTGCTCCAGCTGATCCGCGAGCTGGACGGCGAGCACAAGCGGGTCATGCTGGTCGGCCACAACCCGCTGCTGTCGGACCTGCTGCTGCAACTGACGGGCAAGGACAGCAACCTGCCGACCTGCGCCATGGCGGTGCTGCGTTTCGACACCCGCGCCTGGGCGAAAGTCGGCAGGAAGAAGCTCGACAAGCTCGGCCTCAAGTACCCCTGAGCGGCCGCCCAGGCTCAGCGCGGCAGCGCGTCGAGCAGGGCACGCCCGACCCAGTGGCGGGCGAACTGGTAGGCGCAGCGGCCATTGCGGTTGCCGCGACCCTGGGCCCAGCGGATCGCCTCCCTGGCCAGCTCCTCGCTCCACGCCCAGCGCAGCCCGCAGGGCGCGGCCAGTGCCGCGATCCAGTGCTGCACCACGGCCAGGTACTCCGGCTGGCTGAAGGGATAGAAGGACAGCCAGAGGCCGAAACGGTCGGACAGGGCGATCTTGTCCTCCACCGCCTCGGAGGGATGCAGCTCGCCGTCGACCCGCTGCCAGTCGGCATTGTCGCTCTGCCGCTCGGGCACCAGATGGCGGCGGTTCGAGGTGGCGTAGAGCAGCACATTGTCCGGCGCCTGCTCCAGGGAGCCGTCCAGCACGCTCTTGAGCACCCGGAAATCGCCCTCGCCGGCGTCGAAGGACAGGTCGTCGCAGAACAGCACGAAGCGCTGGGGCAGGCCGGCCAGTTGCGCGACCACCTGCGGCAGGTCGGCCAGGTCGTCGCGCTCAATCTCGATCAGCCGCAGGCCGGCCTCGCCATAGGCGGCCAGCAGGGCGCGCACCAGCGAGGACTTGCCGGTGCCGCGCGCGCCCCAGAGCAGCGCGTGGTTGGCCGGCAGGCCGGCGACGAACTGGCGGGTGTTGGCCTCCAGCTGGGCGCGCTGGCGGTCGACGCCGAGCAGGTCGTCGAGACGCAGATCGAGGCGCACCTGCAACGCACGCAGGCTGCCGTGGCGTCCTTCGCGCTGCCAGCGGGCGGCCAGACAATGCTGCCAGTCGATCTGCTGCGGCTGTGCCGGCAGCCAGGGTTCGAGCCGTTCGAGCACCTGCTCGGCCCGCGCCAGAAAGCCGTCCAGCCGGCCCTCCATGCCCGGTTCCCGCTCGCGGCACTGCAGGCTCATTCGCGCGCCTCCAGGCGCAGCGCAGCCGAGTTGATGCAGTAGCGCAGCCCGGTCGGCTCCGGACCGTCGGGGAACACATGGCCCAGATGGGCGTCGCAGCGCGCGCAGAGCACCTCGATGCGGTGCATGCCGTGGGCGAAATCCTCCTCGCGGCGCAGCGCCTCGGGCGACACCGGCTGGAAGTAGCTCGGCCAGCCGCTGCCCGAATCGTACTTGGCGTCGGAATCGAACAGCGGCGCGGCGCAGCAGGCACAGCGGTACACGCCGGGGGTCTTGCAGTGGTAGTACTCGCCGCTGAACGCCCGCTCGGTTCCCTTGAGCCGGCATATCTGGAACTGGCTTTCCGACAGCTCGTCGCGCCACTGCTCCAGGGTTTTTTCCACCTTCTGCATACAAAACACCTCGCCTGGGAAAAAAGCCTGCCCCTTCCCTTTCACCGGGACCGGGGCAGTCGTATGATGCTCGACTTTCAGTCTGTCACCCGCGTTCGAGACTGCCAAGCCGCCTTCGCAGACCGCGTGGAGCGCCCCGACTGCGCCCTCGCCCGCCTGCCCGACGATTTGCGCCAGAGCGAATGGCGGGCGCTGGTTATTCGGGGTTCCTTCCATGCAGGTCAGCAAATCCAACAAGCTCGCCAACGTCTGCTACGACATCCGCGGGCCGGTACTCAAGCACGCCAAGCGCCTCGAAGACGAAGGCCAGCGCATCCTCAAGCTGAACATCGGCAACCCGGCGCCGTTCGGCTTCGAGGCGCCGGAGGAAATCCTCCAGGACGTGATCCGCAACCTGCCGATCTCCCAGGGCTACAGCGACTCCAAGGGTCTGTTCAGCGCGCGCAAGGCGGTGATGCAGTACTACCAGCAGAAGCAGGTGGAAGGCGTCGGCATCGAGGACATCTACCTCGGCAACGGCGTGTCCGAACTGATCGTCATGGTCCTGCAGGCCCTGCTCAACAACGGCGACGAAGTGCTGATCCCGGCGCCCGACTATCCGCTGTGGACCGCGGCCACCGCACTGGCCGGCGGCAAGCCGGTGCACTACCTGTGCGACGAGCAGGCCAACTGGTACCCGGACATCGCCGATATCAAGGCCAAGGTCACCAGCAACACCAAGGCGATCCTGCTGATCAACCCGAACAACCCGACCGGCGCGGTGTATCCCAAGGAAGTGCTGGAGCAGATCGTCGAGGTCGCCCGCCAGCACAACCTGGTGATCTTCTCCGACGAGATCTACGACAAGATCCTCTACGACGACGCCCAGCACATCTGCACCGCCTCGCTGGCGCCCGACGTGCTGTGCCTGACCTTCAACGGCCTGTCCAAGTCCTACCGGGTCGCCGGCTTCCGTTCCGGCTGGGTGGTCATCTCCGGTCCCAAGCACAAGGCCAAGAGCTACATCGAGGGCATCGACATCCTCGCCAACATGCGCCTGTGCGCCAACGTGCCGGCGCAGCACGCGATCCAGACCGCGCTCGGCGGCTACCAGAGCATCAACGACCTGGTGCTGCCCGGCGGGCGCCTGCTCGAACAGCGCAACCGCACCTGGGAGCTGCTCAACGACATTCCCGGGGTCAGCTGCGTCAAGCCGATGGGCGCGCTGTACGCCTTCCCGAAGATCGACCCCAAGGTCTGCCCGATCCACAACGACGAGAAGTTCGTCCTCGACCTGCTGCTCTCCGAAAAGCTGCTGATCGTCCAGGGCACTGCCTTCAACTGGCCGTGGCCGGACCACTTCCGCGTCGTCACCCTGCCGCGGGTCGACGACCTGGAACAGGCCATCGGCCGTATCGGCAACTTCCTCAAGACCTACCGCCAGTGACCTCGCCCCGGCCCTGCGTAGCGCGCGGGGCCGGGACCGCGGCATCCCCTCCGGACAGCGCTGCAGCCCATCCCAGACGGCCTGCGCGACACAGTTTGAAATAGCCCGTCGGTTGAACTGCCCCGGTCACTCCCTTATATAGCCGCACAGACTCACCGCGATTCTGCCCGCAAGGAGACGGTTCCCATCATGATGCGCATCCTGTTGTTCCTGGCCACTAACCTGGCCGTGCTGGTGATTGCCAGCATCACTCTCAAGCTGCTCGGGGTCGACCGCTTCACCGGCCAGAACTACGGCAGCCTGCTGATCTACTGCGCCGTGTTCGGTTTCGCCGGCTCCCTGGTCTCGCTGTTCATCTCCAAGTGGATGGCGAAGATGAGCACCGGCACCGAGATCATCAGCCAGCCGCGCACCCGCCACGAGCAGTGGCTGCTGCAGACCGTCGAGCAGCTGTCGCGCGAGGCCGGGATCAAGATGCCCGAGGTCGGCATCTTCCCCGCCTACGAGGCCAACGCCTTCGCCACCGGCTGGAACCGCAACGACGCCCTGGTCGCCGTCAGCCAGGGTCTGCTCGAGCGCTTCTCGCCGGACGAGGTCAAGGCCGTACTGGCCCACGAGATCGGCCACGTGGCCAACGGCGACATGGTCACCCTGTCGCTGATCCAGGGCGTGGTGAACACCTTCGTGATGTTCTTCGCGCGGATCTTCGGCAACTTCGTCGACAAGGTGGTGCTCAAGAACGAGGAAGGCAACGGCATCGGCTACTTCGTGGCGACCATCTTCGCCGAACTGGTGCTGGGCATCCTGGCCAGCATCATCGTCATGTGGTTCTCGCGCAAGCGCGAATACCGTGCCGACGAAGCCGGCGCCGACCTGGCCGGCACCGGCGCGATGATCGCCGCCCTGCAACGCCTGCGCGCCGAGCAGGAGCTGCCGGTGCAGATGCCCTCCAGCCTGACCGCCTTCGGCATCAACGGCGGCCTCAAGCACGGCCTGGCCGGCCTCTTGATGAGCCACCCGCCGCTGGAAGAGCGCATCGAGGCCCTGCAGCGCCGCGCTCGCTGAGGCAACCCCACCCCCACCCGCAGAAAGGGCGACGCAAGTCGCCCTTTCTGCTTTGCTGGGAAGGACAGGATCGGCAGCAAGGACAGGCCATGCCCCTCGACCGCGACCAGGCCCAGCAACGGGCCGACGACATCCAGGCCTTCCAGCGCGAGCTGCAGCGCCTGCGCCGCGAGCACGCCCTGCAGCTCGACGGCGCGCAGGAGCGCCGCCTGGATGCCCACCACCGCCAGCTGCTCGACGACTATCGCCAGCGCTTCGACATCGATCAGGACCGCCGCGCCCGCCAGCTGTCGCTGGGCATGCGCATCGCCTCGCTGCTCGGCGCCCTGGCCCTGGCCGCCAGCGTGCTGTTCCTGTTCTACCAGTTCTGGGGACTGTTCGGCACCGCCACCCAGGTCGCCCTGCTCGCCGGCGCCGCGCTGGGCAGCCTGCTGCTGACCTTCGCCGTGCGCGAGCGCGACAGCTCGGGCTACTTCAGCACGCTCGCGGCGATGCTCGCCTTCGCCTGCCTGGTGCTGAACACGGTGATGCTCGGGCAGATCTTCAACCTCACGCCCAGCGACCATGCCCTGCTGGCCTGGGCGGCGTTCGCCCTGCTGCTGGCCTATGCCTGCCACAGCCGCCTCTTGCTGGGCTGCGGCCTGCTCTGCCTGCTGGCCTTCCTCGCCGCGCACACCGGCACCTGGAGCGGGGTCTACTGGCTGAACATGGCCGAGTTCCCCGAGCACTTCCTGCCCGCCGGCCTGCTGCTGTTCGCCGCGCCGCGCTGGCTGCCGCAATGGCGCTTCGCCGGCTTCGCGCCGCTCTACCGGGTGTTCGGTCTGCTCGCCCTGCTGGTGCCGGTCCTGGTGCTGGGCCACTGGGGCCAGGGCAGCCACCTGCCCTGGCCGGTCGCAATCGTCGAGGTCTTCTACCAGGTGCTCGGCTTCCTCATCGCCGGCGGCGCCATCTGGCTCGGCAGCCGCCGCGACTGGCCGGAGACGCTCAACACCGGCCTGGGTTTCTTCATCCTGCTCCTCTACATCCGGCTGTTCGACTGGTGCTGGACACTGCTGCCGAGGTACCTGTTCTTCCTGCTGCTCAGCCTGATCGCCGTGCTGACCCTGCTGGTGCTGCGCCGCCTGCGCCACGCGCGCCCGGGAGGTCGCGACGCATGAAGCCCCTGACGCCACGCCCCACCCTGCTCGCCGCGCTGGCGCTGATCCTGGCGGTCAACGCCGCCGCTCTGGCCGGCGCCTGGTACAACCGCAGCGGCGAGCCGGACAGCCGCCTGACGCTCGGCCCGCGCGAGCTGGCCGGCCTGCCGAGCTATCCGCGCGGGGAGAACAGCGGCCAGGCCCTGCACCTGCAGTGGCGCATGCCACCGGGCGCCGATGCCGACAACGGACGCCACGACCGTTCGCTGAGCGAGGCGCAGATGCGCAAGCTGGGATTTCGCGCGCCGGAGGCGCAGGACTGCCAGCCGCGCTGCCGGCATCAGGCCGCGCGGCTGGCCCTGGTGGTGCTGGAGCTGGACGGCCCGGCCTACCACGAGACGCTGCGCCGACACCGGGAGCTCCTCGAACAGGCCCGCCAGAGCCTCGCGGCGCAGCCCGACAGTGCCGACCTGCAGCAGCTCGCCCGGCAGCGCCAGCAGCAGCTGGAGGAGCTGCTGCGCGACACCCGCTTGTATGCGGTGGCGGTCGGCCGCGACCGCGACGCCCTGCGCCAGCGCTATCCGGACCGGCGCCGCCACGCCATCGTCCAGGGTCTGGTACGTCCCGTCCTGCACGACCATCCGCCGCACCTGCGCGGCTACCTCGACGAGCTGAGCGTCGAGCGGATCAACGTGCCGAAGCCCTGGCACGATGCCCTGCGCGGTCTGCAGAGCCGCACGCAGGACAACCGGACGACGCCCGATCTGCGCATAGAGCTGGCCTTCGGCCAGCGTCTGGAGCCCTGGATCAGCGCCGTCGAGACGGTCGCGCCTTGAGATAACCGCGAACGCCATGGCCCCGCGACAGCGGGGCAAGCATGCCGCGCCCCTACTCGCGCAGGCGCAGCCCCGTGGCGTCCGACGCGGCGACCTGCAGCCGGCACAAGGCGCCATGCCCCACCTCCACCTGCAGCAGGTCGCCGCGCGGCAGACCGCGAGCGCGGGCCAGCAGCAGGCGCATCACCCCGCCGTGGGTGACCAGCAGCAGCTGGCGCGCGGCGAAGCGCGCATGTAGCGCCTGCAACGCAGCGAGAATGCGCGCCTCGAAGTCGACCAGCGGCTCGCCCTGCGGCGGGGTGAAGGCATAGGGATCGGTCCAGAAGCGGCCCAACGCCTCGGCATCGGTTTCCATCAGCTCGACGGCGCTGCGCCCGTCCCAGGCGCCGAAGTCCAGCTCGCGCAGGCCAGGCTCCAGGTGCAACGGCAGACCGCGCTGCGCGGCCAGCTCGGCGGCAAAGGCCGCGCAGCGCTGCAGCGGCGAGCTGACCACCGCCTGCCAGGGCGTCGCCGCAGGCACGGCGGCGCGCATCTGCTGCCAGCCGCGCGCGGTCAGGGCGTCGTCGATACGCCCGCGCAGGCCGCCGCCCTGCTCGGTTTCGCCGTGGCGCAACAGGTCGAGGATCATGCCGGACGGTCGCTGACCTGCGCCTCCTCGAAGGTCGCCATGCCGCCGTGCAGGCTGCAGGCCAGGCGCAGCAGCGGCACCGCCAGCGCCGCGCCGCTGCCCTCGCCCAGACGCAGGCCCAGATCGAGCAACGGCTCGGCCTTGAGCGCCTGCAGCACCAGGGCGTGGCCCGGCTCGGCGCTGCGGTGGCCGAACAACAGCCACGGCCGGCAGGCCGGGTTGAGGCGCACCGCACACAGCGCGGCGACCGTGGTGATGAAGCCGTCGACCAGCACCGGCAGGCCGTGCTGGGCACAGGCGACGAAGGCGCCGGCCAGCGCGGCGATCTCGAAGCCGCCCAGGCGCCGCAGCACCTCGAAGGGCTCGCTGCCGGCGTGCTGGTGCAGCAGCAGCGCGCTGTCGATCACCCGCTGCTTGTGGGACAGCCCCGCCGCGTCGAGTCCGGTACCCGGCCCGGTCAGCGCCAGCGCCGGCAGATCGAGCAGCGCGCAGCCCAGCGCGGCGGCCGCGGTGGTGTTGCCGATGCCCATCTCGCCGCCGATGTACAGCCCGGCGCATACCTGTCGCGCCCGCTCGACGCTGGCTCGCCCGGCGTCCAGCGCGGCGACGCACTGCGCCACGCTCATCGCCGGCCCCTGGGTGAAGTTGGCGGTGCCCGGCCCCAGCGCGTAGCTGTGTACGCCACCCAGCGGCTCGCCGCCGACGGTACCCAGGTCGATCACCTCCAGGCGTGCCTGCAACTGATGGGCCAGCACGCTGATCGCCGCGCCGCCGGCGACGAAGTTGTGCAGCATCTGCCGGGTCACCGCCTGCGGGTAGGCCGACACGCCCTCCGCAACCACCCCGTGATCGCCGGCGAACACCGCGATCCACGGCTGCTCCAGGTGTGGACACTCGCGCCCCTGCAGACCGGCCAGCTCGACCGCCAGCGACTCCAGACGGCCCAGCGAGCCGCTCGGCTTGGTCAGCCGCGCCTGACGCTGGCCGGCCTTCTGCCGCGCCACATGGTCCACCGGCTGGCACGCGGCCAGCCACCACTGCTCGTTCATAGCGCCTCTCCCTTCAAGATCATCGGCAGCCCTGCCACGCAGAACGCCACCCGCTGTGCCCGCTCGGCCAGCGCCTGATGCAACCAGCCGGCCTCGTCCACGTAGCGACGGGTCAGCTCGCCCAGCGGCACCACCCCCAGCCCGGTTTCGTTGCCGACCAGGATGATGCGTCCCGGCAGGGTCGCGATGCCGTCGAGCAGGGCGTCGCGCTGGCCGGCGAGGTGCATGCCGTCATCAATCCATAGCAGATTGGTCAACCATAGCGTCAGGCAATCGACCAGCAGGCAGCGATTTTCCGCCGCACGGTCGCGCAGCACCGCCATCAGTTGCAGCGGCTCCTCGACCAGCTCCCAGTCGGCCGGACGCCGCGCGCGGTGATGGGCGATGCGCGCGGCCATCTCGCCGTCGCCGGGCTGGGCGGTGGCGATGTAGCTGACCGCCAGCCCGGACTCCAGCGCCAGGCGCTCGGCCAGGCGGCTCTTGCCGGAACGGGCGCCGCCGAGGATCAGTTCAAGCATGGTGAAGTGGCTCTCGATTCACGAAGTCTTGTGTAGGGTGGAAAACGACCGCCGGTCTTTTCCACCATGAATGACGCCGAGCGTCCCCGGTGGAAAACGCTGCGCGGTTTTCCACCCTGCGAAGTACGCACGCCGCTGCGCGCCGACGACTTTAGGCGGTCACCGCGCCAATCCGCACAGCGCGCGCAGCCGCGCGGTATCCAGATGCGCCTCGACCAGATCGGCCAGGCGCTCGATGTCGCGCTCGCGCAGGGCGTGGTAGTCGGGCATCTCCACCGCGCGCAGACCGGACCAGCGCAGCAGCGCGGCGCAGGCCGCGGGCGTCTCGAACAGGCCGTGCAGGTAGGTACCGAGCACCTGGCCGTCGGCACTGAGGGCGCCGTCGCAGCGGCCGTCGTCCAGCTGCACCGCCGCGCGTTCGAGGTCAGCGCCGCGACTGACCCCGGCGTGAATCTCGTAGCCGCTGACCTCGGCATCCTCCAGCACCAGGCGGCCGCGCACGTTGCGCAGCTGCTTGTCGGCTTCCAGCACGGTGTCGATCTCCAGCAGGCCGAGACCGCGACTGCTCCCCGGCGCTCCTTCCAGGCCGAGCGGGTCGGCGATCTCGCCGCCGAGCATCTGCAGCCCGCCGCAGATGCCGAGGACCTTGCCGCCGTAGCGCAGGTGACGGCGGATGGCATCCTCCCAGCCCTGCGCGCGCAGGTGGGCGAGATCGGCGCGCACGCTCTTCGAGCCGGGCAGCACGATCAAATCGGCCGGCGGAATGGACTGGCCGGGGCCGACGAAACTCAGCTCCACCTGCGGGTGCAGGCGCAACGGGTCGAAGTCGGTGTGGTTGCTGATCCGCGGCAGCACCGGCACCACCACCTTGAGACGTTCCTCGCGCTTGTCGACCTGGCGCACGTCGATGGCGTCCTCGGCCTCCAGGTGCAGGTCGTGCAGGTAGGGCAGCACGCCGAGCACCGGCTTGCCGGTACGCTGCTCCAGCCAGTCGAGGCCGGGCTGCAGCAGGGCCAGATCGCCGCGGAAGCGGTTGATCACGAAGCCTTGCACCCGCGCCTGCTCGGATGGGCTGAGCAGTTCGAGAGTGCCGACCAGATGGGCGAACACGCCGCCCTTGTCGATGTCGGCGATGAGGATCACCGGGCAGTCCACTGCCTCGGCGAAGCCCATGTTGGCGATGTCGCCGGCGCGCAGGTTGATCTCCGCCGGCGAGCCGGCGCCCTCGACCATCACCACCGAATACTGCGCGTCGAGGCGCCGGTGCGAGTCGAGCACCGCCTGCATGGCGACGCGCTTGTAGTCGTGGTAGGCGGCGGCATCCATGCGGGTGACGGCGCGGCCGTGGATGATCACCTGGGCGCCGGTGTCGCTGCTCGGCTTGAGCAGCACCGGGTTCATGTCGGTATGCGGCGCCAGATGGGCGGCCTGGGCCTGCACCGCCTGGGCGCGACCGATCTCGCCGCCATCGGCGGTGACTGCCGAGTTGAGCGCCATGTTCTGCGGCTTGAACGGCGCCACGGCGACGCCCTGGCGCGCCAGCCAGCGGCACAGCGCGGTCACCAGGGTGCTCTTGCCGGCGTCGGAGGTGGTGCCCTGCACCATCAGGGTGGTCATGTCGTTTCCTTCGGATCGTGAGTCACAGCCGCTCATGAGGCAGAAAAACCGCACCGCGGTTTTCTAGCGGCAACGAGGCAACAGCCGGGCTGGTGGGCAATCGCTGCGCGAGTGGCCCACCCTACGGGACGTGGGCTCATGGCTGGCGGTACTCGGCCAAGGCCTGGGCCAGGCGCTGCCAGTCGGCGTCGCTGCCCGGCAGGCCGAAGCGCAGGCTGGTTGGCTCGTTGAACAGGCGCACGAGGATGCCGCGGCGGGCGAGGAAGTCGTGCAGCGCGGCCGCATCGGGGTACGGCAGCCACTGGAACAGCGCGGTGCCGCCGGCAGGCGGCAGGTCGTGGGCACGCAGCAGCCCGGCCAGCGCGGCGCCCTGGCGCTGCAGCTCGGCGGCGCGGCGCCGGCGGGCGCCGGCCTGTCCGGTGCCCAGCGCCTGCAGACCGAGCGCCCGGGCCGGACCGCTGACCGGCCAGGGACCGAGCGCCTCGCGCAGCCGCGCCAGCAGCGTCGGCGCGGCCAGCACGAAGCCCAGGCGCACGCCGGCCAGGCCGAAGAACTTGCCGAACGAGCGCAGCACCACCAGCCCCGGCCTGTCGCTGTGCGCGGCCAGGCTGAGTTCCGGCGTGCAGTCGGCGAAGGCCTCGTCGACCAGCAGCAGGCCACCGCGCGCCGCCAGCCGCGCGTGCCAGTCGAGCAGTTGCGCGACGGCGAAGCGCTCGCCGGTGGGGTTGTTGGGATTGGCCAGCACCAGCGCGTCCAGATCGTCGAGCGCCGCGTCGATGGCCGCCGCGGACAGGCGCACCAGCTCATGGCCGGCGCGCTGCCAGGCCTGGGCGTGTTCGGCGTAGCTCGGCGCCAGCACGCCGACCCGGCCGCCCGGCAGCAGCTGCGGCAGCGTCTGGATCGCCGCCTGGCTGCCGGCTACCGCCAGCGCATGACGGGCGCCGTAGGCAGCGCAGGCGGCCGCTTCGAGGCCGTCGTCGTCCTCGGGCAGGCGCGCCCAGACCTCCAGCGGGATCGACGGCAGCGGCCAGGGCTCGGGGGCGATGCCGGTGGACAGGTCCAGCCAGTCGGCCAGGGGAATGCCGTAGCGCTGCGCCGTCGCACGCAGCCGACCGCCATGTTCAAGCATGCAGCCAGCCTCCCAGCAGCACGACGACCAGCCACAGCGCCACGCCGCGGCGCAGCAGGCTGAGCGCGCCGGCGATGCTCTCGGCATCGGCCGGCGCGCCTTCACCCAGCGCCGGGCGCTGGTGGACTTCGCCGTGGTAGACCGCCGCGCCACCCAGCTCGACGCCAAGGGCCCCGGCGCCGGCAGCCATCACCGGCCCGGCGTTGGGGCTGTCCCACTGCGGCGCCTGGCGGCGCCAGCAGGCCAGCGCGCGGCGGGTCTGGCCGAGCAGCGCGTAGGTCAGCGCGGTGAGGCGCGCCGGCACGTAGTTGAGCGCATCGTCGATGCGCGCCGCCGCCCAGCCGAAGCGTTCGAAACGCTCGGTGCGGTAGCCCCACATGGCGTCGAGGGTGTTGGCCAGGCGGTAGAGCACCACCCCCGGCGCGCCGGCCACGGCGAACCAGAACAGCGCGGCGAACACCGCGTCGCTGCCGTTCTCCAGCACCGACTCGGTGGCGGCGCGGGCCACGCCGTGCTCATCGAGCGCAGAGGTATCGCGGCTGACCACCCGCGCCACGCCGGCGCGCGCCGCCGGCAGGTCGCCACGACGCAGGGCGTCGAGCACCGGCAGGGCGTGCTCGTGCAGGCTGCGCAGGCCCAGCGCCGCATAGAGGGCGAGGATCTCCAGCGCCCCGCCGAGCAGCGGCAGCTGCACCAGCCCCCAGGTCAGCACGGTGAGCGGCAGCACCGCCAGGCACCAGGCGCTGACGCCGTGGCTGCGCCAGCCGCCGCCGTGGGCGTTGAAGCGCGCTTCCAGACGCTCGGCCAGGCGGCCGAACAGCACCAGCGGGTGATGGCGGCGCGGCTCGCCGAGGGCCACGTCCAGCGCCACGCCGGCGCACAGGGCCAGACCCAGGCTCATGGCTGCTGCCCCCAGCGGTTCTCGTAGAGCATCGCGGCCAGCGGCCGCTCCTCGGCCCAGCCCTCCTCCACCAGCATCGGTCGCGGATAGAACGCCTCGACCGGGCCGAGGCAGAGCAGCGCCAGCGGTTCGGCGCCCTCCGGCAGGCCGAGCAGCTCGGCCAGTGCGAGCGGGTCGAACAGCGACACCCAGCCCATGCCCAGGCCTTCGGCGCGGGCCGCCAGCCAGAGGTTCTGGATGGCGCAGGACAGCGAAGCCAGATCCATCTGCGGCAGGGTGCGGCGGCCGAAGATGTAGCGCTCGCGGCCGTCCATCAGGCAGGCCACCAGCAGCTCGGCGCTGTCCTCGATGCCTTCGACCTTGAGGCGCATGAACTCGTCGCTGCGCTCGCCGAGGGCCTCGGCGGTGCGCGCCCGCTCGGCCTCCACCAGCGCCTTGATCTGTTGGCGCAGCGCGCGGTCGGTGATGCGGATAAAACGCCACGGCTGCATCAGGCCGACGCTGGGCGCCTGGTGCGCGGCGTCGAGCAGGCGGGCGAGCAGCTCGGGGGCTACCGTGCCGCCGCTGAAGTGGCGCATGTCGCGGCGCTCGGCGATGGCGCGGTAGACCGCGGCGCGCTCGGCGGCGCTGAAGGTGTGGGGGTTGCCGGCAAATTCCGGCCGCTGACTGGGAGCTTCGTCGTTCATGGTCGAGCCTTGGGCGGCAGCGGCGCGGCGCACGGCCGAGGCGCTGCCGGAGGATTCGCCACGGCGCTCATGGCCGCAGCAGGGCGGCAGCCGCGCGCGGTGCCGAGGGCAGATAGAAGTGGATGTAGCTGGCGGTCAGCCGGCCGCTGCGGTACAGCGGCTCGCGGGTGCGCCGGTAGTTGGGGCATTCGCCGTGGGTCAGCGGCGCCTGCGGGCTATCCATCCGCGAGTGGTGGTAGCTGTGGCCGCGCAGGCGCTCGCCGTCCAGTTCGACCTCCTGCATGGCCAATGCCACCAGTTTCGGCTGCATGACCGCCTCGCCCGGCAGCAGGCCGAGCATCGGCGCGCGCTGGCCATGCACGTCGGTCAGACCGTCGAGCAGGTAGAGCATGCCGCCGCATTCGGCGAGGATCGGCTTGCCGGCGGCGTGATGGACACAGATCGCCGCACGCATTGGCGCGTTGTCCGCCAGACGCTGCAGGTGCAGCTCCGGGTAGCCGCCGGGCAGGTAGAGGCTGTCCACCTCGGGCAGCCGCGCGTCGGCGAGCGGCGAGAAGAAGTGCAGCTCGGCGCCCAGCTCGCGCAGCAGGTCGAGGTTGGCCGGATAGACGAAGGCGAAGGCGGCATCGCGGGCCACGCCGATGCGCACCCCGGCGAGCAACGGCGCGCAGTCCAGCGGTGCCGGGGCGGCGAACGTCACCGGCGCCGGCAGGTGCAGCGCGGCGCTCTGCGCCAGGCTCGCCGCGGCGCGTTGCAGGCGGGTGTCGAGGTCGTCCAGCTCGGCGGCCTGCACCAGCCCGAGGTGCCGGCGCGGCAGCTCGATGGCCGCCTCGCGCGGCAAGGCGCCATACCAGGGCAGGTGCGCCGGCAGGCAGGCCTGCAGGATCTCGCCGTGGCGTGCGCTGCCGACCCGGTTGGCCAGCACGCCGGCGAACGGCAGATCGCTCTGGTAGCTGGCCATGCCGTGGGCGATGGCGGCGAAGGTCTGCGCCATGGCGCTGGCGTCGATCACCGCCAGCACCGGCACGCCGAAGCGCCGCGCCAGTTCGGCGGCCGAGGGGCTGCCGTCGAACAGGCCCATCACCCCTTCGATGAGGATCAGGTCGGCCTCGCCGGCCGCCTGCCACAGGCGCCGCCGGCACTCCTCCTCGCCGACCAGCCAGAGGTCCAGCGGGTAGACCGCAGCGCCCGAGGCGCGGGCGAGGATCATCGGGTCGAGGAAGTCCGGACCGCATTTGAACACCCGCACCCGCAGCCCCTGGTCGACGTAGTGACGGGCCAGCGCGGCGGTGACGGTGGTCTTGCCCTGTCCGGAAGCGGGCGCGGCGACCAGCAGGGCCGGGCAGCGGCGCGACGCGGCCATCAGAACTCCACCCCCTTCTGCGCCTTCACCCCGGCCTGGAAGGCGTGCTTGACCAGCGCGATGTCGCTGACCGTATCGGCCGCCTCGATCAGGCCGGGCAAGGCGCCGCGCCCGGTGATCACCACATGCTGCATCGGCGGACGCGCGGCGAGGTCGGCCAGGACGCGTTCGAGCGGCAGGTAGCCGTGCTTGAGGGCGATGTTCAGCTCGTCGAGGATCACCAGGGCGATCTGCGGATCGCCGAGCAGTTCGCGGGCCACCGCCCAGGCCGCTTCGGCCTTCTCGATGTCGCGCTGGCGGTTCTGGGTTTCCCAGGTGAAGCCCTCGCCCATCACGAAGTAGCGCACCTCGTCGGGGAAGCGGCGGAAGAAGGCTTCCTCGCCGGTGGTCGCGGCGCCCTTGATGAACTGCACCACGCCGGCCTTGAGGCCGTGGCCGAGGGCGCGCGCCAGCATGCCGAAGGCGGCGCTGCTCTTGCCCTTGCCGTTGCCGCTGTTGACCAGCAGCAGGCCGCGCTCGGCGCTGGCTTCGGCGATCCGTGCGTCGATCAGCGCCTTCTTGCGCTGCATGCGCGCCACGTGGCGCTGGTCGCGTTGCTGGTCCTGGATGTCGCTGTCGTGCATGTCTGTCTCCGCTGTGCGCTCCCCGCGCAGGGTGGCCACGCAGGACGACAGCGACGACGGGCGACGGCGGCGAGCGCCGCACCACCCGACGGCCAGCGCCCTCCGCGATACCGTGGATGCCACAGGCCGGTCTCCGGGCTCGCGAGTGGCGCCTGTCGCGCCCGAAACCGCGCCTTCCCGTGCCAAGCACAGTGGCCCATGCGGTTTCTCGACTCGCCTACCGTTGCGGGGGCAGCGCCGGCCTGGTCCGCGATGGCAGCGAACGCACCGGCTTCCCTGTTTCACCCCGCCGAGCCGGCGGCTGGGGGGCACCTGAAGCAGGCCGGCAGGTTAGAGACTTGTGTGACGGGCGTCAAACGCGCGTCCGCACACGCCATCGCAGAACAAATGTGCCGGGCGTCACAGTTGGCGCACGGACTGCGGCAGAGCCCGCGTCCCTCATGTGGTCTTTCGCCGCAGCCCGTGCTATGAAACGGCCTGCACCGCCCATAGCGGCACGCAGCCATCGGCACATGACCGCCAGACGTCAAAAGAAAGGAATGCAGCATGGGGATCGTCATTTCCTGGTCGCCGGAATTCGCCACCGGCATCGACATCATCGACGAGCAGCACAAGCGTATCTTCGAGTATCTGGCGGAGATCGATCAGGCCATCACCACCCAGTCGGTCGAGGCGGTGGAGCACGTGATCCACGAGCTGATCGACTACGCCATCTCTCACAACACCTTCGAGGAGAGCCTGATGGAGAAGGCCGGCTATCCCATGCTGGATGCCCACCATCAGGTGCACGAAGCCTTCAAGGCACGCGCCCATGGCTATGCCCAGCGCCTGGAAAACGGCCAGGACCCGTTCCGACTGGCCCGCGAGGTGCGCACCGACATCGGCCTGTGGCTGATGAACCACATCAAGCGCGAGGACAAGCACTACGCGCCCTTCGTCAAGAAGAGCCTCGACGGCGGCTTCGTCTCGCGGATGCTGGGCAAGTTCTTTCGCTGAAACCTGCGCAACGACGGCGCCACAAACGACAAGGCCCGCATCTTGCGATGCGGGCCTTGTGCGTTCAACGCCTGGTCAGCCGATCACTGCTTGATCTGGGCTTCCACTTCGGCCTCCACGCGACGGTTCACCGCGCGGCCGGCGTCGGTGGCGTTGTCGGCGACCGGGCGGGACTCGCCGTAGCCGACCGAGTTGACGCGACCGGCATCGACGCCGTACTGGTTCACCAGCACCTGGCGCACGGCCGCGGCACGGCGCTCGGAGAGCTTCTGGTTGTAGGCGTCGGTGCCGACGGAGTCGGTGTGACCTTCAACCACGGTGGTGGTCTGCGGGTACTGGTTCATGAAGTCGGCCAGGTTCTGGATGTCGCCGTAGCTTTCCGGCTTGACCTGGGCCTTGTCGAAGTCGAACTTCACGTCCAGCTCGACACGCACCACTTCCGGTACCGGCTCGGCCACCGGAGCCGGCGCTTCGACCAGCGGAGCCGGCTCGGCCACCGGAGCCGGGGCCGGCTGGCTGCCGCCACCGAAGTTCATGCCAACGCCGACGCCGGCCATCCACTCGGTCTGCTCCTGATCCAGACCGTGCATCATGTCCAGACCAGCCTTGAGCAGGACGTTCTCGGAGACGTAGTACTTCACGCCGGTACCGACGGTAGCCAGGGTGCTCTTGTTCTGGCCGCGGCCGTAGGTGTTGTCCAGCTCCTGGTGGGCGAAGCCGGCGGACACGTAGGGACGCAGGCTGCGCACGCCCGGAGTGCCGAAGTGGTAGGCGGCTTCCAGGGCGGTCAGGTGGCCGTCGATTTCCTGGCCACGGGCCAGGCCTTCGCCTTCCAGGCTCTTGTAGACACCGTGGGACAGGTTCAGCGACACGTCGTCGGTCAGGAAGTAACCGAGGCTGCCACCGAACAGGTTGCCGTTGGTGATGTCGTGGGTGCTGTCTGCGAAGTAGCGCTTGCCGAACGCCTCGACTTCGACCGAACCCTGGCCCTGTGCCAGAGCGCCCAGCGAAGTTGCGGCAACCAGAGAACCAATGACCAGGCCCAAGGTGTTTTTCAGTTTCATCCGTTAAATCCCCATCTAGGTAGTTTGCAAGCTGCCACCGTCAGACCGGCAACAAGGCAGATAGTTTAACACGCGGCTTGGAAGCGCCGGAAATCCTCGCTCAGTCTTCCGCGCCAGTGCCGAACTTTTCGCGCAGACGATCCAGCGCGCGCTTGTAGCGCATTTTGGTGGCACTCAGGCCCATGTGCATGATGTCGGCGATCTCCTGGAACTCCAGTTCGGCGACGAAACGCAGCACGAGAATCTCGCGATCGATCGGGTTGACGTGCGCCAGCCAACGGTCGAGCCCGCCGCGCTCCTCGATCTTCGGCGTCTTGTCCTCGGAGGCTTCCTCCTGAGGGTCGAGACTCAGCGCATCGATCAGCCGCCGCTTGCGCCGTTCCTTGCGGTACTGGGTGATGCACTCGTTGTAGGTGATGCTGTACAGCCAGGTCTTGAACTTCGACTTGCCTTCGAAGTTCTTCAGCCCGTAGAGCACCTTGAGCATGATTTCCTGACAGACATCGTCGGCATCGCGGTCATTGCCCAGATAGCGCGCACAGACATTGAACAAGGTGCGCTGATAACGGCGCATCAGTTCCTCATAAGCGCGCGTGACATGGAACAGCTCCTCGCGCGCACGCTGCACCAGCTCCTCGTCGGTAAGCTCGCGGGGGTCGTAGCGCAGGGACTGGGGGTGGGGCTTGTTCAAGCGAATCGGGCCGGCATCGGGTCGTCAGGGGGAGGCCCACCACTAGGGGCGGGCGAAGGGACAGCCGGGTAATCTAGCAGGAAACCCGCAGAGAATTCAGCGACTACGCACCTGTTGCGACAGGAGGAGGCTGTTGCTGAGGGTGACCAGCTCGCCCTCCTCGTCCAGCAGGATGGTCTTCACCGTGCCGATTTCCTCGATGGTGCCCTCGATCTCGCCGACGCGGATCTGCTGGCCGACCTCGTAGAGTTCGCGCAGGTAGATGCCGGCGACGATCTGCGCCACCACCTCGCGACTGCCCAGCCCCAGCGCCAGCGCCAGCGCCAGGCCTACGGCGGCGAGCACGATGGCGATGACGATGTTGAGCAGCTCGGTCTTCACTTCCAGCTGGCCGATGGCCACCGAGATGCTGATGACGATCACCATGGCCTGGGCGATGCGTCCCAGGCTGCTGCCGTACTCCAGCCCCACGCCTTCGGCGGCGCCGCGCACCAGGCCGCTGGCCAACTGCGCCAGCAGCACGCCGGCCAGCAGGACCAACGCCGCGCCGAACACCTTGGGCAGGTACAGGGCGAACAGGTCGAGGGTCGCCGAGACCCGCTGCAGGCCCAGGGACTCGGCGGCCGAAACCAGAAACACCAGCAGCACGAACCAGTAGACGATCTTGCCGATCAGCGTCGACACCTCGATCTTCAGGCCGGCGCGCTCGAGCAGTTTGGTCAGCCCGGTGCCGGCCAGCAGGCGGTCGAGGCCGAGCTTGCCGAGCAGCTTGGACAGCAGGGTATCGAGCAGCTTGGCGACCACGAAGCCGAGCACCACCACCAGCACGGCGCCCAGCAGGTTGGGAATGAAGCCGGCCAGCTTGCTCCACAGAGTGCTCATCGCGCTGAGCAGGCCTTGGGTCCAGATATCGAATTCCATCTTCACTCAGCCTTATGCGCCGGTGGCGCAGGAGTACGCAGACGACGGGTGGCCGACACCTTGTGACGGGTCGTGCCGCTGTTGAGGGCGATCGTCAGCGCGTCGAACCAGTGTCCGAGCAGCTTGAACAGATCGCCCACGCCGACCTGACGATTGGCGGTCTTCAGCACGCGATCCAGGCGGGCGCTATCGGCCGATTCGGCGGCCTTGCCCTTGAGCAGGTCGCGCAGGGATTCTTCGAAGGGATCGTGCATGGTTGAGGCAACCCCCGGGAGGTGTTCCATCAAGACGCGAAGCGCACGCCGCGGGTCACATTACAACCAGCGCAGGCGGCGGAACAGCCACCACTGGAACGCCGCCATCAGGGCGATCAGCCCGCAGGCGGCGAAGAAGCCCAGCGGATGCTCGGCGCCGGGAATCCCGCCCAGGTTGATGCCGAGCAGGCCGGTGACGAAACTCATCGGCATGAAGAAGCCGGTGACGATACCGAGCATGTACATGGTGCGGTTCATCCGCTCGGTGACCCTGCGGTGCTCGGCCTCCTGCAACAGGCTGACCCGCTCGCGGGCCAGCTCCAGCTCTTCGAGGTGGCGGGTCAGGCGGTTGTGCAGTTCGCTCCAGCGGTCGCAGTCGTCCGCGGCCAGCCAGGACAGGTGGTTGCGTGCCAGCTGGGCGTAGATCTCGCGCTGCGGCGCCAGGTAGCGGCGCAGGCCGGCGGCGCGGCGGCGCAGGGCCAACAGCAGACTGCGGTCGGGTACCGCCTTCTCGTTGGCCTCCAGGGCATCTTCGACACCATCGAGCTGCTCGCCCAGATCGGCAATCAGCGCATCCGCCCCATCGGTTAGGGCACCGGCGAGAAACAGCATCACCTGCGAGGCGGTGCGCGGGCCCTCGCCGCGCTCGAAGGCCTCGCACAGCGCCGTCACGGCCCGCAGCGGGCGCTGGCGCAGGGAGATCACCTGGCGCACATCGACATAGATGCGCAGGGATACCATGTCTTCGGGCGCGGCGCCGGGATTGCGATTGACTCCGCGCAGGAACACCAGCAGGCGTTCGGCGCCCAGCGGCACCAGCCGCGGCCGGGTCGCCTCTTCGAGCAGCAGGTCGCAGGCGAAGGGGCTCAGCCCGCTGGACTCGCGCAGCCAGCCACGCGCCTCCGGCACGCCGCGATCCCAGTGCAGCCACAGGCTCTCGCCGGGACGCAGGTCGAGGACATCCAGCGCATTGCGGGAAATCCGCCGCGCACCGCCCTCGCCGTCCAGCACGTAGCCGTGGACCAGGCCGCGCTCGCTGGCGTGGATTTCGCTGAACATGGCGTCTGCCCGGCCGACCGTCGCACCTCAGAGGGCGCCGGTCGGCAGCGGATCACTCCGGCATCGCCAGGGCGTCGGGGGAGACGATCACGCCGTTGTTGTCGGCATAAAGGTACTCGCCCGGACGGAAGGTCACGCCACCGAAGGTGACTTCCACGTTCAGGTCGCCCAGGCCGCGCTTCTCGGTCTTCATCGGGTGGGAGGCCAGCGCCTGCACGCCCAGATCGGTCTGCGCGATGACGTCGACGTCACGGATGCAGCCGTACACCAGGATGCCTTCCCAGCCGTTCTTGGCGGCCTTCTCGGCCAGCATGTCGCCGAGCAGGGCGCGGCGCAGCGAGCCGCCACCGTCGACCACCAGCACCTTGCCGCGGCCATCCAGTTCGACCTGCTCCTTGACCAGCGAGTTGTCCTCGAAGCATTTAATGGTGACGATCTGGCCACCGAAGGAATCGCGGCCGCCGAAGTTGCTGAACATCGGCTCGACGACGTGAACGTAGGGGTAGGCGTCGCAGAGGTCGGGGGTCACGTATTGCATGTAAGGCTCCTTGCAGGGGGAATGGATGCCGCGGCACCCGCCGGCACGGTGGCGCGAAACAGGCCACCATGGACGGCTAGCCCGCCCTCGGCGGGACAGTGTCGCGGTCCGGGCAACGGTACGCTGAGGCCCGATCCTAGCGGCAAGCCGGCCGCCAGGGAACTAGGCAAACGTCGCGGATGCCTCGCCGACCGTCGCGGGCAGGCAGCGATGCTGCAGCCAATGCTCGATCAGCGGCCAGACCTCGCGCGGCGCATGACGCCCGGCCAGCATGCCGGCATGCCCGTAGTCCTCGGCAAAACCCTGCGCCCTGCCCAGGCACAGATAGGCTCGCGGCGCGGCGGCAAAACACTCCAGCAGCTCGCGGCAGGCACCGGCCGGATCGGTGCGATCACCCGCCCCGGCCACCGCCAGCACCGGGACCTGCAGCGTGCGTAGAGCGGCAGCCCAGTCCTCGCCCGCGACGCCGAAGCGCCCCCACAGGCCATACCAGCGCAGCGCATCGCACACGATGCCGAGCGGCTCGTCTTCCGGCCCGAGGGACTGCCGGCCGGCCGACAGTTGTTCGCGCCCGCGCAGCCACAGGCGCAGCGCCCAGACCAGCGGCGGCACCTTCAGGCTCCAATGCAGGCGGCGGACCTGGCAGCCGAACAGCGTCAGCGAAGCCACCTGCCCGGCCGCCAGCGCACCACAGCCCAGCGCCGCGACGACGCTCAGGCCGCCCAGCGAGTGCCCCAGCCAGTGGGCCGGCCGGCCACACTGCTCGGCGACGAAGGCGGCGATGGCCGGCAGGTCGTGACGCGCGTAGTCGCTCATGCAGTTATTGCGGTAACGCTGGTTGCGCGGCGACAGGCCGTGGCCGCGCATCTCCGCCAGCCAGACATCGAAACCGGCACGCGCCAGCCAGGCGCCCAGACCGTGGCCGCCCGCCGAATACCAGCAACGCCGATTGGCGAAGCCGCCATGCAGCAGGATCACCGGCACACCGCGCCGTGCGGCGCCGGCCAGACCCAGGCGGGTCAGCGCCAGCTCCACCGAGCGGTCGGGACTGTTATTGGGCTTGAGACGGTAGACGTCTTCGACGAGATCGCCGCGCAACTCGGCGGAAACCAGCGCGACGGGAAAGAGTTTGCTGCTGCTTTGCATGCGTTCGCTGTTCTGTACACGCAAAAAGGGCGGGTTGCCCCGCCCTTTCGCTTACACCATGAGCGCCGGAATCACGCCTGGCCTTCGGCGAGGAAGAACCAGGTATCCAGTACCGAGTCCGGGTTCAGCGACACGCTGTCGATGCCCTGCTCCATCAGCCAGCGGGCCAGGTCCGGGTGGTCCGACGGACCCTGACCGCAGATGCCGATGTACTTGCCGGCCTTGTTGCAGGCCTGGATGGCGCTGGACAGCAGCTTCTTGACCGCCGGGTTACGCTCGTCGAACAGGTGGGCGATGATTCCCGAGTCGCGATCCAGACCCAGGG
The DNA here is from genome assembly GCF_900105885.1 of Pseudomonas guangdongensis. Taxonomy (NCBI): domain Bacteria; kingdom Pseudomonadati; phylum Pseudomonadota; class Gammaproteobacteria; order Pseudomonadales; family Pseudomonadaceae; genus Geopseudomonas; species Geopseudomonas guangdongensis. The sequence goes on along the minus strand of NZ_LT629780.1, from coordinate 2,385,141 downwards.
TCAGCTGGGTCAGGTCGTTGGAGCCGATCGAGAAGCCGTCGAAGAACTCGAGGAACTCCTCAGCCAGCAGGGCGTTGGACGGCAGCTCGCACATCATGATCACGCGCAGGTCGTTCTCGCCGCGCTTGAGGCCATGGCTGGCCAGCAGGTCGATGACCTGGGAGGCTTCGCCCAGGGTGCGCACGAACGGGATCATGATCTCGACGTTGGTCAGGCCCATCTCGTTGCGGACCTTCTTCATCGCCCGGCATTCCAGCTCGAAGCAGTCGCGGAAGCTCTCGCTGATGTAGCGCGAGGCACCGCGGAAGCCGAGCATCGGGTTCTCTTCTTCCGGTTCGTAGAGCTTGCCGCCGATCAGGTTGGCGTACTCGTTGGACTTGAAGTCGGACATGCGCACGATGACCTTCTTCGGCCAGAAGGCGGCGGCCAGGGTGCTGATGCCCTCGACCAGCTTCTCGACGTAGAAGCCGACCGGATCGTCGTAACCGGCGATGCGCTTCTCGACGCTGTCCTTGATCTCCGCCGGCAGGCTGGCGAAGTTGAGCAGCGCCTTGGGGTGCACGCCGATCATGCGGTTGATGATGAACTCCAGGCGCGCCAGGCCGACACCGGCGTTGGGCAGCTGGGCGAAGTCGAAGGCACGGTCCGGGTTGCCGACGTTCATCATGATCTTGAACGGCAGGTCGGGCATGGCGTCCACCGAGTTCTGGCGCACGTCGAAGCCCAGCGCACCCTCGTAGATCAGCCCGGTATCGCCCTCGGCGCAGGACACGGTGACCTGCTGGCCATCGCTGAGCACGTGGGTGGCGTTGCCGCAGCCGACTACCGCCGGAATGCCCAGCTCGCGGGCGATGATCGCCGCGTGGCAGGTACGCCCGCCACGGTTGGTGACGATGGCGCTGGCGCGCTTCATCACCGGCTCCCAGTCCGGGTCGGTCATGTCGGAGACCAGCACATCGCCCGGCTGTACCTTGTCCATCTCGCTGACGTCGTGGATCACCACCACCTTGCCGGCGCCGATACGCTGGCCGATGGCGCGGCCTTCCACCAGCACCTTGCCCTTTTCCTTGAGCAGATAGCGTTCCATGACGTTGGCGCTGGAGCGGCTCTTCACGGTTTCCGGGCGGGCCTGGACGATGTACAGCTTGCCGTCGTCACCGTCTTTGGCCCACTCGATGTCCATCGGGCGACCATAGTGCTTCTCGATGATCAGCGCCTGCTTGGCCAGCTCGGTGACCTCGGCGTCGGACAGAGCAAAGCGGGCGCGGTCGGCACGGTCGACGTCGACCACCTTGACCGACTTGCCGGCCTTGGCTTCGTCGCCGTAGACCATCTTGATCGCCTTGCTGCCCAGGTTGCGACGCAGGATGGCGGGACGACCGGCCTCCAGGGTCGGCTTGTGGACGTAGAACTCGTCGGGGTTCACCGCGCCCTGAACCACGGTCTCGCCGAGACCGTAGGCGCCGGTGATGAACACCACGTCGCGGAAGCCGGATTCGGTGTCGAGGGTGAACATCACCCCGGCGGTGCCGGTTTCCGAGCGCACCATGCGCTGCACGCCGGCGGACAGGGCGACCAGCTTGTGGTCGAAGCCCTGGTGTACGCGGTAGGCGATGGCACGGTCATTGAACAGCGAAGCGAAGACTTCCTTGGCGGCGCGGATCACGTTGTCCACGCCACGGATGTTCAGGAAGGTCTCCTGCTGGCCGGCGAAGGAGGCGTCCGGCAGGTCTTCGGCGGTCGCCGAGGAGCGCACGGCCACCGCCATGTTGTCGTTGCCGTTGGCCATCGCGGCGAAGGCGCTGCGGATATCGGCATCCAGCTGGGCGGGGAACTCGGCGTCCATCACCCACTGGCGGATCTGCGCGCCGGTCTTGGCCAGCGCGTTGACGTCGTCGACGTCGAGGGCGTCGAGGGCGGCATGGATGCGGTCGTTCAGGCCGCTCTGTTCGAGGAAGTCGCGGTAGGCCTGGGCCGTGGTGGCGAAGCCGCCCGGTACGGAAACGCCCGCGCCGGCGAGGTTGCTGATCATCTCGCCCAGGGAGGCGTTCTTGCCCCCTACGTGCTCTACATCGTGGACGCCGAGCTTATCGAGGGAAACTACGTACTCTGCCAAGGTGACTTCTCCCCTAAGTGTGTGCAGAAACCGCTTTTCAAGCGGGGCCGAGCTTGTGGCCGACCCCGGCAAAATAAGTAAGAATGCCGCAGGACCGCGAGCGGCTGCCGACAGCCGTTCCATGATAGCCGGGAACGATTCCCATCCTGTAGACAGGGCGCCCATGAAACGCACCGCTTTCTTTATCTCCGACGGCACCGGCATTACCGCCGAAACGCTTGGCCAGAGCCTGCTCGCTCAGTTCGAGAATATCAACTTCCACAAGCTGACCCGACCGTACATCGATACGGCGGAAAAAGCGCGGGCAATGGTACAGCAAATCAATGCCGCTGCCGAGGCGGACGGGGTCCGCCCGATCATCTTCGACACCATCGTCAACCGCGACATTCGCGAGGTACTGTCGCATTGCAACGGCTTCATGGTCGACATCTTTTCGACCTTCCTGTCGCCGCTGGAGCAGGAGCTGGCCTCGCACTCTTCCTATTCGGTGGGCAAGTCGCACTCCATCGCCCACAACCCCAACTACATGGAACGCATCGATGCGGTGCATTTCGCCCTCGACAACGACGACGGCGCGCGCACCCATTACTACAACAAGGCCGACCTGATCCTGGTCGGCGTATCGCGCTGCGGCAAGACCCCGACTTGCCTGTACATGGCCATGCAGTACGGCATCCGCGCCGCCAACTACCCGCTGACCGAGGACGACATGGAGCGCCTGCAACTGCCGACGGCGCTCAAGCCCTACAAGGACAAACTGTTCGGCCTGACCATCGACCCCGACCGCCTCGCCGCGATCCGTCACGAGCGCAAGCCCAACAGCCGCTACGCCAGCTATGCTCAGTGCGAGTTCGAGGTGCGCGAAGTGGAAAGCCTGTTCCGCCGCGAGAACATCCCGTTCATCAACTCCACCCACTTCTCGGTCGAGGAAATTTCCGCCAAGGTGCTGGTGGAGAAAGGCGTCGAGCGCCGCCTCAAGTAAGCCGCAAACGACGAGGGCGACGCATTGCGCCGCCCTCGTCAGTCAACCGCCACGATCTGCTTGAGGCGTCAGTCGACGCTCAAGCGATCGCGGTTCTTCTCCAGGATCGCCGGACCGATCCCCTTCACTTCCAGCAACTCGTCCACCGCGGCGAACGGCCCCTGGCTGTCACGGTAGGCGACGATGGCCTGCGCCTTGGCGGCACCGACGCCGCTCAGCTCGCGGGCCAGGGTCTCGGCATCGGCGCTGTTGAGCGATACCTTGGTCACCTGTGCCACCTGCACCTGCGGCGCGGTGGCCGGCGCAGGTGCAGGTGGCTCCGTCGGCGCGGCATGCGCCGCGAGGGAAAAACCGGCCAGCAGGGCGAACACCAGGGAAGAAAGACGCAGTCTGCTCATGCTTTACAGTCCTTTGCAGCTATTTGGGAGGGGCGGCCGATCCACGCCGGCCGCTCCCTCACGCTAGCCCAGCCATTCCCCTCTGCCAGCAGCGAAACATCCGCGCCGCATCTTTATCGCGACAGCGTGAAGCCCTTGGCAGCTCTCCTGCGATGCACAGCGCAGCTCATCGGCACCGGCATCAGCCCTGGGCGCGACGCTTGTAACGCACCTGCGGATGGTTGCCGACCCGCTTGATCTCGAACAGGTCGATGGCGGCAAACAGATCGACCAGCCGCGCATAGCCGTAGTTGCGCGCATCGAAGCTGGCCTGGTTGCCGATCCGCGAGCCGACCACGCTCAGGTGCGCCCAGCCTTCGTCGTCGGCGGCGAAGGCCACCGCGTTGCGCAGCAGGTTCATCAGCCGCGAATCGCCCTTGAGTTCCTTGCCGCTGCGCCGGCAAGCCGGTGCGACCGACTGCGGCTCGCAGATTCCCTCGCCGCCCGCCGGCCTGAGCGGCTGGATGACCACGGCATCGGGCAAATCGTCGAGGAACACGAAGCGCGAGCAGGCGTTGACGTAGGGCTCCGGCGACTTGCGCTCGCCGAAACCGATCACCTGCTTGCCCTCGGCGCGCAGGCGGGTCACCAGCGGGGTGAAGTCGCAGTCCGAGGACACCAGGCAGAACACCTCCACCGGCTTGCTGTGCAGCACATCCATGGCGTCGATGGCCATCGCCATGTCGGTGGCGTTCTTGCCCTTGACCAGGTCGAACTGCTGGATCGGCTGGATGGCGTTCTCGTGCAGCACGTTGACCCAAGACTCCAGGCGCGGGCTGCGCCAGTTGCCGTAGGCACGGCGGATCGACACCACACCGAGCGCCGCCAGCTCGGCGATGATGTCGTCGATCTTGCGGCTGGGCGAGTTGTCGGCGTCGATGAACAGGGCTACGCGGACGTTCTGGGTCATGGCGATCTCCATGTCGATGACCGCCCCAGCCTACCCCTTCAGGGCTTTTTTCGCATAGACGTCGTAGCGGCTGGACTTGCCGTCGAGCTGGTGCGACGGGCGCGCGGCATCGATGCATGGCGCCTTGCGCGGCCGCTTGACCACCACCCGATGGCTGGCCAGCGCCAGCGCCGCGGCGAGCAGCGCCGGGGCGTCGAGATCGTCGCCGACCAGCGGGCGGAACAGGCGCATCTCCTTCTTCACCAGGGCACTCTTGTCGCGATGCGGGAACATCGGGTCGAGATAGACGACCTGCGGCGGCGTCTCCGTCCAGGTCTGCAGGATCTCCACTGCATTGCCGCAGATCAGCCGCATCCGCGCGACGATCGGCGCCACCTCGGGATCGCGCGCCGCGCGCGCCAGGCCGTCTTCGAGCAGCGCGGCGATCAGCGGCTGGCGCTCGACCAGGGTCACCGTGCAACCCAGACTGGCCAGCACGAAGGCATCGCGGCCCAGCCCGGCGGTGGCGTCCAGCACCTGCGGGCGCACGCCGGACTGGATACCCACCGCCTTGGCGATCATCTGCCCGCTGCCGCCGCCGAACAGCCGGCGATGGGCCGCGGCGCCCTCGACGAAGTCGACGCGCACCGGCCCCGGCGCTCCCGGGCCCAGCTCGACCAGCTGCAACCCGTCATCGCCCAGCTGCAGGGCGAACTCGGCCTCGCCCTCCTGCGCCAGCCCCAGACGCTCGGCCCAGTGCCGGGCGGCGCTCGCGTGGGCGGGACTCAGGGCTTCGACTCGAACGCGAACGGGACTGGCAGACATCGGGGCTTCCACGGCAGACAACGAAAGGCCGCCATTCTGCCAAAGAATCCACCGCCCCGCCTCAGCGCGCGGCGGCGCGACCGAGCAGCACCCAGGCGATGCCGCCGAGCACCAGCACCCCGGCCAGCAGCAGGCGCAGCTCGACGGGCTCGCCCAGCAGCAGCGCGCCCAGCAGCGCCGTGAGCAGCGGCACGCTGAGCTGCACGGTCGCCGCCTGGGTAGCACGCAGCGCCGGCAGGGCGGCGTACCACAGCGCATAGCCGAGCCCCGAGGTCAGCGCCCCCGACAGCAGGGCGAGCAGCACGCCGGTGCCGCTCAGCTGCGCCGACGGCCAGGCCAGCAGGGCCAGCCCGCCGGCCAGCGGCAGACTGCGCACGAAGTTGCCGGCGGTCTCCGCACCGGCATCGCCGGCACCGCGGCCGCGCAACGAATAGACGCCCCAGGCCACCCCGGCCAGCAGCATGACCAGCGCCGCCGGCGCCGGGGGCGCGCCGGCACCGGGCAGCAGCAGCACCGCCAGGCCCAGCGCCGCCAGCAGCAGGCCGCCCCACTGCCCGATGCCCAGCCGCTCGCCGCGCCACAGCCCCCAGAGGATCATGCTGGCCTGCACCGCGCCGAACAGCAGCAGCGCTCCCGTGGCGGCGGACAGTTGCAGATAGGCCCAGGAGAAGCCGGTGGCATAGACGAACAGCGCCAGCGCCGAAGGCAGGCTGCCGCCCAGCGCTCCGCCCGCCGGGCGGCGCAGGCGCACGATCAGCCACAACGCCAGGGCGCCGCTGGTCAGACGCAGGACCGTGAAGCTGGCGGCGTCGATATGCGCCTCGCGCAGGGCGATGCGGCACAGCAGCGAATTACCGGCAAAGGCCAGCATGGCCAGGGCGACGAGCAGCGCCAGGCGTGGCAGGGGCATGGCAGACATCCGGTCTGTGGAGGTGCGCCGAGGGTAGCGCGAAAGCGCCGGCGCGCGGAGCGCGACTTTGGATCGACGCGTGCCGGCGTATCGGGCCCCGCAGGGAAGCTCGGCCGCGCGAAGCTCCGGCAGGGCGCAGGCAGCGGTACTTACCGGTCGTTATGCGCATTCCCAGGCGCTTTGCAACGCCGCCTGAACGAGCGCTGGCCTCTCTCGCCGGCGCCCAGGCCCGGCGCATGCTCGATCCTCTGCGGCGCGCCCTACAACAGCCCCAGCTGTTCGCCGCCGGTATCCTCGGCCAGCGCCGGCAGGCCGGGCAAGCGGGCCATCAGCTGGGCATGGAAGCGCCGCGCCAGCTCAGGCGCGCGGTGGTTGTCCGGGGTATGCAGGTAGACGTGCGGGGTGCGGCCTTCCTCGATCCAGGCGGCGACCTTGTCCACCCAGGGGGCGAGGAAGGCATCGTTGGCGACCAGCTCGGGATGGCCGATGAAGCGCACCTGCGGCGCCATCGTGAAGGCCGCCGGGCGCGGCGGCAGACGCGGCTTCTTGCTCTGCGCATGCAGAACCGCCGGACTGCGCTCGGTGCAACTGAACAGCGCCCGCGAGTCGAGGCCGATGCGCTCCACCCCGCGCCCATGGAGCAGGCGATTGAGCGCCCGCTCCTCCTCGCCGCGGGCGAAGAAGGCCAGGTGGCGCACTTCCACCGCCAGCCCATGCGGCGCCGCCAGGCCATCGATGAAGGCCGCCAGCTCGGCCAGCCGGGCCGGAGCGAAGCTGGCCGGCAGCTGCAGCCACAACGGCGCGATCCGTGCACCCAGCGGCGCCAGCAGGGCGACGAATTCGGCCGCGGCAGCCAGTTGCTCGCGCAGATCGCCGGTGTGGCTGACGTCGCGCGGCAGCTTGGCGCAGAAGCGGAACTGCGCCGGCATCAGCTGCGCCCAGCGCGCCAATGTTGCCGCCGCGGGCCGGGCATAAAAGGTGGTGTTGCCTTCCACTGTGTTGAACACCCGGCAGTAGTCGGCGAGGAAGTCGCGGCTGGCGCTGCCCGCCGGGTACAGGCTGCCGCGCCAGGCCGGCTCGTTCCACGACGGACAGCCGAGGAAGTACGGCAGCACGGCTCAGGCCTTCTTCGGCGTCGCCACGTTGTCGCGCAGGTACACCGGCTGGGCCTCTTCGGCGGGCCGCGCCTCGCCGCGCGCCCAGGCGAAACCGGCGAGGCTCAGCAGATCGACGGCATGGGGCAGCAGGCCGGCGTCCCGCCCGGCGACCTCGACCGGAATGCGCGCGGCGAAGGTCCAGCCGGTGCCGGCGCCGAACCATGCGCCGCCGGCATCGCGCGGCAGGGCGACCTGCTCGGGTGGCAGCACCGCCTCGACGCCGGCCAGACGCATCTCGCCGTCCTCCAGGCGATAGCAGCCCCAGTACAGCTCGTCCATCCGCGCATCGATGGCCGCGGCGACCTGGGTCGCGCCCTGCTCGCGGTGAGCGCGCTGGGCGAGCACCGCGAGGTTGGAGATCGGCAGCACCGGCCGCTCCAGGGCGAAGGCCAGGCCCTGGACCACGCCGACGGCGATGCGCACCCCGGTGAAGGCGCCCGGTCCGCGGCCGAAGGCGATGGCGTCCACCGCGCTCAGGGCGATGCCGGCCTCGGCGAGCAGCTCCTGGACCATCGGCAGCACGCGCTGGGCATGCAGGCGCGGGATCACCTCGTAGCGACTGAGCACCCGGCCCTCGTGCAGCAGGGCGACGGAACAGGCTTCGGTGGCGGTATCCAGGGCCAGCAGGGTGGTCATGACGGGTATCCGGTGATGGCAAACGGGGCGGGCATTGTAAATGCAAACGGCCCGCACAGGGCGGGCCGTTCGTGGCAGCGGCGGAGCGATCAGCTCAGCGCGGCGAGCACCTTGGCGGTGATTTCCTCGACGCTGCCGACGCCAGGGACGCAGGCGTACTTCGGCGTGCCGGAGGCGGCCGCGAGGTTCTGGTAGAAGTCCACCAGCGGCTTGGTCTGCGCATGGTAGAGCTCCAGGCGCTTGCGCACGGTCTCTTCCTGATCGTCCTCGCGCTGGATCAGCGCTTCGCCGGTCTCATCGTCTTGGCCGGCCACCTTCGGCGGGTTGTACTGGACGTGGTAGGTGCGACCGGAGGCCGGGTGCACGCGGCGACCGGACATGCGGCTGATGATCTCGGCGTCTTCCACGGCGATTTCCAGCACGTGGTCGATGGTCACGCCGGCGTCGCGCAGGGCTTCGGCCTGCGGGATGGTGCGCGGGAAGCCGTCGAACAGGAAGCCGTTGGCGCAGTCGGCAGCGGCGATGCGCTCCTTGATCAGGCCGATGATGATCTCATCGGAAACCAGGCCACCGCTGGCCATCACTTCCTTGACCTGCAGGCCCAGCGGGCTCTCGGCCTTGACCGCGGCGCGCAGCATGTCGCCGGTGGAGATCTGCGGAATGCCGAACTTCTCGGTGATGAAACGCGCCTGGGTACCTTTGCCGGCACCGGGTGCCCCCAGCAGAATCACTCGCATCGATATATTGCTCCTGGAACAGATAGAAATGGGGTCTCCGGCCGCCTCGGGCAGGCCGGATGGAATTCAGGGCCATGACATGGCCTCGATCGGCCACCCGTCCCGCTGCCTGTTGGCAGTCGGGGCATGCCGGGCGGCAGGCACAACGACATCTTCGCGCAGCCCTCGTGGGGCTGCCCTGGGAATCTCTTGACCGCCCGTAGCACAAAATGGCACGGCGAAAAAGCAGACCAAAATACACAGCTGCCTGCCCCGACACAAGATGCAGGACGGCCGCCGGGGCATGCCTCAGCCGGTGTTGCGCAGCCCGGCGGCGATACCGGCGACGCTCACCAGCAGGGCCCGTTCGAGCTGGCCGTCGACATGTTCGGCCAGCTTGCGCGAGCGGGCGAGCAGCTCGACCTGCAGCAGGTGCAGCGGGTCCAGGTAGGTGTCGCGCACGCTGATCGACTCGCGCAGCTCGGGGTTGTTGCCCAGCAGCTCGGCCTGCCCGGTCAGGCGCAGCACCTCGGCCACCGCCTGCGACAACAGGTCGCGCAGTCGCTGCCCCAACGGCTGCAGCGCGGCGTCCACCAGGCGCTCGTCGTAGAGCCGGGCGATGCCGCCATCGGCCTTGACCAGTACCATCTCCAGCATGTCGATGCGTGCCCGGAAGAACGGCCAGCGCGCCCGCATGTCGTGCAGCAGCTGCGCCTCGCCGCGCGCCACGGCCTGCGCCAGCGCGGTTTCCCAGCCCAGCCAGGCCGGCAGCATCAGGCGCATCTGCGTCCAGGCGAAGATCCACGGGATCGCCCGCAGGCTCTCGATGCCGCCGCTGCGCCGCCGCGCCGGCCGGCTGCCCAGCGGCAGGCGGCCCAGTTCCTGCTCCGGGGTGGCCTGGCGGAAGTAGTCGACGAAGTCGGCCTCGCCGCGCACCACGCCGCGATAGGCCTGGAGGCCGTCACCGGCCAGCCGCTCCATCAGCGCCCGCCATTCGGGCGTGGGCGCCGGCGGCGGCAGCAGGGTCGCTTCCAGCACCGCGGCCAGATAGAGGTTGAGGTTCTGCTCGGCGACGCCGGGCAGGCCGAACTTGAAGCGGATCATCTCGCCCTGCTCGGTGACCCGGAAACGCCCGGCCACCGAACCCGGCGGCTGGGAGAGGATCGCCGCGTGGGCCGGACCGCCGCCGCGGCCCACCGTGCCGCCGCGACCATGGAACAGCAGCAGCTCGACGCCGCGCCGCGCGCAGACCTCGACCAGCGCTTCCTGGGCGCGGTACTGCGCCCAGGCAGCGGCCAGGGTGCCGGCGTCCTTGGCCGAGTCCGAGTAGCCGATCATCACCTCCTGCGGCCCGTCCAGCCGAGCGCGGTAGCCGGGCAGCGCCAGCAGCGCGTCGACCGCCGCGCCGGCGCGCTCCAGGTCGTCCAGCGTCTCGAACAGCGGCACCACCCGCAGCGGCCGCTGCAGGCCGGCTTCCTTGAGCAGCAGTTGCACCGCCAGCACGTCGCTGGGCGCCCCGGCCATGGAGATCACGTAGGAGCCCAGCGCCGCGCGCGGCGCCTGGGCGGCGACCCGGCAGGTGGCCAGCACCTCGGCGGTGTCCGGCGTCGGCCGGTAATGGGCCGGCAGCAGCGGGCGCGGGTTGTCCAGCTCGCGTTCGAGGAAGGCCAGACGCTGCGCCTCGTCCCACTCGGCATAGGCGCCGAGTCCCAGGTAGCGGGTGATCTCGTCGAGGGTGGCGACGTGGCGCGCGGCGTCCTGGCGGATGTCCAGACGCACCAGGCACAGGCCGAAGGTGTGGGCGCGGCGCAGGCTGTCGAGCAGCGCGCCGTCGGCGATGGTGGCCATGCCGCAGGCGCGCAGCGAGTCGTGGCAGAGCAGCAGCGGCGCGATCAGTTCGTCGTTGTCGTGCAGCACGCCGGCCGGCGGCGCCAGACCGGGTTCGCGCAGCGCCGCCGCCAGCCAGTCGCGGGTGATCAGCAGACGCCGGCGCAGCTGGCGCAACAGGGCGCGATAGGGTTCGGGGGCATCGCCGACCTGCTCGCGCAGCGCCGGGCTGGCGCGGTGCATGGACAGGTCGGTGATCAGCCGCTCGACATCCTCCAGATGCAGCTCGGCAGCCACCCGGCGCGCTTGCAGCAACACCTCGGCGCTGACCTGGGCGGTGACGTTGGGGTTGCCGTCGCGGTCGCCACCCATCCACGAGGCGAAGCGCACCGGCGCGGCGTGCAGCGGCAGGCGCGTCCCGCAGCAGCCCTGCAGCAGGTCGTCGACGCCGCGCAGGAACGCCGGCACCGCGCGCCACAGCGAATGCTGGATCACCGCGAAACCCCACTTGGCCTCGTCCACCGGGGTCGGTTTGCTGCGGCGGATCTCGTCGGTATGCCAGACCTCGGCCAGCAGCCGGCACAGCTGCTGGCGCACCTGGTCGCGCTCGCGCGGCGACAGGTCGTCGTGATCGCGCGCCGCCAGGCCCGCGGCGATGTCGTCGTACTTCTGGATCAGCGTGCGCCGCGCCACCTCGGTGGGGTGGGCGGTGAGCACCAGCTCGATGTCCAGCGCAGCGACCTGGCGAGCCAGCTCCGCCGGGGTGTGCCCAGCCGCCTGCAGCCGTTCGAGCAGCTCGCCGAGCACCCGCTCCTCGAACGGCTGCGGTTCGTCGGCGCGGCGCCGGCGTACCCGGTGGTACTGCTCGGCGATGTTGGCCAGGTTGAGAAACTGGTTGAAGGCCCGCGCCACCGGCAGCAGCTCCTCGTCGGCCAGCGCATCGAGGGTCTGCGCCAGCTGCTGCGCGCCCTCCGCCGAGCCGCGCCGCGCCGCCTTGGCCCCTTTGCGGATGCGCTCGATCTTGTCGAGGAACTCCGCGCCGCGTTCGGCGCGGAAGGTGTCGCCCAACAAGGTGCCCAGCACATTCACGTCCTCGCGCAGACGGGCGTCGATCTCGGCCATGTTCATTCTCCTTATGCCTTTTGCCCGAGCCTGCCGCAGCCACGGGCCGGGTGCAAGTTGCCGGCAGGGCGGCGAGCGGGCGTCTAGTCTTTCTGACAGGGCCGCACGCAGACGACGACCTGCACGACAGCATTACAGGCCCGGGAGACAGAGCGATGAAGATCCGTGATCTGGTGAGTGCATGGGAAGCCAGCGCCAAGGGCACCCTGAGCAAGCAGACCTACTGCATCCCGCTGGATCTGGAGTCGGCCGCCCGCCTGGCGGCGCTCGGCGAGATGTACCCCAAACGCCACGCCGAGGAACTGCTCGGCGAGCTGGTCGGTGCCGCGCTGCAGGAGCTGGAGGCGAGCTTCCCCTATGTCAGGGGCAGCAAGGTGGTGGCCACCGACGAGCAGGGCGATCCGGTCTACGAGGACGCCGGCCTGACGCCGCGCTTCCTCGCCCTGTCGCGCAAGCATTTGCAGCGCCTCGCCCAGCAGGTCGAGGACAACGACTACTGAAAAAGCGGTACCCGTAGTCGCTGATCAGCAGGAGTCCCGCGAGGGATTCACGCCGGGCCGGAGACCTCCGCCCCGGCCCAAGCCCGTGTCAGCGCGTTTTGCCGCGCCGGCCTGACAATCCGGGCGACAACGGGCACACTGGAGCCGTCCGCGCACCGCACCGCCCGTCACACCAGTGCAACCCCGGCCGGTGCGCGCAGTCTCACCCTGCCCGTCACGCACCACGGATATCGCCATGCCCTTCGTCACGCGCCTCGTTCCGCTGCTGCTTGGCTTGTGGCTGGGCGGCGCCCAGGCCGCCGTCGAAATCGCCGCCGACGACTATGGCTTCCCGCTCGCCAATCCCTTCGAGGCGACCATCGTCGGTACCCCGCCGGCGCTGCGCCCGCCGCTGCCGGACGACGCCGAGATCGTCCAGGCCGACCACAGCCTGCGTCTGCGCCCGCGCCGCGAGCTGCCGAACAACTTCTGGGCGGTAAAGACCCTCAAGTACCGCCTGGCCCGACAGAGCGGCCCGGCGCCGCTGGTGTTCATCATCGCCGGCACCGGCGCGCACTATGCCAGCGCCAGCATGGAGGAGCTCAAGCGGCTGTTCTATGGCGCCGGCTACCACGTGGTGCAGCTGTCCTCGCCGACCAGCTACGACTTCATGGCCGCCGCCTCCAAGCACGCCACGCCCGGCCTTTCCGACCACGACGCCGCCGACCTCTACCGGGTGATGCAGAAGGTCCGCGCACAGCAGCGCGACCTGCCGGTGACCGACTACTACCTGACCGGCTACAGCCTGGGCGGCCTGCACGCCGCCTTCGTCAGCCACCTGGACGAGCGCCTGGGCGACTTCGATTTCCGCCGCGTGCTGCTGATCAACCCGCCGGTCAACCTCTACACCTCGGTATCCAACCTCGACCGTCTGGTGCAGACCGAGGTAGCCGGCATCGACAACACCCGCACCTTCTACGACTTGATCCTCGGCAAGCTGGCGCGCTACTTCGAGGAACGCGGCTCGGCGCAGCTCGACGCCGCGCTGCTGCACGACGTCCAGCGCTCGCGCCAGCGCCTGTCCGACGAGGAGATGGCCATGCTGATCGGCGCGGTGTTCCGCTTCTCGGCCGCCGACATCGCTTTCACCTCCGACCTGATCAACCGCCGCGGTGCGGTGATCCCGCCGCGCTATCCGATGGACGAAGGCACCAGCCTGACCCCCTTCTTCAAGCGCGCCCTGCTCTGCGATTTCCAGTGCTACATGCGCGAACAGCTGATCCCCTTCTGGCGCAAGCTCGACGGCGGCGGCAGCCTGCTGCAGCTGATCGACCAGACCAGTCTCTACGCGCTGCAGGACTACCTGGCCGGTAGCGCGAAGATCGCCGTGTTCCACAACCGCGACGACCTGATCCTCGGCCCCGGCGATCTGGGCTTCCTGCGCCGCACCCTGGGCGCGCGGCTGACTCTGTTCCCGCGCGGCGGGCACTGCGGCAACATGAACTACCGGGTCAACACCCAGGCCATGCTGGAGTTCTTCCGTGACTGACGCTCTGCTGCGCCCGCTGCTGCTGGCCGCCCTGCTGCTGTGCGGCAGCGCCCAGGCCGGCGACGCCAGCGTGGATGCCGACGGCTTCACCCGCCCGCTGCAGCAGCTGCGCTTCAACCCGCGGCTCGACCAGCGCGAGTTCGAACGCGCCACCCTGGTCGCGCTGGTGGTCGACGATCCCTGGGAGGAGTGGAACCGCCGCGTCTACCACTTCAACCAGCGCTTCGACGAGTGGCTATACCTGCCGCTGGTGCAAGGCTACCGCCGCGTCACCCCGCGCTTCCTGCGCAGCGGGGTGAGCCACTTCTTCGCCAACCTCGGGGAAATCCCCAGCCTGGCCAACCACCTCATGCAGCTGCAAGGCCGCGACGCCCTGCACACCACCGCGCGCCTGCTGTTCAACACCACCCTGGGGGTGGGCGGTCTGTGGGACCCGGCGCAGCGCATGGGCCTGGAGCGGCGCAGCGAGGATTTCGGCCAGACCCTCGGCCGCTGGGGCGTGGCCGAAGGCCCCTATCTGGTGCTGCCGCTGCTCGGCCCGTCGAACCTGCGCGACACCGGCGGGCTGGTCTTCGACAACACCCTGGGCAGCGCCCTGAACGTCGCCGACATCGGCGGCCTGAACCGGCGTCCCGCCGAGTACTACGGCCTGCTGGCCATCGACCGCCGCCATATCAACGACTTCCGCTACGGCCAGCTCAACTCGCCGTTCGAGTACGAGAAGGTGCGCTACCTCTACAACGAGGCGCGCCGCCTGCAGATCGGCGAGTAGCCCGACAATCTATCGAGCCAACCGATCATTCCGCCGCAGAATCCGCACCCATCGATCCATTCGCCTGAACTAGGATGACGCAACGCCCTGAACCGGAGTTGCGCCATGAGCTATCCCCACTACCGCGACGTCATCGACCTGCACAGCGGCCGCGCCACCGCCGACGGCGCCGGTGTGCGCCTCACCCGCCTGATCGGCGGCGGCGCGCTGGAACGCTTCGATCCCTTCCTGATGCTGGACGCCTTCGACTCCAGCGAGGCCGGCGACTACATCGGCGGCTTCCCGCCCCATCCGCACCGCGGCTTCGAGACCGTCACCTACATGATCGAGGGGCGCATGCGCCACGAGGACCATCTCGGCCATCGCGGCCTGCTGGAGTCCGGCGGCGTGCAGTGGATGACCGCCGCGCGCGGCATCATCCACAGCGAGATGCCCGAACAGGAGCAGGGCCGGCTGTTCGGCTTCCAGCTCTGGCTCAACCTGCCGGCGGCGGACAAGATGGGCCCGGCCGGCTACCGCGACTTCGCCCCCGGTGAAATCCCCCGCCTGCGCACCGAGCGCGGCGTGGAGGTGGCGGTGATCGCCGGCCAGTTCCGCGAGGGCGCGCTGCAGCAGGACGGCGCCGTGCTGCGCCCGCACACCGAGCCGCAGCTCTACGACCTGCGCCTGCCGGCCGGCGGCTGCGTGCTGCCGGAGCTGCCCCACGGCTTCAACGTGCTGCTGCATGTGTTCGAGGGCGAGCTGACGGTACGCGGCCGGCAGGACCGGACGGTCGAGCGCGGGCAACTGGCGCGGCTCAGCGACGGCGACAGCCTGCACCTGAGCAGTGCCGGCGGCGCCCGCGCCCTGCTGATCGCCGGCCGGCCGCTGGGCGAGCCGATCGTCCAGTACGGCCCCTTCGTGATGAACCGCCGCGAGGAAATCGAGCAGGCGCTCGCCGACTACCGCGACGGCAGTTTCGGCCGCTGATCAGTCGTAGAGCTTCGGCTCGCCCTCGGGGCGGGTCTTGAAGCGGCGGTGCGCCCACAGGTACTGCGCCGGGCATTCGCGCACCGCCTGCTCGATCCAGCGGTTGATGCGCAGGCAGTCGGCCTCCTCGCTGGCGCCGGGAAAGTCCTCCAGCGGCGGGTGGACCACCAGCCGGTAGCCACTGCCGTCGGCCAGGCGCTGCTGGGTGAAGGGCACCACCCTCGCCTTGCCCAGACGGGCGAACTTGCTGGTGGCGGTGACGGTGGCGGCGGGGATGCCGAACAGCGGCACGAAGATGCTCTGCTTGCGCCCGTAGTCCTGGTCGGGCGCGTACCAGATGGCGCGCCCGGCACGCAGCACCTTGAGCATGGCCCGCACGTCCTCGCGCTCGATGGCGCTGGCGTCGGGATTGTGGCGCTCGCGACCGCGGCGCTGGATGAAGTCGAACAGCGGGTTCTTATGTTCGCGGTACATGCCGTCGATGGTGTGGCGCTGGCCGAGCAGCGCCGCGCCGATCTCCAGCGTGGTGAAGTGCAGGGACATCAGGATCACCCCCTGCCCCTCGCGCTGCGCCGCCTGCAGGTGCTCCAGCCCCTCGACGTGCGCCAGCCGCGCCAGGCGCGCGCGCGGCCACCACCAGCTCATTGCCATCTCGAAGAAGGCGATGCCGGTGGAGGCGAAGTTGTCGCGCAGCAGGCGGCGGCGCTCGGCCGCCGACAGCTCGGGGAAGCACAGCTCCAGGTTGCGCGCGGCGATGCGGCGGCGCGAACCGGCGCCCAGCAGCATCAGCGCGCCGAGCACTCGGCCCAGGCGCAGCAGCACGGCATAGGGCAGCTGCACCACCAGCCAGAGCAGCCCCAGGCCCAGCCACAGCGGCCAGAAGCGCGGGTGCAGGAAGGCGCGACGAAAACGGGGACGATCCATCAGTACATCCAGTCAGGGCGTTCGGGCGGGCCATTCTACCCTGTCGCAGGGGCGGGCATCAGCCACGCTGCAACTTGCGGGGCGTCGGTGATGTCGTTATAAGTCCCGCGATACGTCCGGCAGCCATGACCATGAACCACACCGATCCGCTCAACCAAGAACCCGTGTTCCGCCTCAAGGGCAGCCTGCTCGCCGTGACCGTGCTGGAGCTGCTGCACAACGACCTGGACCGCCTGGACCGCCAGTTGAGCGACAAGGTCGCCAGCGCCCCCAACTTCTTCCACGACACCCCCCTGCTGCTCGGCCTCGAACAACTGGCCGAGGACGAACCGGACCTCGACCTCGACGCCCTGCTGGACCTCTGCCAGCGTCACGGCCTGCTGCCGCTGGGCATGCGCGCGCGGCGCAGCGCCGACCTGACCGCGGCGCAGGCGCTGGGCATTCCGCTGCTGCCGAGCGGCGGACGCGAACGCGCACCGCTCGCCGAGCCCGCCGCACCGCGGGTCGAGGAGCCGCCGCCGGAGCCGGCGGTCAACGCCACCCTGGTGATCACCCGTCCGGTGCGCGGCGGCCAGCAGGTCTACGCGCCCAAGGGCGACCTGATCGTCCTCTCGGCGGTCAGCCCCGGCGCGGAACTGATCGCCGACGGCAACGTCCATGTATACGGTCCGCTGCGCGGCCGCGTCCTGGCCGGCGCCAGCGGCGATACCGCAGCGCGGATCTTCTGCCAGCAACTGACCGCCGAACTGCTGTCCATCGCCGGGCGCTACAAGGTCGCCGAAGACCTGCGACGCAGTCCGCAATGGGGCAAGCCGGTGCAGGCCAGCCTGGTCGGCGACGTGTTGAACATCACCCGCCTTTGACGGATACTCCCGGCATTTTCCGGGACCCGGAATCTTCCTGTTTTGGGGTAAGCACCTTGGCCAAAATCATTGTTGTCACTTCCGGCAAGGGTGGCGTGGGCAAAACGACGTCCAGCGCTGCCATCGGCACCGGCCTCGCCCTGCGCGGGCACAAGACGGTGATCGTCGACTTCGATGTCGGTCTGCGCAACCTCGACCTGATCATGGGCTGCGAACGCCGCGTGGTGTACGACTTCGTCAACGTGATCCACAACGATGCCAGCCTCGGCCAGGCGCTGATCAAGGACAAGCGCCTGGAGAACCTCTACGTGCTGGCCGCCAGCCAGACCCGCGACAAGGACGCCCTGACCCAGGAAGGCGTCGGCCGGGTGCTCGACGACCTGAAGAAGGACTTCGAGTACATCATCTGCGACTCCCCCGCCGGCATCGAGAAGGGCGCGCACCTGGCGATGTACTTCGCCGACATCGCCATCGTGGTCACCAACCCCGAGGTCTCCTCGGTGCGCGACTCCGACCGCATCCTCGGCCTGCTGGCCAGCAAGTCGCAGCGCGCCGAGCAGGGCGGGGAGCCGATCAAGGAACACCTGCTGCTGACCCGCTACAACCCCGAGCGGGTCGCCAAGGGCGAGATGCTCAGCGTCGACGACGTCGAAGAAATCCTTTCCATCGACCTGCTCGGGGTGATCCCCGAATCCCAGGCGGTGCTCAAGGCCTCCAACCAGGGTATTCCGGTGATCCTCGACGAGCAGAGCGACGCCGGCCAGGCCTACAGCGACGCGGTCGAGCGCCTGCTCGGCAAGGACGTGCCGCACCGTTTCCTCGACGTGCAGAAGAAGGGCTTCCTGCAGCGCCTGTTCGGAGGCAAGGAATGAGCCTCTTCGACTTCCTCCTCTCGCGCAAGAAGACCTCCTCGGCATCCATCGCCAAGGAACGCCTGCAGATCATCGTCGCCCACGAGCGCGGCCAGCGCAGCCAGCCGGACTACCTGCCGGCGCTGCAGGAGGAGCTGATCGCGGTGATCCGCAAGTACGTACACATCGATCAGGACCAGGTGCAGGTCGTGCTGGAAAACCAGGGCACCTGCTCGATCCTCGAACTCAACGTCACCCTGCCCGAGCGCTGATCGGGCGCCTTGCCACAGCGGCGGCCCGACGGCCGCCGCTGTCGTTTCCGGAATGCCATGCCGCTGTCGAACATCGAAATCGTCCACCAGGATGACGCCCTGCTGGTCATCAACAAGCCGACCCTGCTGCTCTCGGTACCCGGGCGCGCCGAAGACAACAAGGACTGCCTGGTCACCCGCCTGCAGGAGCACGGCTATCCCGAGGCGCGCATCGTCCACCGCCTGGACTGGGAAACCTCCGGGCTGATCGTGCTGGCCCGCGATGCCGACAGCCACCGCGAGCTGTCCCGGCAGTTCCACGACCGCGAAACTGAGAAGGCCTATACCGCGCTGTGCTGGGGCCAGCCGGAGGCCGACAGCGGGCGCATCGAGCTGCCGCTGCGCTACGATCCGCCGAACAAGCCGCGACACATCGTCGACTTCGAGCAGGGCAAGCACGCCCTGACCTTCTGGCGGGTCACCGCGCGCTGCGGCGACTGGAGCCGGGTCGAGCTGACCCCGATCACCGGCCGCTCGCACCAGCTGCGCGTGCACATGCTGGCCATCGGTCATCCGCTGCTCGGCGACCGCCTCTACGCCCACGAGCAGGCGCTGGCCGCCTTCGATCGGCTGTGCCTGCACGCCAGCCTGCTGTGTCTGACCCACCCGCAGACGGGCGAGCGGCTGCGCTTCGAGAGCCCGGCGCCGTTCTGAGCCGCAGGCAGACTCCGGCCGCGACGGCCGGATTCCGGTAGACTGCGCCGACCACTGCCGCCGGAGCTGTCATGCGCGAAGCACTCAACCAGGGCCTGATCGACTTCCTCAAGGCCTCGCCGACCCCCTTCCACGCCACCGCCAGCCTCGCCGCGCGCCTCGAAGCCGCCGGCTACGTGCGCCTCGACGAGCGCGAGGCCTGGCACACCGAGCCGGGCGGGCGCTACTACGTCACCCGCAACGACTCCTCGCTGATCGCCGTGCAGCTCGGTCGCCGCGCGCCGCTGGACGGCGGTCTGCGGCTGGTCGGCGCGCACACCGACAGCCCCTGCCTGCGGGTCAAGCCGCAGCCCGAACTGGTGCGCAACGGCTTCTGGCAACTGGGTGTCGAGGTCTACGGCGGCGCCCTGCTCGCCCCCTGGTTCGACCGCGACCTGTCGCTGGCCGGACGGGTCACCTTCAGTCGCGACGGACAGCTGGACAGCCGGCTGATCGACTTCCGCGCCCCCATCGCGGTGATCCCCAGCCTGGCCATCCACCTCAATCGCGAGGCCAACAAGGGCTGGGCGATCAACCCGCAGACCGAACTGCCGCCGTTGCTGGCCCAGTTGCCGGTGGACGCCAGCCGCGACTTCCGCAGCCTACTGGCCGAACAGCTGGAGCGCGAGCACGGCCTGCGCGCCGAGCGCGTGCTGGACTTCGAGCTGAGTTTCTACGACACCCAGGCCGCCGCCGTGGTCGGCCTGGAGCAGGACTTCATCGCCGGCGCCCGACTGGACAACCTGCTGTCCTGCTACGCCGGCCTCAGCGCCCTGCTCGCCGCCGGCGAGGAGGAGAACTGCGCGCTGGTCTGCACCGACCACGAGGAAGTCGGCTCCTGCTCGGCCTGCGGCGCCGACGGCCCGTTCCTCGAACAAACCCTGCGCCGCCTGCTCGGCGACGGCGAGGCTTTCGTGCGCACCCTCCAGCGCTCGCTGCTGGTCTCGGCCGACAACGCCCACGGCGTGCATCCCAACTACGCCGACCGCCACGACGGCAACCATGGCCCGCAGCTCAACGCCGGGCCGGTGATCAAGATCAACAACAACCAGCGCTACGCCAGCAACAGCGAGACCGCCGGCTTCTTCCGCCACCTATGCCAGCAGCAGGGCGTGCCGGTGCAGAGCTTCGTGACCCGCAGCGACCTAGGCTGCGGCTCGACCATCGGCCCGATCACCTCCAGCCAGCTCGGCGTGCGCACCGTCGACATCGGCCTGCCGACCTTCGCCATGCACTCGATCCGCGAGCTGGCCGGCAGCCACGATCTGGCCCATCTGGTGAAGGTGCTCGGCGCCTTCTACCAGAGCGCCGAACTGGTCTGAGGAGCGGACTATGGCCCTGGCGATCTTCGACCTGGACGACACCCTGATCGACGGCAACAGCCCCAGCCTGTGGAGCGCGCACCTCGCCGACCTCGGCTGGGTCGAGCGCGAGGCCTTCCTGGCCCGCGAGCAGGAACTGGTGGCGCAGTACGCCGCCCTGGAGGCGAGCCTCGAGGACTACCTGGCGTTCAGCCTGCAGCCGCTGGTCGGCCGTACCCCCGAGGAAGTGGCCTACGTTGCCGGCCCCTTCGTCGAGGCCGCCATCGAGCCGCTGATCCATTCGCAGGCGATGCGCTGCATCGCCGCCCACCGCGCCGCCGGCGACCGGGTGCTGGTGATTTCCGCCTCGCCGACCTTCCTGGTCGAGGCCATCGCCGAGCGCCTGGGCATCGCCGAGGTCTTGGGCACCGACCTGGAGCTGCACTACGGCGGCTACAGCGGACGGATCGCCGGTATCCCCTGCGCCCGCGAGGGCAAGATTGCCCGTCTGCAGCAATGGCTGGAGGAACAGGGCGAAACGCTGGCCGGTGCGCACTTCTATTCCGACTCGCGCAACGACCTGCCGCTGCTCGGCCACGTCGAGCATCCCCACGCGGTCAACCCGGATGCGGCGCTGCGCGAGCACGCGCTGCGCCACGGCTGGGAAATCCTCGACTGGCGCTGAGAACTCGCTCGCCGGACACGACAAGGGGCGCCACGGCGCCCCTTGTCGTGTCCGCAGCCGGCCTCAGTCCAGCGCGGGATCGACCACCAGCACCAGCTTGCCGCGCACCTCGTTACTGGCCAGCGCCTCGAAAGCCGCCGCGGCATCCTCGATCGGGTAGCTGCGCTCCAGCTGCGGCTTGAGACGCCCCTCGGCGAACAGCGGCCAGACGAATTGCTCCAGCTCGGCCATCAGCTGCGCCTTGAACTCGGCATCGCGGTTGCGCAGGGTCGAGCCGATCATCTGGATGCGCTTGCCGAGCAGCAGGGCCAGGTCGAGCTGCGCCTTGCGCCCGCCCATCAGACCGATGACCACCCAGCGGCCGTCCTGATTGAGCAGCTTGAGGTTCAGCTCGCCGTAGCTGGCGCCGACCGGATCGAGGATCACGTCGAAGGGCGCGAAGTCGCGCAGCCCGTCCAGGGTATCGCCGCGGATCACCCCGCCCTCGGCGCCCAGCGCCTCGCAGTAGTCGAGCCGCTCGCGGGAGCCGACGCTGACCCACACCGGGCTGCCGAAGGCCTTGCACAGCTGGATGCCGGCCGAGCCGACGCCGCTGGCGCCGGCGTGCAGCAGCACCTTCTCGCCCGGCTGCAGGCGGGCCAGCTGGAACAGGTTGAGCCAGGCGGTGGCATACACCTCCGGCAGCGCCGCCGCCTCGATCAGGCCGAGGCCTTCCGGCACGGCCAGCGCATGGCGCGCATCGACCACCACCTCCTCGGCCATGCCGCCGCCGGCCAGCAGCGCGCAGACCCGGTCGCCGACCCGCCAGCGACTGCCGGCGCCGGCCTCGACCACCACCCCGGAGCATTCCAGACCGAGCACCTCGGTCACTCCCGGCGGCGGCGGATACAGGCCGTTGCGCTGCAACAGGTCGGCCCGGTTCAGGCCAGCCGCCGCCACCTTGATGCGGATCTGCCCGACATCGCACTCCGGGCGCGGCTGCACGCCCCACTCCAGCTCGCCCTCGATACCTTGCAATGCGTTCACGCTACCTCCATATTGTCGAAATGCCGGCACCTGCCCTGCACTGCCGGCCACAAGCCCCGGATTGTTACCCGGAAACTGGCCTCCCGTCAGCCTCCCCCGTCCATCCGGGCGCCCGCCCGATACTGGCACCATGGAACCCGGCGCCAGTTCTGCTGCCAAACTTGGCGTGAATCCCTGCGACGCATACCTACATGAAACGCTTCCTGCCCTGTACCGCCCTTGCCCTGGCCCTGGCCATCGGCGCCCTGCCGAGCCACGCGGCGACCGCCCGCAGCAATGCCTGGGACGCTCTGCAGCCGGATCGCGAGCAGATCATCGCCAGCCTCAACGTGGTCGAA
This sequence comes from Pseudomonas guangdongensis, assembly GCF_900105885.1. Classification (NCBI taxonomy): domain Bacteria; kingdom Pseudomonadati; phylum Pseudomonadota; class Gammaproteobacteria; order Pseudomonadales; family Pseudomonadaceae; genus Geopseudomonas; species Geopseudomonas guangdongensis. The sequence goes on along the minus strand of NZ_LT629780.1, from coordinate 2,362,763 downwards.
CTGCTCAAGCGCCATCACTACAGCAAGCCGCCGCTGGACGACGCACGCTCCGCACAGATCTTCGACAATTACCTGAAGATGCTCGACCCGGCGCGCAGCTACTTCACCGCCGAGGACATCGCCGCCTTCGAGTCCTGGCGCTACCGCTTCGACGACTACCTCAAGAGCGGCGAGCTGCAGCCCGGCTTCGTGATCTACAAGCGCCAGCTCGAACGCATGCAGGAACGCCTGGAGTTCGCCCTCGCCCTGCTCGACAAGGGCGTCGACCAGCTCGACTTCAGCCGCGACGAGAGCCTCGAAACCGACCGCGAGAAGGCGCCCTGGGCCGCCGATCGCAAGGCACTGGACGACCTGTGGCGCAAGCGCGTGAAGGACGAGGTGCTGCGCCTGAAGATCGCCGGCAAGGAGCCGGCGGCCATCCAGGAGCTGCTCACCAAGCGCTACCGCAACCAGCTCAAGCGCTTGGCGCAGACCCGCAGCGAAGACATCTTCCAGGCCTACATCAACGCCTTCGCGCAGACCTACGATCCGCACACCAGCTACCTGTCGCCGGAAAACGCGGAGAACTTCGACATCAACATGAGCCTGTCGCTGGAAGGCATCGGGGCGATCCTGCAGAGCGACAACGAATACGTCAAAGTCGTGCGTCTGGTGCCCGCCGGCCCGGCCGAGAAGGGCAAGCAGCTGCAGCCGGCCGACCGTATCGTCGGCGTGGCCCAGGGCGACAAGGAGATGGTCGACGTGATCGGCTGGCGCCTCGACGAGGTGGTCAAGCTGATCCGCGGCCCGAAAGGCTCGGTGGTGCGCCTGGAAGTGATCCCGGCCGGCAATGCGCCGAACGATCAGACCAGCAAGGTGGTGGCGATCACCCGCGAAGCGGTCAAGCTCGAAGAGCAGGCCGCCAAGAAATCGGTGCTCGAACTCGACCACGACGGCCGCCACTACAAGCTCGGCGTCATCGAGATCCCGGCCTTCTACCTGGACTTCAAGGCCTACCGCAGCGGCAATCCCGACTACAAGAGCACCACCCGCGACGTACGCAAGCTGCTCGCCGAACTCAAGGCCGAACGGGTCGACGGCGTGGTCATCGACCTGCGCAACAACGGCGGCGGCTCCCTGCAGGAAGCCAACGAGCTGACCGGCCTGTTCATCGACCAGGGCCCCACGGTGCTGGTGCGCAACAGCGACGGCCGCGTCGACGTGCTGACCGACGACAGCCAGGGCGTCGAATACGACGGTCCGATGGCGGTGCTGGTCAATCGCCTGTCGGCCTCGGCCTCGGAGATCTTCGCCGGTGCCATGCAGGACTACCACCGCGCCCTGGTACTGGGCGGGCAGACCTTCGGCAAGGGCACCGTGCAGAGCATCCAGCCGCTCAACCACGGCGAACTCAAGCTGACCCTGGCCAAGTTCTATCGCGTGTCCGGACAGAGCACCCAACACCAGGGCGTGCTGCCCGACATCCCCTACCCGGCCACCTTCGACACTCAGGAGATCGGCGAAAGCGCCCTGCCGGCGGCCATGCCCTGGGATCGCATCTCCCCGGCGGTCAACCCCGAGCGCGATCCGTTCCAGCCGTTCCTCGCCGAACTCAAGGCCAGACATGCCACCCGCACCGCGCAGGACCCGGACTTCATCTTCGCCCGCCGCAGCCTGGAACTGTCCCAGCAGCTGATGCAGGACACCCGGGTCAGCCTCAACGAGACGCGTCGCCGCGCCGAGCAGCACGCCATCGAGGAGCGCCAGCTGAGCCTGGAAAACGCACGGCGCAGCGCCAAAGGCGAGCCGCTGCTCAAGGAGCTGAAGGTCGAGGACGAGGAATCGCTGGCCGCGGAAGAGGAAACCCTGGCGCCGGAAAAGGACGCCTTCCTCGCCGAGTCGGGACGCATCCTCCTGGATTACCTCAATCTCAACGCGGTCGTGGCACGCCACTGAGGCACGCCTGCCACCCCTCGGGGTGGCAGGCCGTCATAAGCTCGTCACAATTTAGTCGTGAAATTCAGGTGCCCCGCGTGATGCGGGGCACCTTTTCACTGACTGACGAGCACCGCATGACCATCACCGAGCAACTTGGAAACCTGGACAGGATCATCGCCCAGGATCAGCTCAGCACCCTGTTCCAGCCGATCTTCTCGCTCGCCAGTCGCCGCATCCACGGGTTCGAGGCCCTGAGCCGCGGCCCGTCCAACTCGCCCCTGCACTCGCCGCTGGCCCTGTTCGCCCTGGCGCGCCGGGCCGGCCGCCTGAGCGAGCTGGAAGTCGCCTGCCGCGGCAAGGCCTGCCAGGCCTTCGGCCGCCTGCAACTGCCCGGCACCCTGTACCTGAATGCCTCGCCCGAGTCGCTGCTGGAGCCGGGCCACGAATCGGGCCGCACCCTGCAGATCCTCCAGGCCTGCGGCATCGAGCCTTCGCGGGTAGTGATCGAGCTGACCGAGCAGACCCCGATCGAGGACTTCGGCCTGCTCGACCGTGCCTTGCGCCACTACCGCACCATGGGCTTCTCGATCGCCCTCGACGACCTCGGCGCCGGCTACTCCAGCCTGCGCCTGTGGTCGGAGCTGCGCCCGGACATCGTCAAGATCGACCGCCACTTCATCGACGGCATCCACCTCGACCCGCTCAAGCGCGAGTTCGTCGGCTCGATCCTGCGCATGGCTCGCGCCGCCAGCGCGCGGGTGATCGCCGAGGGGGTCGAGCTGCTCGGCGAGCTGCAGACCTTGCAGGGCATGGGCGTCGATCTGGTGCAGGGCTATCTGCTCGGCCGGCCGCAGGCGCAGCCGGTCTGCGAGGCGGCCATGCCGCTGCCGAAAAGTGCCTGAGGAAGCCTACAGACCGAGGCGGCGCGCCAGCGCCGCGTAGTGCTCGGCAGCCGATGCATCGGCCGGCAGTCCCGGCGCGCCCTGCATCAGCAGCTCGGCCAGCTTGTGCGCCGCCAGCGGATGGCCGGCAGCAGCGGCCTGCTCCCAGCGCCGCCGCGCCTCGAGGGCATCGGGCGCATGCGCCAGATCGCCCTTGAGCGCCTGCACGCCGAGCTGGAAAGCCGCCTTGGCCTGCCCCTGATCGGCCGCCAGACGCAGCAGACGCAAGCCCTCCTCGCGCGCGCCCAGCCCCTGACCGCGAAACAGCAGCACATGGCCGTAGAAGTCCTGGGCTCCGCCATCGCCGAGGTGCGCCATGCGCGCGAACTGCCCCTCCATCCAGCGCCAGGCGCGTGGCTGGCGCAGCAGCCACGACCAGCGGAACAGGTAGCGCGCCAGGGCGTAACCGCAGGCGGCACGCAGGCGCCAGTAACGGGACGTCATGAGGATGCCTCGCTGAACTCGAAGGCGAACACCCGGGCGACCTCGGCGGCATGCCAGGCCGCAGCCGCCATGCCGTCGGGCGGGCCGCTGAAGCGTCCGAGGCGCTCGGCGCACTCGAAGAACCCCGGACGCGGCAGACGGCTGGCCCCCTGGCTGATCACCAGCGCACTGCGCAGCGGCAGGCCGGCCCGAGCATCCAGCGCCGCCAGGTGCTCCAGCGCCGCCGCCAGCGTCGCCATGGCGGGGGCCGGCAGTTGCAGGCGCTCGATCAACGAGCGATAGGTCAGCAGGTGGCGCTGCCGGCGCGCCTCGTCTAGGGCCGCCAGCAGCCCCTGCCAGTGCTGGCGGCTGATCCGCAGGCTCAACTCGGCATCACTCCTGCGGACGGGCGAAATGACGCTCCAGGGCCCGGCCGATGGCCTGGTCCGGCTGCCGCTCGCCACGCTCGATCATGCCCAGGTAGTGCGGGCTGATGCCCACCGCCCGCGCCAGTTGCTCCTGGCTGAGCCCGCGCGCCTCGCGCCACTCGGCCAGTCGGGCCAGCTCGAAGACCGGCCCCGCCGCCGGTTCGGCCGCTGCGCGACTCTCCGGCTGCCGACGCCCGGCCTCGGCCAGCAACTGCAGATATTCCGCCCAAGCCAGCACCGCGTATTCCGGCTGCCCGTCGCGCTCGATCACTTGCACATTCATTGCGTTCACACTCCTCACCAGTCACCCAATCTTAACAGCGCGTGCGTAGCTTGAGTCTGCCGGCGCCACCACGCCAAGCGCCCTGTTCACGCCTTCTCCCGGCCAATGCCCATGCCAGGCGGGCTGGTGGGCGTTATCCACCAAAGCTGTGGATAAGCTTGTTAACAATGCCGGGAAGACTCCCGCCAGGCCCCGTCGCATGCGGCCTCCAGACAGATCGGGCATTTTTTGCTCAGCCAAAAAAGTCTTTACAAATCAGAAATTTAACCTGAACCCGGAGGGCCGCCACAGCGCTCTTGACAGCACCGCCGCGGATCTGTGCGATGTGCATAAACCTGCGACACACTGTCGCTGGCAAGACCTGAAACCGGCGAAAACCCTGGCCATAGATACGACAACGCCCCGACAAGCGGGGCGCTGGTGGCGGCAGACGGAAACTTACTGGCCCTGACCCTGGATGCTCAGCAGCTCCAGATCGAAGATCAGCACCGAGTTGGCCGGAATCGCCGGGCTCGGGCTCTGCGCGCCGTAGGCCAGCTCGCTGGGAATGTACAGCTTGTACTTCTCGCCGACGTGCATCAGCTGCAGACCTTCGACCCAGCCGGGGATCACGCCGCCAACCGGCAGATCGATGGGTGCGCCGCGCTGGATCGAGCTGTCGAACACGGTGCCGTCGATCAGCTTGCCTTCGTAGTGAACCGACACCACGTCGTCAGGCTTGGGCTGGGCACCCTCGGCCTTCTTGACCACCTCGTACTGCAGACCGGACGCGGTGGTGACCACACCCTCGCGCTTGCCGTTGTCTTCCAGGAACTTCTTGCCGGCCTTGGCGTTCTCGTCGCCGATGGCCGCCATGCGCTCCTCGGCGCGCTGCTGCAGGAAGCTGAACGCCTCCATGAGCTGCTCGTCGGTCAGACGCTGTTCCTTCTTGGCCACGGCATCCTCGATGCCGAGAGCAACAGCCTGGGCATCCAGGTCGTCCATACCCTCTTGCGCCAGGCTGCGCCCCATGTTCAGGCCGATGCCGTAGGAGGCCTTCTGGGCCGGGGTCTTCAGCTCCAGTTCCTTTTTCGCCGACTGGGAGTCGCAGCCGGTCAGAACCAGGCCAACCAGAGCCACCGCAGCGGCCAAGCGATGATGTTTCATGCATGTTCCTTAATGGTGATGCCGCAGCGGGCAACTCGGAGTAGGCGAGCTTAACAGGCCGCCAACGGCACCGCCACGCCAGGAAAAGCGCAGACCAAAAACGCAAAAAACCCAGCATGCCGTGTGGCACCTGAGTTTCTGTGTGTTTCATGTCACTTAGGGTCTTGTAGAAAATGGCGCGGCGGACGGGACTCGAACCCGCGACCCCCGGCGTGACAGGCCGGTATTCTAACCGACTGAACTACCGCCGCGCGCAACCTCGAGAGTGGTGGGTGATGACGGGATCGAACCGCCGACCCTCTGCTTGTAAGGCAGATGCTCTCCCAGCTGAGCTAATCACCCATTCAGTTGCATTCGCATGTTTGCGTTTGCTCTCGAAGTGGTGCGCATTCTATGGAGGGCACTCCGCCTTGGCAAGCGTTTTTTGAAAAAATTTCAAAGACAGCAACGACTTGGCGCACAACGCGGTGGCCTGCCGGCGCGCCAGGGGGAATAATGCGCTCCTTTGCTCAAGGAGTTACCAGCCGCCATGTGGTTCCGCAACCTGCTCGTCTACCGCCTGACCCAGGATCTGCAACTGGATGCCGAAACTCTGGAGACCGCCCTGAGCGGCAAGCCGGCGCGCAGCTGCGCCAGCCAGGAGCTGGCCACCTATGGCTTCGTTGCCCCGCTGGGCAAGGGACCGGACGCCCCGCTCGCGCACGTCAGCCAGGACTTCTACCTGATCGCCGCACGCAGGGAAGAACGCATCCTGCCCGGCAGCGTGGTGCGCGAGGCGCTGGCCGAGAAAATCGAGGAGATCGAAGCGCAACAGATGCGCAAGGTCTACAAGAAGGAACGCGACCAGCTCAAGGACGAGATCGTCCAGACCCTACTGCCGCGCGCCTTCATCCGCCGCCAAGTGACTCGCGCCGCGATCGCGCCCAAGCACGGCCTGGTGCTGGTCGACGCCGGTAGCGCCAAGAAAGCCGAGGAGCTGCTGTCCGCCCTGCGCGATGCCCTCGGCAGCCTGCCGGTGCGCCCGCTGGCGGTGAAGGTCGCGCCGATGGCGACTTTCACCGACTGGCTGAAAAACCAGCAGGCCAGCAACGGCCTATACCTGCTCGACGAGTGCGAGCTGCGCGATACCCACGAGGATGGCGGCATCGTACGCTGCAAGCGCCAGGATCTGGGCAGCGACGAAGTGCAGAACCACCTGGCCGCCGGCAAGGTGGTGACCAAGCTCGGCGTGGCCTGGACCGACAAGCTGTCACTGCTGATCGACGACAAGCTGGCGCTCAAGCGTCTGCGCTTCGAGGACCTGCTGCAGGAGCAGGCCGAGCAGGACGGCGGCGAGGACGCCCTGGCCCAGCAGGACGCCAGCTTCGCCCTGATGATGCTGACCTTCGTAGAGTTCCTGCCGCAGCTGATCGAGGCGCTCGGCGGCGAGGAGCTGCCGCAGGGCATCTGACCCCGCCGTCCGCGCCGCCCTCAGCCACCCAGCTCGGCTTCCAGGGCGGCGCGCACGCAATACAGCACACCGAGCGGCACGCGCGCCGCGAATGCCTCGGCGATAGCCGCCACCGGCGGCAGCTCGCCGTCGCCGTCGAGGAAGGCGTCGTGGATCTCGCCGAGCAGCTCCTCGGGCAGGTCCAGCGCCTCTTCCAGCGTCAGTTGCTGGCGGGCGATGGCCTCGGCCAGCAGGCTGTAGACGTTCTTCTCGCTGCAGTCGAGCTGGCGGGCAATCTGCGCCGGAGTCATCCCCGAACGGGCCAGGCTGACCAGCTCGTGGCGCAGGTCGGCCACCGGCTGCGGCGTGGCCGGCGCCTCGGGGCTGTCGGTGAGCACATCGAGGAAGGCTTGGCCGTAGCGTTCCAGCTTGCGCGCACCGACGCCACTGACCCGCGCCATGCCGACCAGCGACTGCGGCTGGCTGCGCAGCATCTCCAGCAAAGTTGCGTCGGGGAAGATCACGTAGGGCGGCACGCTATGCTCCTCGGCCAGTTTGCGGCGCAGGGTGCGCAGCGCCTCCCACAACGGCCGCTCGTCGCCGCGCACCAGCTGGCTGGCCTGGCTCGGCCCGCTCGAACCGCGGGCCGCGCGCTGCGGCTTGAGATCGCGACGCAGCTGGAGATTCACCTCGCCGCGCAGCAGCGGCCGGCAGGTATCGGTCAGGCGCAGGCCGCCGAAGCCGTCGAGATCGACATCGGCCAGACCCCGCGCCACCAGCTGGCGGAATAGGGTGCGCCAGTCGGCCTCGGCCAGATGCTTGCCCTTGCCGAACACCGTCAGGTGCTGGTGGCCGAGGGCACGGATCTTATCGGTCTCGCGCCCGAGCAGCAGGTCGATCAGGTGGCCGACGCCATAGCGCTGGCCGCTGCGGTAGATCGCCGACAGCGCCAAGCGCGCTGCCTCGGTGGCGTCCCAGGTTTCCACGCCGTCGACGCAGTTGTCGCAGTGCCCGCAGGGCTGGGGCAGCTCCTCGTCGAAGTAGGCCAGCAGCGCCTGGCGCCGGCAGCGGGTTTCCTCGCACAGCGCCAGCATGGCTTCGAGCTTGTGCCGCTCGACCCGCTTGTGCCGCTCGTCGCCCTCGGAGCTCTGCAGCATCTGGCGCAGGAACAGCACATCCTGCAGGCCGTAGGCCATCCACACCTCGGAGGGCAGGCCGTCGCGACCGGCGCGACCGGTTTCCTGGTAATAGGCCTCCAGCGACTTGGGCAGGTCGAGGTGGGCGACGAAGCGCACGTTGGGCTTGTCGATGCCCATGCCGAAGGCGATGGTCGCCACCATGATCAGGCCTTCCTCGTTGAGGAAGCGCCGCTGGTTGTGGGCGCGCACCTCGTTGGGCAGCCCGGCATGGTAGGGCAGCGCCGGATAGCCCTGCTCGGCAAGGAAGCTGGCCAGCTCCTCGACCTTCTTGCGCGACATGCAGTAGACGATGCCGGCGTCGCCGCGGCGACCTTCGAGGAAGCCCAGCAGCTGCTTGCGCGGCTGATCCTTGGGCACGATGCGGTAGAAGATGTTCGGCCGGTCGAAACTGGAGAGGAAGCGCTCGGCTTCCTGCAGGTGCAGGCGCTGGGCGATCTCCTCGCGGGTACGCATGTCCGCGGTGGCGGTCAGGGCGATGCGCGGCACCTGCGGGAACAGCTCGGCGAGCTGGCCGAGCTGCAGGTACTCGGGACGGAAATCGTGGCCCCACTGCGACACGCAGTGCGCCTCGTCGATGGCGAACAAGGCGATCTTCAGGCGCTGCAGGAAAGCCAGCATGCGCGGCTGCACCAGCCGCTCGGGGGCCAGGTAGAGCAGCTTGATCTCGCCGCGACGCAGCCGCTCGGCGATCTCGCGCTGCTCGTCGGGGGTCTGCGTCGAGTTCAGCGCCACCGCCGCCACGCCCAGTTCGTCGAGGGTCGCCACCTGGTCGTCCATCAACGCGATCAGCGGCGAGACCACCACCGCCACACCCTCGCGCAGCAGCGCCGGCACCTGGAAGCACAGCGACTTGCCGCCGCCGGTGGGCATCAGCACCAGGGCATCGCCGCCCGCGCCGACACGCTGGATGATCCGCGCCTGGTTGCCGCGGAAGGCGTCGTAGCCGAATACGTCTTTGAGGATGCGCTGGGCAGAGTCGAGCATGAGGCCTCCGAATCGAGCCGGCGATTATACGCCAGCACCGCCGACTCACCGTGCATAGTTCGCCTGACAGGCGCCTGCCGCCTCGTCTACAATCGTTGTCGCATTCGTCCTGAGGTAGTGTCCCGATGTCCTTCGCCGAGCAACTGTCCCGCCTGCAAGCCTTCCTCGATGCCGATGATCTGCACGATGAAGCACTGGACTACGTGGCCGCCCACGGCTATTTGACCGCGCTGTCCATCTGCCCCGATCCGGTGCCGGAGCGCGAGTGGATCGACGCGCTGTTCGCCGAAGCGCCGCACTACCGCAGCGACGCCGAGAAGGTCGAGATCGAGAGCACCCTCATCCAGCTCAAGGCCCACATCGGCCGTCAGCTGGCCAGCGACGAGGACATGGAACTGCCCTGCGACCTCGACCTGGGCGAGGTGCCCGACGACTCCGACCTGCGCGGCTGGTGCATCGGCTTCATGGAAGGGGTGTTCCTGCGCGAAGAGGTCTGGTTCGAGGACGCCGAGGACGAGGTCAGCGAGCTGCTGCTGCCGATCATGGTCGGCTCCGGCCTGTTCGACGAGCAGCCCGAGTTCGACGAGATCGCCCGCGACCGCGACTTGGTCGACAGCATGGTCGACCAGATTCCCGAGCTGCTCACCGCCCTGTTCCTGCTCTGCCAGGCGCCGGAAGAGAAGCCCGCCCTGCTCAAGCCGCGCCCGCACTGAGAGGCGCCGCATGGCGCCGCGCGAGATCGTCGAAACCCGCAACCCCTGGCTGCGCTGGTTGCTGCTGGGGATCGGCTGGGCGAGCGTGGCGCTGGGCATCGCCGGCATCTTCCTGCCGGTACTGCCGACCACTCCCTTCCTGCTGCTGGCCGCCGCCTGCTTCGTGCGCAGTTCGCGGCGCTTCTATCTGTGGCTGGTCGGCCACCCCCGCCTCGGCCCGTGGATCTGCGACTACCTCGACGGCGAGGGCATCCCGCTCAAGGGCAAGGTCTACGCCATCGGCCTGATGTGGGCCAGCATCCTGCTGTCCTGCTATCTGGTGCCGCTGCTGCCGGCGCGGGTGTTCATGCTCGGCAGCGCCAGCCTGGTGACGCTCTACATCCTGCGCCAGAAGACCCGCCGCTGAAGCCGGCGCGTCATGTCTCGGGCGACTCGCGCAGATGGTTGCGCCGGAAGACTTCCTCGCCCATCGCCGCGATCTGCCCGTCGATCAGCGCCTCGAACGGGGCCAGCAGCGCGTCGAAACGCCCCTGCCCCTCCAGAGCGTTCAGGCAATGCACCAGCGCCTCCACGGTGGACAACGCGCCCGGCCCCGGCGCCTTGCGCAGCCGGTAGCGGCTGACCAGCCCCTCGGCCAGGCTCAGCCGCGGCAGCGCGGCCAGCCAGGGATTGCAGTGCAGCAGACGGCGCGCCTTGCGCCAGGTGCCGTCCGGAACGATCAGCACGCGCTCCTCGCCGCACGCCTGGCCCGCCAGCGCCTCGACATGCAGCGCCGCCGCGCCGGGGAACAGCAGCCAGACCTGGCGACCGGCCAGCTCGGCCTCCAGTTCGGGGAAGTGTTCGCCGATGCGCAGCTCGGCGTTGCACAGCCCCAGGGCCGCCAGGCGCGCGGTATTCAGCGCATGGCGCACCTCGTCCGGGTGCTGCAGGATCAGCACCCGGGTACGGCTGGCGAGACGGGGGATCAGCGGACACAGGCAATGGCTCTGCGGTCGCTGGCAGCGGGGACAGTGGACTCGGGACATGCCGGCATTGTCCCACGCGCGCCGGCGCCCCGCCCAGCCCCGGCTAGCCCGACACCCGTGCGCCGACCAGACTCAACGCCGCGCCGCGCTCGCGGCGCTGGGCCAGGTAGCGGGTGCAGCTGACCCGCAGGAAGGAGGCGAAATTGACCACCTCGCCACGGTAGTCCATAACCTCCTCGTAGAGCTTGGCGATCAACTGGTTGGTGGTCATGCCGTCGACCTCGGCGATTTCGCGCAGGATGTCACAGAACTGGTTCTCCAGGCGCAGGGTGGTGACCACGCCGCGGATGCGCAGCGAGCGCGAGCGCGACTCGTAGAGGATCGGGTCGGCCTTGACGTACAGCTCGCACATGACGGTTCTCCTCTGCCCGGAGCGCTTCCTGGCCCTCGTGCGGTAACGCCATTCGGGACGCTCCGCGCCCTCCCAAGCAACCACGGGCGCGGAGCATCCTCCCAAGAGGCTGCCACGCCGGAGCGTGACAGCCCTCGCGGTTACAGCTCGATACGGGTGCCGAGCGCCGCGAGGAACGCCGCCAGCCAGGCCGGATGGGCCGGCCAGGCCGGGGCGGTGATCAGGTTGCCCTCGCTGTGCGCCTGGTCCACCGGGATCTCCACGTAGCGCCCGCCGGCCAGGGCGACCTCCGGGGCGCAGGCCGGGTAGGCGCTGCACTCGCGACCCTTGAGCACGCCGGCGGCGGCGAGCAGCTGGGCACCGTGGCAGACCGCCGCGATCGGCTTGCCGGCGGCGGCCATGGCCTGCACCAGGGCGATCACCTCGGCATTCAGGCGCAGGTACTCCGGGGCACGGCCGCCGGGAATCAGCAGCGCGTCGTAGTCCTCGGCGCGCACGCTGGCGAAGTCGGCATTGAGGGCGAAGTTGTGCCCCGGCTTCTCGCTGTAGGTCTGCTCGCCCTCGAAGTCGTGGATCGCGGTGCGCACGCTCTGTCCGGCGCTCTTGCCCGGACACACCGCATGCACCAGGTGGCCGACCATGCTCAGGGCCTGGAACGGCACCATCGCTTCGTAGTCTTCGACGTAATCGCCGACCAGCATGAGGATCTTCTTCGCAGCCATGGTTCTCTCCCTGTCGGGTGGTGAAGGTCCGTGCAGTATCGGCCATGGCGCGGCGCACGGGTAACAGCCGCCTACTACAGCTCGACCCGCACCACGCGGATGGGAAAGCCCAGGCGCTCGGCGAACTCGTCGAGGAAGGCGCGCAGGAAATACTCTCCCGGCCAGTTGTTGAAGATGAAGCCCAGGTCCGAGAAGGCGCACGGCTGGGCGAAGACGAAGCCGTTGATGTCGTCCTCGAAGGCGCACTCGGGGCATTCGAAGTTGTCGGTCTCCCCCGGCATCCACTCCTCCAGGTGCTCGAACAGCGCCTCGCCGATCTCGCGGCGGCACTGCGGGCAGCGCGCGCGGCGCGCGAAGCCCCGCTCGGGCATGTAGATGCAGCGCTCGGTGACGATCTCCAGGCTGGTGCGCGGCCGGCCCAGCGGCAAGGCCACGCCGGGCGGCAGGTCGAGCACCCGCTCGGCGCCGGCGGCCATGGCGTAGCCCAGTCCGCCGGCGCCGATGCCGCAGGGCGTCAGGCGCGCCTCGACGATGTCGCGCTCGACGAGCCAGCGCAGGATCTTGCGCGCCCGCGCCTCGGCGCCGGGATAGCTGGAAATCTGCGGCACGATGATGAACTGTCGGTCGCTCATGGATTCCTCCTTCGGCGGCGGCGCCCCGTCGTGCGGGACGCCGCCGGCATGGCTTACAGCAGCTCTTCGCGCAGTTGCGCGGGCGACTTGATCGACAGCAGGCCGGGCGCCACGTCGAAGGCGGTCATGGCGCCGCACTGGCCCTGCCGATTGAGACGATAGGCGGCGCGCGCATAGGCCACCAGCACGCTGGCGGTAAACTCCGGGTTACTCTCCAGCTGCAGCGAGTACTCGATCACCTGGGCGTGCTCGGCGCTGGTGTTGCCGCTGCGAATCACGAAGCCGCCATGGGGCATGCGCCGGTGGTCGCGCATCAGGGTCGCCTCGTCGATGAAGTTCACCGTGGTGTCGTAGTCGGCGAAGTAGTCGGGCATGGTGACGATGGCGCGCTCGACCGCGGCGGCATCGGCGCCCTCCTCCAGCACCACGAAGCACTCGCGGGTGTGCTTGTCGCGGGTGCTCAGCTGCGGCCGCTCGCCGGCGCGCACGCGCTCGATGGCCTGCGGCGACGGCAGGGTGTACTGCACCCCGGCCTTGACTCCCGGCACCCGGCGCACGGCGTCGGAGTGACCCTGGCTCAGGCCCTTGCCCCAGAAGGTGTAGGTGGCGCCATCGGGCAGCAGCGCCTCGCCGTACAGGCGGTTGAGGGAGAACAGGCCCGGGTCCCAGCCGATGGAGATCAATGCGGTCTTGCCATTGGCCCGCGCCGGGGCATCCACCGCGGCGAAGTACTCGGGAATCCGCGCGTGGGTGTCGAAACTGTCCACGGTGTTGAACAGCGCGGCCAGTTGCGGGCCCTGCGCCGGCAGGTCGTCCTTGGAGCCGCCGCAGAGGATCAGCACGTCGATGGCCTCGCCATGCGCGGCGAGGCTCTCCAGACGGTGCACCGGGGTGCCGGCGCGCAGCGGCTGCAGGCTGGCCGGATCGCGGCGGCTGAAGATGCCGACCAGGGTCATGTCCGGGTTCTTCTCGATGGCGGCCTCGACGCCGCGGCCCAGGTTGCCGTAACCGGCGATGGCGATGCGAATCTGCTTGCTCATGAAACTCTCGATCCTTGTCCACGAAAATGCCGCGGCGACGCTGCCGGCGCCCCGAAGGTGCCGCGCAGACCCGCCGCCGGGCCTGACATAAGGGGCGCGAGTGTACGGGGCCGCGCCGCCGACTGCAGCCCCCGCGCCGGCCACAGGGCTTGCCCGCAGGGCGGACAAAGTCTTTATCATGGCCGCCATGCATACCGATCCCTTCCAGCGGCTCGGCCTCGATCGCGAGGTCCTGACCGTCAGCCAGCTCAACCAGCGCGCCCGCCACCTGCTCGAAGACGTGTTCCCCGGCGTCTGGGTCGAGGGCGAGATCTCCAACCTGGCACGCCCCACCTCCGGGCACGTCTACTTCACCCTCAAGGACGCCGGCGCCCAGGTACGCTGCGCGCTGTTCCGCTCCAGCGCGGCGCGCGTGCGCCAGGCGCTGCGCGACGGCCTGGCGGTGAAGGTGCGCGGCAAGGTCTCGCTGTTCGAGGGCCGCGGCGACTACCAGATGATCCTCGACGCCGTCGAGCCGGCCGGCGACGGCGCGCTGCGCCTGGCCTTCGAGGCGCTCAAGGACAAGCTGGCCGCCGAGGGGCTGTTCGCCACCGGGCGCAAGCGCGCCCTGCCCGCCCACCCGCGGCGCATCGGCATCGTCAGCTCGCCGTCGGGCGCGGTGATCCGCGACATCGTCAGCGTGTTCCGCCGCCGCGCGCCGCACGTCGAGCTGACCCTGGTGCCCAGCGCGGTGCAGGGCAGCGATGCCACCGCGCAGCTGGTCCGCGCGCTGGCGCTGGCCGATGTCCAGGGCTTCGACGCGCTGATCCTCGCCCGCGGCGGCGGCTCGCTGGAGGACCTGTGGTGCTTCAACGAGGAAGCCGTCGCCCGCGCCATCGCCGCCTGCGCGACGCCTGTCGTCAGCGCGGTCGGCCACGAGACCGACGTGACCATCGCCGACTTCGTCGCCGACGTGCGCGCGCCGACGCCCTCGGCCGCCGCCGAACTGCTGGCCCCCGACAGCGCCGAGCTGCAGCGCCGCCTCGACGCCCTGCAGCGCCGCCTGACCCTGCGCATGCAGCACCTGCTGAGCAACCGCCGGCTGCAGCTGGACGGCCTGCGCCGCCGCCTGCGCCATCCCGGCGAGCGCCTGCGCCAGCAGGCCCAGCGCCTCGACGAGCTGGAGCTGCGCCTGCAGCGCGCCGTGGCCCTGCGTCTGCAGCGGGCCGGCGAGCACCTGACGCGCCTCGACACCCGACTGGCCGCCCAGCACCCCGAGCGCCTGCTCGGCCTGCTGCGCCAGCGCCTCGACCATCTTGCCGAACGCCTGCCGCGCGCCATGCACGCCGGCCTGCGCGAGCGTCGCCAGCGCTTCGAGGCCACCCTGCAGACCCTCCAGGCGGTCAGCCCGCTGGCCACCCTGGGGCGCGGCTACAGCATCCTCCTCGACGAGTGCGGCCAGGCCGTGCGCCGCGCCGCCGACGCCCGCCCCGGCCAGCGGCTGCGCGCGCGCCTGCACGAGGGCTGCCTTGACCTGCGCGTCGAGTCGCCGCCGACCCCATGAGCCGCCGCGTCCGGCCTCGCCGGGCGCGCCCAGACCGCCCGAGACGCCCATGCTCCGACTCCTCGCCCTGTTCCTCAGCCTGCTGATCGGCCTGCCGGCCCATGCCGAAGGCTTCCTTTCCCGCCTGCTCGACCGCCCGGTGCCCGGCGGCGTGGCGGTGGTCGACCTGGGCGACGCCGCGCAGCGCCCCGCCGCCCGCTACCGCGACCGCCCGGTCCTGGTGCTGCGCGAGGACGGCCGGCGCTGGATCGCCGTGGTCGGTCTGCCGCTGACGGTCAAGGCCGGACGCGAGCAGCTGCAGCTTGACGACGGCAGCACGCGTAGCTTAGCCGTCGCCGCCCGGCACTACCGGGAGCAGCGCATCACCCTGAAGAACCAGCAGCAGGTCACGCCCAACGCCGCCAATCTGGCGCGCATCGAGCGCGAACTGGCGGTACAGAACGACGCCTACCGGCAATTCAGCGCGCGCCAGCCGAGCAACCTGCTGTTCGACAGGCCGGTAAACGGCCCGCTGTCCAGCCCGTTCGGCCTGCGCCGCTTCTTCAACGGTGAGGAGCGCAATCCGCATTCGGGCCTCGACTTCGCCGTGCCGGCCGGCACCCCGGTCAAGGCGCCGGCGGCCGGCCGGGTGATCCTGGTCGGCGACTACTTCTTCAACGGCAAGACGGTGTTCGTCGACCACGGCCAGGGCCTGATCAGCATGTTCTGCCACCTGTCGCAGATCGGCGTGAAGGTCGGCGACGAGCTGGCGCGCGGCGCCGTGCTCGGCAAGGTCGGCGCCACCGGCCGGGCCACCGGGCCGCACCTGCACTGGAACGTCAGCCTCAACGATGCGCGGGTCGATCCGGCGATCTTCATCGGCGCCTTCCAACCCTGAATTCCCGTCCGGCCACCCCCCAAGGAGACACCGTGAACGCCTCACTCGACACCCTGAACGCTTGGCTGCAACAGCAGCCGCCACTGCTGCTGAGCATCGCCGCCGGCACCCTGCTGCTGGCCGTCGCCTGGCTGGCCAACTGGCTGGTCAAGCACCTGCTGGTGCGCGGCATCCACCGCGCGCTGGGCATGACCGCCCTGGGCCGCGACGTGGTGTCCGGCGACCAGAGCGTGATCCGCCGGCTGTCCAACATCGTCCCGGCGCTGATCATCAGCCGGGGCATCGCGCTGGTGCCCGACCTGCCCAAGGCGCTGGTCACCGTGGTCGACAACGTCTGCAGCGCCTTCGTGGTGCTGACCCTGGCGCTGGCCATCGGCGGCGCCCTGAGCCTGGTCAACACCCTCTACCAGCGCCGGCCGGACGCCCATCTCAAGCCGATCAAGGGCTATATCCAGGTGGTCAAGATCGCCGTGTTCGCCATCGCAGCGATTCTGATCATCGCCACCCTGATCGACCGCTCGCCGCTGATCCTGCTCTCCGGTCTGGGCGCCATGGCCGCGGTGCTGATGCTGATCTTCCAGGACACCCTGCTCTCCCTGGTGGCCAGCGTGCAGATTTCCTCCAGCGACATCGTCCGCGTCGGCGACTGGGTGGAGATGCCGCAGCTCAACGCCGACGGCGACGTGATCGACATCGCCCTGCACACCGTCAAGGTGCAGAACTGGGACAAGACCATCACCACCATTCCCACCAAGCGCTTCATCACCGACCCGTTCAAGAACTGGCGCGGCATGCAGGAAGCCGGCGGGCGGCGGATCAAGCGCAGCCTGTACCTGGACCAGAACAGCGTGCATTTTCTCGATGCCGGGGAAATCGCCCACCTGCGCGAGTTCGCCCTGCTCAGGGACTACGTCACCAGCAAGCAGGGCGAGCTGGACGAGTGGAACCGCCGCCTCAGCGAACAGGGCGCGGCGGCGCTGAACCAGCGCCGGGTCACCAACCTCGGCACCTTCCGCGTCTACGTGGAGAGCTATCTGAAGCACAACCCGCGCATCCGCCAGGACATGACCCTGCTGGTGCGCCAGCTCAGCCCCACCGCCGACGGCCTGCCGCTGGAGCTGTACTGCTTCACCAACACCACCGCGTGGAACGCCTACGAGGCCATCCAGGCGGACATCTTCGACCATCTGCTGGCGATCCTCCCGGAGTTCGGCCTGCGCGTGTTCCAGCACCCGAGCGGCGCGGACATGCGCGCCTGGCAGACGCCGGCGACGCAGCCGCACGCGCGGCAGGGCGCGCACGCCTGAGGCGCCGGCAGAACGGAATCCGCTCGAGCGACGAAGCCCAGCCCCGCAAGCGGGGCTGGGCCGGGTCAGTCGAATGCGCCGGGACCGATGCCGGAGCCATGGGCGCGCTCGACACCCGGCATGGGCGGCGGCGCGCCTGCAGCAACGCCCGGCGCCGACCTCAGAAGCTCAGGTCCACCCGCGTCCACAGGGTTCGCCCCGGCTCGTTGTAGCGGCTGCCGGCGGCATAGCCGAACCCGGCGTTGCCGGCCAGGTTGAGGTGTTCGCTGTAGGCCTTGTCGAACAGGTTGTCGATTCCGGCACTGAGCTTGAGGGTGTCGCTGACCCGGTAGGCGCCGTTCAGCGACAGCACGCCGAAGCCCGCGCTCCGGTCGAAGTCCTTGCCGACCACGTTGCCCTGGTTCTCGGCAATCCGGTTCTGCGCCGCCACCACCCGCCACAGCGCCGCCGCGCTCCAGTCGTCACGCTCGTAGGTCAGCCCCAGGCGCGCCTCCAGCGGCGGAATCTGCGGCATGGCGCGATCGCCCGAGGTGTTCTCGCCCCAGGCATAGGCCAGGCTGGCATCGCCCTTCCAATGCGGCGCGAAGCGGTAGCTGGCGCCCAGCTCGGCACCGGCGATGCGCGCGTCGATGTTGTCGACCCAGGAAATGGTGTGCAGCGGGTTCATCCCCGGGCCGTAGCTGAACAGGATGTAGTCGTCGACATGCCCGGCATAGGCCGACGCCCAGGCCTCCAGCGGCCCCTGGCGGTACTGGATGCCGATGTCGAGCTGGGTGGTCTTCTCCGGATTCACCGACGCGAAGGCGGTCGGCTGCCCCACCTGGTTGGCTGCCGAGAACAGCTCCCAGTAGTCGGGGAAGCGCTGCGCATGGCCGAGGCCGGCATACCAGGTCGCCGGCATGGCGAGCAGGTCCTGCTCGTAACGCAGGAAACCGCTGTAGAGGGTGTCGCTGCGCTCCCGGTCGGCGGTCGGGTTGCTCCGGCAGGCCATGCCCATCATGTTGCACAGCTGCTCGCGCTCGTCCTCGGCGGCAGCCCGGTCGATCCGCGCGCCACCGATCAGCCGCTGCTGGCGGCTGAGATCCCAGGCCAGCTCGCCGAACAGGCCGTAGTTGTGGAAGGTGGCATCCTTGGCCCACGGCAGGCTCTTGTAGGTGTCGATGCCGGCGGCCTTGCGCAGGCGGTGCTCGCTGGCCTGGGCGTCGATCCCGCCGACCAGTTCGAAGGCATCCCAGCGCCAGGTGCCGGCGACCCGCCCGCCCAGCGTGCGGCGGTCGACGTTGCTGGCCATCGGGTTGCGCATCGGCATCATCACGTCGTTGGGATTGGGGCTGCGCAGGCTGTAGTTGTCCATCACATGGTCGGCGTAGTTGTAATAGACGTTGGCCTCGATGCCATGGAACACCTCGCCGATGTAGCTCTTCTCGAAGCGCAGGCCGAGGCTTTCGCGCTTGAATGCCGAGCCATCCATGCCGCGCCCGGCATAGCGCGACTCGCCATCGCCGGCACCGGCGGTCAGCTCCAGCAGGGTGTTGGCGTCCGGGGTCCAGCCCAGCGCCACGTCGCTGCTCCACTTGTCGAAGCGCGACGGCACGCTGTCGCCGTTGCCGTCGCGGTAATCGTCGGCCTGCGAGCGGTTGGCCATGACCCGCGCATAGCCGTCCTGGCTGCCGGCAGCGGCATCGATGCTGCGGTCGAAACGGCCGTTGGAGCCGCCGAGCAGGCTGGCGTTGAGACGGTAGTCGGGCTTGTCGAAACGCTCCGGCTCGCGCTCGAACAACACCGTGGCCGCCGAGGCACCCGGCCCCCACAGCACGGTCTGCGGGCCCTTGATCACGGTCAGGCGGTCGTAGTTTTCCGGGCTGATGTAGGAGCTGGGCGAATCCATGCGGCTCGGACAGGCGCCGAGCATTTCGCCGCCGTTGCTGAGCAGCTTGATCCGCGAGCCGAACATGCCGCGGAACACCGGATCGCTGTTGACCCCGCCGTTGCGGATCGCCGCAAAGCCGGGAATGGTCTTCAGATAGTCGGCGCCGTCGCTGGCCGGCACCGGCTGGCGCGGCTGGCGCGGATCGGTGACCACGGTCAGCGGCGACTGCGGGGCGACGCTGGTCACCACCAGCGGAGCGACCTCCTCATCGGCGGCCTGCGCGCCGCCGGCCACTTCGGCCGCCTGCAGCGGCAGGGCCAGGGCACCGAGCAGCGCGGCATGGGCCGGCCACCAGCGACGCTGGAACGGATTCAGGGCGAACGGGCGGGACAGGCGCGATTGAGCCTGGGACGGACGAGCGAAAACGGACATGGGGGTATTCCACGCAAAAAACGGATTGCCGGCCGCCGGACAGGTGCGCAACGGCGCGCCCGGACGGACGGGATGCAAGCGATGAATCAGGCGTGGAAGGAGGGCGGACCGCGCGGCGGACGACTGGCCGGCGGCGCCTGCGGCAGGTTCTGGGCCGGCGGCAGGTACTGATGGACAAGGCTGGAGGGCGGCGGCAGGGCCAGCTGCAAGGTCGCCGGCAACGGCGGGCTGCCGGCCAGCAGGCTGCAGTAACCGCACTGGTCGAGGTGCTGGACCCAGGCCGGCGGGCCGTCGTCGGGCAGCCCCTGCCCTTCGCCGCAGTGCAGGGCGTCGAGGTCGATGAGCTGGCTCAGCGCCAGCGTATCGAGGGCGCGCAACTGCGAGTACAGCGGACCGGCGAACGCCATCAGCATGGCGAACAAGCCAAGCCAGGCTGCCAGACGCATGCGCCGTTGCCGAATCACCCGATGTCCTCTCCCTGTACGAGGTTGCGTGGCCGCGGGCCGCGCGAAACGGCGGCGATGATCGCACAGGGGCGGCGCGTCGACCTAGTGCGACACGGCGCCGCAGAGCCCTGCAGCGCCGCTGCGAAGAGGTGCAAAGGGGCATCCGCAGGGCCAGCAACCCCAAGCAATGCCTGCGTAGCAAACGGTTTTTTAGCGCAATAAAAAACCAATCAAGAACACAAGGCAGAGATAAATTCCAATTTTTCACCAATGCTTGCCATCGGCACGCAGCAGCCGCTAGGGTAGGCGCCATGAACGCATCCCACACCCTCATCCTGCGGCGGCAATACCTCAGCCTGCGCCTGGTCAGCCCCCGACTGCGTAGCTGAACCGCGCTTCGCCCGCCCCGACTCCGTATTGCCCGCCGCCCCGCGGCCCCGTTTCCAGGAAATCCGCCATGCCCATGCTGAAGAATCCGTCGACCAAGTACCGCCCGTTCCCGCAGATCGACATCCCCGACCGCACCTGGCCGTCGAAGACCATCACCCAGGCGCCGATCTGGCTGAGTTCGGACCTGCGCGACGGCAACCAGTCGCTGATCGAGCCGATGGACGCGGAGAAGAAGCTGCGCATGTTCCAGGCGCTGGTGGCGGTGGGCGTCAAGGAAATCGAGGTGGGCTTCCCGTCGGCCTCGCAGACCGACTTCGACTTCGTCCGCGAGCTGATCGAAGGCGGCCACATCCCCGACGACACCACCATCCAGGTGCTGACCCAGGCCCGCGAGGACCTGATCACCCGCACCTTCGAGTCGCTCAAGGGCGCGAAGAAGGCCATCGTCCACTACTACAACGCCACCGCGCCGAGCTTCCGCCGCATCGTCTTCAACCAAGACAAGGCCGGGGTGATCCAGATCGCCGTCAACGCCGGGCAGATCATCAAGCGCCTGGCCGAGCAGAACCCGGACACCCAGTGGGGCTTCGAGTACTCGCCGGAAATCTTCAGCTCCACCGAACCGGAGTTCGCCGTCGAGGTGTGCAACGCGGTGATCGAGGTGTTCCAGCCGACTCCCGCGCAGAAGTTGATCCTCAACCTGCCGGCGACCGTCGAGGCGGCCACCCCGAACGTCTACGCCGACCAGATCGAGTGGTTCTGCCGCCACATCGACCGCCGCGACAGCGTGATCGTCAGCCTGCACACCCACAACGACCGCGGCACCGGCGTGGCTGCCACCGAACTGGGCCTGCTGGCCGGCGCCGACCGCGTGGAAGGCTGCCTGTTCGGCAACGGCGAGCGCACCGGCAACGTCGACCTGGTCACCGTGGCGCTGAACATGTACACCCAGGGCGTCGACCCCGAGCTGGACTTCTCCGACATCGACGGCGTGCGCAAGGTGGTCGAGGAGTGCAACCAGCTGCCGGTGCACCCGCGTCACCCCTACGTCGGCGATCTGGTGCACACCGCCTTCTCCGGCTCGCACCAGGACGCGATCCGCAAGGGCTTCGCCCAGCAGGACCCGGAAGGCATCTGGGAAGTGCCCTACCTGCCGATCGATCCGGCCGACATCGGCCGCAGCTACGAGGCGGTGATCCGCGTCAACAGCCAGTCCGGCAAAGGCGGCATCACCTTCCTGCTGGAGCAGGAGTACGGCATCAGCCTGCCGCGGCGCATGCAGATCGAGTTCAGTCAGGTGGTGCAGCGCGAGACCGACCGCCACGGCCTGGAGATGAGCGCGCGGCAGATCCACGAGCTGCTGGTCGCCGAATACCTCGACGGCGCGGCGACCTACAGCCTCAAGGGCCATCGCCTGCAGGAAGAGGACGGCATCACCCGCGTCGAGGTGGAGGTCGAGCACGACGGCCGCACCCAGGTCATGAAAGGCACCGGCAACGGTCCGCTGGAAGCCCTGGTCGCCGCCCTGCCGGTGGGCATCGAGGTGATGGACTACAGCGAGCACGCCATCGGCGCTGGCAGCAACGCCAAGGCCGCCGCCTACATCGAGCTGCGCGTCGACGGCGGCCGTCCGCTGCACGGCGTCGGCATCGACGCCAACCTGACCACCGCCAGCTTCCGCGCCCTGTTCAGCGCACTGAACCGCGCCCTGCGCCAGAGCGAAAGCCAGGCCGCCTGAGTACCCGGCCGGCCGTAACGACAACGCCCCGGACCGCGAGGTCCGGGGCGTTGTCGTTGCTGCGCGCCTCGGGCTGCGGCGGGACTCAGGCGGTGGTATCGATCAGCGCACCGCTGCTGCCCGCCCCCGAGTCCTGCAGTGCCTCGGCCAGTTGCGCGGTGGCCTCCAGCAGCGCGCCGGACACGCTGGCGACCTGCGCCTGCAGCGCGGACGCCTCGGCGCTGGCGCTCTCGTCGTTCCCGGCCCGCGCCTGCACGTCCTGCAGACGTTTCTGCAACTCCTGCAGTTGCTTCTGCAACTGGGCGATCAGTTCCTTGAGCTGCTTGACGGTGTCGGACTCCTCGCTGTTGCTGCTGGCACTGGCGCCGCCGACCATGCCGCCGGCACCGGCCGACTTGCCGCTGCCGGACAGCGCCGCATGCAGGTCGACGGTGATCGTCGAGGTCACGCCGCCACTCTGCGCCTGGACATCGCCGCCCTCGGCACTGGCCACAGCGGCGCTGAGCGCATTCTGGGCAGGCATCACCTGCGGGGTTATCGCTCCGATACCGGACATATGCACCTTCCGTTCTGCATGGGGAAATGGGCGAGGCCAGCGGCTCTCTGCCGGCGCCTCGCCGCCCATTGTACGCCGCGCCCGGCCCCGAGCATCCACGTCTGTCTCACCTAGCGCCCCAGCAGGCGGCGCCACCAGGCCTCGGCGCTGACCAGGCTGATCCCCAGCAGCACCAGCGCACCGCCGGCGACGAAGAACAGGTCGACGCGCTCATCCAGCAGCCAGACGCCGAACAGCACGCCGAACAGCGGCGTCATGAAGGAGAACACGCCCAGTCGCGACGCCAGGTAGCGGCGCAACAGCCAGAACCAGGTCAGGTAGCTGACGAAGGAGACGATCACCCCCTGGAACAACAGGCTGCCCCAGACCACCGGCGTCAGGTGCGCCGTCGCGACCTGTCCGCCCAGCCAGGCCGGCAGCACCAGACAGGCGGCGCCGAGCAGTTGGTAGAGCAGGGTCTTGGCCGGCACGGCCTCGGCCAGCCGGGTGCAACGCACCGCCACGGTGGTCGCCCCCCAGAACAGTCCGGCCAGCAGGGCGAAGAAGTCTCCGAGCAACACCTGCGCGGAAATCCGCTGGCCCAGCGCGCCACCGCCGAAGGCCAGCAGGATGCCGGCAAACGCGATCAGGATGCCCAGCCATTGCAGGCGCCGCAGCCGCTCGCCCGGCAGCCACAGGTGCAGGCCGAGCGCGGCGAAGATCGGTGCGGTGTAGAGCAGCACCACCATGTGCGCCGCGCTGGTGCGCACCAGCGCCTCGGCGATGAACAGGAACTCCAGGGCGAACAGCAGTCCGACTAGCGCGCCGGCCCGCAAGGTGCCGTCGCCCGGCTGCCAGGGCTGGCGCCGCCACAGCATGAACAGCGCCACCAGCAGGGCCGCCAGCACCGAACGCAGCCCCACCTGCAGCAGCGGCGCCATGTCCGGCGCCGCCAGCTTGATCGCCACCTGCTGCAATCCCCACAGGCTGCACAGCACAACCATCAGTTGCACGGCGAACCCGTCCATTCCCTGTCGCGTGACCGACATGCTCGACTCCCAGAAAGGCAAGGGCGCGCGGCAGGCTCTGCCGGGCGCCCGATCCGGGCATTCGGCCCGGGGTTGATTGAAGGTCAGTTGGCGGCGAGAAAGCGCATGCCTTCCTCGAGGCCCGCCGGGGTCAGCGGGTACATGCGCTCCTGCACCAGCTCGCGCACCATCGAGGTCGAGGTGCTGTATTTCCACGCCTCCTGCGGGTACGGGTTGATCCAGATGAGCTTCCTGTAGGTTTCCATGAAGCGCTGCATCCAGACGAAACCGGGCTCCTCGTTCCAGTGCTCGACGCTGCCGCCGGCATGGGTGATCTCGTAGGGGCCCATGGAAGCATCGCCGACGAACACCACCTTGTAGTCCGGACCGTACTTGTGCAGCAGGTCGAAGGTGGCGAGGCGCTCGCTGTGGCGACGCCGGTTGTCCTTCCACACCGCCTCATAGACGAAGTTGTGGAAGTAGAAATACTCCAGATGCTTGAACTCGCTGCGGCAGGCGGCGAACAGCTCCTCGCAGACCTTGACGTGGGCGTCCATCGAACCGCCGATGTCGAGCAGCAGCAGGAGCTTGACCGCGTTGCGCCGCTCCGGACGCATGCGGATGTTGAGCAGACCGGCATCGCGCGCGGTGTGCTCGATGGTGCCGTCGAGGTCGAACTCCTCGGCAGCCCCCTCGCGGGCGAAGCGGCGCAGGCGGCGCAGGGCCAACTGCAGGTTGCGCGAGCCGAGTTCGGCCTGGTCGTCGAGGTTGCGGTACTGACGCTGCTCCCAGACCTTGGCCGCCCGCCCCTGGCGCTGGCCGGCGTCGCCGACGCGGATGCCCTCGGGATGGTAGCCGCCGGAACCGAACGGACTGCTGCCGCCGGTGCCGATCCACTTGTTGCCGCCGGCGTGACGCTCCTTCTGCTCGGCCAGGCGCTGCTTGAACGCCTCGATCAGCGCATCGAGGCCGCCCAGGCTCTTCAGCTGCGCCTTGTCCTCCTCACTGAGGAAGCGCTCGAACTCCTTGCGCAGCCAGTCCTCGGGGATCAACGCCTGCAGCGCCGCGTCCAGGTTGTCGAGGCCCTGGAAGTAGGCGGCGAAGGCACGGTCGAACTTGTCGAAATGCCGCTCGTCCTTCACCAGCACGGTGCGCGCCAGGAAGTAGAAAGCATCCAGGTCGGCGAACACCACCTGGCGCTCGAGCGCTTCGAGCAAGTCGAGCAGCTCGCGCAGCGACACCGGCACCTTTGCCGCGCGCAATTCGTTGAACAGGTTGAGCAGCATCTCTATGACCTCGGGGAAGACCGCAGGGTGGGCTGCCGCGCAGCGTTGCCCACCGGTGGAAGACCGCGTTGCGGACTCTCCACCCTAGCGCCCGGCGCGCCGGCTCATGAACGCCAGGCGTTCGAGCAGCATCACATCCTGCTCGTTCTTCACCAGCGCACCGGCCAGCGGCGGGATCGCCTTGGTCGGATCGCGCTCGCGCAGCACGGCCTCGCCGATCTGGTCGGCCATCAGCAGCTTGAGCCAGTCGACCAGCTCGGAGGTGGACGGCTTCTTCTTCAGCCCCGGCACCTTGCGGATGTCGAAGAAAATTTCCAGCGCCTCCTGCACCAGCTCCTGGCGGATGCTAGGGAAATGCACGTCGACGATCCGTTGCAGGGTGTCGCGGTCGGGGAAGGCGATGTAGTGGAAGAAGCAGCGGCGCAGGAAGGCGTCCGGCAGCTCCTTCTCGTTGTTGGAGGTGATGACGATGATCGGCCGCTGCGCCGCCTTGACCGTCTCGCCGGTCTCGTAGACGAAGAACTCCATGCGGTCGAGTTCCTGCAGCAGGTCGTTGGGGAACTCGATGTCGGCCTTGTCGATCTCGTCGATCAACAGCACCACGCGCTGGTCGGCCTCGAAGGCCTCCCACAGCTTGCCCTTCTTGATGTAGTTGCGCACGTCGTGGACCTTGTCGACGCCCAGCTGCGAGTCGCGCAGGCGACTCACCGCATCGTACTCGTAAAGGCCCTGATGGGCCTTGGTGGTCGACTTGATGTGCCAGGTGATCAGCCGGGTGCCCAGCGCCTCGGCCAGTTGCTCGGCGAGCAGGGTCTTGCCGGTGCCCGGCTCGCCCTTGACCAGCAGCGGACGCTGCAGGGCAATGGCGGCGTTGACCGCGAGCTTGAGGTCGTCGGTGGCGACGTAGGCGGCGGTGCCTTCGAATTTCATCGGGAATCTTCCTCGTGCGATGCGTGGCCGGCCCGTGGGCGGCGATGCCCGACTATAACGCGCGGGCTTGCCGCCGGGAACGCCGGCGCCCCGTCCGGACACCGCGGCGCGCTGGACGCTCCCGCGCCGAGCGCATAGGCTGATGCGCTTTCGTTTTCCACCGCAGGAGAAGGCCCGAGATGAGCCGCATCTACGCAGACAACGCCCAAGCCATCGGCAACACGCCGCTGATCCGCATCAACCGCCTCGGCCCCACCGGCGTGACCATCCTGGCCAAGAACGAGGGTCGCAACCCGGCCTACTCGGTCAAGTGCCGGATCGGCGCCAGCATGATCTGGGACGCCGAGCAGAGCGGCCGGCTCAAGCCGGGCATGACCATCGTCGAGCCGACCTCGGGCAACACCGGCATCGGCCTGGCCTTCGTCGCCGCCGCCAAGGGCTACAAGCTGGTGCTGACCATGCCGGCCTCGATGAGCCTGGAGCGGCGCAAGGTGCTCAAGGCGCTCGGCGCCGAACTGGTGCTGACCGAGCCGGCCAAGGGCATGAAGGGCGCCATCGACAAGGCTGCCGAACTGGCCGCCGCACACCCCGGCCAGTACCTGCTGCTGCAGCAGTTCGAGAACCCGGCCAACCCGGCGATCCACGAGCAGACCACCGGCCCGGAAATCTGGAACGACACCGACGGCGCCATCGACGTGCTGGTCGCCGGGGTCGGCACCGGCGGCACCATCACCGGGGTGTCGCGCTATATCAAGAACGTCTGCGGCAAGCCGATCCTCTCGGTGGCGGTGGAGCCGGCCGGCTCGCCGGTGATCAGCCAGACCCTGGCCGGCAGCGAGGTCAAGCCCGCGCCCCACAAGATCCAGGGCATCGGCGCCGGTTTCGTGCCGAAGAACCTCGATCTGTCGGTGGTCGACCGCGTCGAACAGGTCGGCGACGACGAGGCCAAGGCGATGGCCCTGCGCCTGATGCGCGAGGAAGGCATCCTCTGCGGCATCTCCTGCGGTGCGGCCATGGCCGCCGCGGTGCGCCTCGCCAACGAGCCGGACATGCAGGGCAAGACCATCGTGGTGATCCTCCCCGACTCCGGCGAGCGCTACCTGTCCTCCATGCTGTTCGACGGCCTGTTCGGCGAGCAGGAACTGCAGCAGTAAGCGGCGCGCGCACTCTGCCTGCCGGGCGCCCGGCAGGCAGAGCCGGTACCGCGCAAGGCCATGGAGCCGGCGCCCGACGGGATAAACGGCACCCCGACAGGCCACCAGGCATTTTTGCCGACCGGGCAAAAAATCGTTTGCCATGCCGGGCCGGAACGGGCAAAGTGAAGACGTTGGTCAAGGCAGAATACGTCAGCTGTAAACGCACTGAATCAGTACGTCAGTTCGTCATTCTCGACTTCTTGATTCCACACCCATGGGCTCCGGCCCTGCTACACATCAATACCTAGGAATTACACGAAATGGCAACTGGCACAGTTAAGTGGTTCAACGACACCAAGGGTTTCGGTTTCATCAAGCCGGACGACGGTGGTGACGATCTGTTCGCCCACTTCTCCGAAATTCGCGCTCAGGGCTTCAAGACCCTGGCCGAAAACCAGAAAGTGTCCTTCGAAGTGACCACCGGTCCGAAGGGCAAGCAGGCTTCCAACATCCAGATCATCGGCTAATCGCTGATCTGGATGTCCGAAAAAACCCGGCTTATCAGCCGGGTTTTTTCTTGCCCGCGTTTCATGTCGGGCCTCTCCGAACCAGCCGCCGCGCTAGTCAGTCCGCCAGCGCGCCAGCGGCCACCTGCTCGCCGCGCCGCCACAGCAGCCACTGACCTGGGCGGTAGAGCTGCCAGTCCTCGTTGGCGGTCAGGGGATCGGTCGCGATCACCGTCACCACATCGTCGGGAGTGGTTTCCGCCTGGAAGTCCACCGCCATGTCGGCATCCTTGAGCTGCGCCGGCCCGAAGGGCGCGCGGCGGGTGATGTGCGCCAGCTTGGTCGAACAGAAGCTGAACAGCCAGTCGCCATCGCTGAGCAGCGCGTTGAACACGCCGAGGCGCCGATAGCCGGCACAGGCCTCGACCAGGACCGGCAGCAGCTGCTCCACCTCCACCGGTTCGGGAAAGGCGCGGCGCACGCGGTTGAGCAGATCGCAGAACGCCGCCTCGCTGTCGGTATCGCCCACCGGCCGATAGAAATCCGGCACGGGCGCGAACCCGGCCAACTGGCCGTTATGGGCGAAGCACCAGTTGCGCCCCCACAGCTCGCGCACGAAGGGATGAGTGTTGGCCAGGCAGACCTTGCCGACGTTGGCCTGGCGGATATGCCCGATCACCACCTCGCTCTTGATCGGATAGCGCTGCACCAGCCGCGCCACCTCCGACTCGCTGCTCGCCTGCGGGTCCTGGAACAGGCGCAGGCCGCGCCCCTCGTAGAAGCCGATGCCCCAGCCGTCGCGATGCGGGCCGGTACGCCCGCCGCGCTGCATCAGCCCGGTGAAGCTGAACACGATATCGGTCGGCACGTTGGCACTCATGCCCAGCAACTCACACATCCACGGCGCTCCCGGCAGGTTTCATAGGCGCGGCTCGCCGCGGCGGTCATCGAGCAGCTCGCGCAAACTCGGCTCGCGCGCCGGCTGCGCTTCGGCCTCGGCTCGGGCCGCGGCCGCTTCCGCCCGGCGCCGCTCCAGCGGCCAGCGGATGGCGACGAACAGCAGGTACAGGGAAAAACCGATCAGCGCGAAGGCCGCCAGGTCGGTCACCGCCAGCCACAGGTTGCTGCCGGTCTTGAACAGCAGGTCCAAGGCGGCGATGGCGATGGCCGGTGCCTGCAGTTCGCGCGCCGGGTCGACCAGCGTCGGCGTACACAGCAGCACGGCCATCAGCACCCGCAGCGGCTCGCGCAGGGCACGCCACATCCAGGCAGTGATGCGGAACCCCACCAGCAGGCAACCCAGCGCGGCCAGGGCGTACAGGGTCCAGGCGAGGAGATAGTCTTGTTCGGTCATCGGCGCATGGTCGCGGGCGGAATGGGCCGCTTATCATAGCGACTTTTCCCAGCAGCCGCGCGCCAGACGCGGCCGGAGAGCCCCATGCCCGATACCCCGCCCCGCGCCCGCCGCCAGGACGGCGCCGATCCCTACGCCTGGCTGGAGCAGCGCGACGCTGCCGAGGTACTCGCCCATCTGCAGGCCGAGAACGCCTGGCTGGAGGAACAACTGGCCGACACTGCCGCGCTGCGCGAACAGCTGTTCGAGGAGATCCGCGCGCGCATCCGCGAAACCGACCTGTCGCTGCCGAGCCCCTGGGGCCCCTGGCTGTACTACCAGCGCACCACGGCCGGCGAGGAGTATCCGCGCCATTACCGCCACCCGCGCCCGACCGACGGCTCGCTGAGCGTCGACGCGGCGCACGAGGAACTGCTGCTCGACCCCAACGCCCTCGCCGCCGATGGCTACCTGTCCATCGGCGCCTTCAGCATCAGCCCCGACCACCGGCGTCTGGCCTACAGCCTGGACACCCAGGGCGACGAGATCTACCAGCTATTCGTCAAGGAGCTGGCTACAGGCGAGGTGACCGCCCTGCCCTTCGAGGACTGCGACGGCAGCCTGACCTGGGCCAACGACAGCCGCACGCTGTTCTTCGCCGCGCTGGACGACACCCACCGCCCGCACCGCCTGTACCGCCACAGCCTCGGCGAGGACGGCGCCGAACTGGTGTTCGAAGAACAGGACGGGCGCTTCTTCCTCGGCTGTCACCGCGCCAGCTCCGAGCGCCAGCTGATCCTGCTGCTGGCCAGCAAGACCACCTCCGAGGCCTGGGTGCTGGACGCCGAGCACCCGGACGGCGCCTTCCAGTGCCTGGCCCCGCGCGAGGAAGGCCACGAGTACTACCCCGACCACGGCCAGCTCGACGGCCAATGGCGCTGGCTGATCCGCAGCAACCAGGCGGGAATCAACTTCGCGCTCTACAGCGCCACGGAAAGCGCACCGACCCGCGCGCACTGGCAGGAGCTGGTCGCCCATCGCGATACGCTGATGCTCGAGGAAGTCAGCCTGAACGCCGGCGCCATCACCCTCGGCCTGCGCGACAACGGCCTGCCGGTGATCGAGGTCCTGCCCCAGGGCGGCGCGCCCTACCGGGTGCAGCTGCCGGACGCCGCCTACAGCCTGCACGTCTACGACGACCTGGAGTTCGACAGCCCGGTGATCCGCCTGCGCTACGAGGCGCTCAACCGTCCGGCGCAGATCCGCCAGCTGGAGCTGGCCAGCGGCACGCAGACAGTGCTCAAGCAAACGGCGGTGGAAGGCTTCTTCGACGCCGACGCCTACGAGAGCCGGCGCCTCTGGGCAACGGCGGCCGACGGCACCCGGGTACCGATCAGCCTGGTCGGCCGCCGCGAGGTGCTCGACGCCGCGCTGCCCGCACCGCTCTATCTGTACGGCTACGGCGCCTATGGCGAGAGCCTCGACCCCTGGTTCTCCCATGCCCGCCTGAGCCTGCTGGAGCGCGGCTTCCTGTTCGCCATCGCCCACGTGCGCGGCGGCGGCGAGCTGGGCGAGGCCTGGTACCGCGCCGGCAAGCTCGCGCACAAGCAGAACAGCTTCGACGACTTCATCGCCTGCGCCGAGGCGCTGATCGAGGGCGGCTACACCACCACGACGCAACTGGCGATCAGCGGCGGCAGCGCCGGCGGCCTGTTGATCGGCGCGGTGCTCAACCAGCGCCCCGAGCTGTTCGCCGCGGCGATCGCCGAGGTGCCCTTCGTCGATGTGCTCAACACCATGCAGAACCCGGAGCTGCCGCTGACGGTGACCGAGTACGACGAATGGGGCGACCCGAGCGAGCCGGAGGTCTACGCGCGCATCCGCGCCTATGCGCCCTACGAGAACGTCAGGGCCCAGGCCTACCCGGCGATCCTCGCCGTGGCCGGCTACCACGACAGCCGGGTGCAGTACTGGGAGGCGGCCAAGTGGGTGGCGCGGCTGCGCGAGTGCAAGACCGACGCCAACCCGCTGCTGCTCAAGACCGAATTCGCCGCCGGCCACGGCGGCATGAGCGGCCGCTACCAGGCGCTCAGGGACGCCGCGCTGGAGTACGCATTCCTGCTCAAGGTGCTGGGCCGGCGCTGAGCGCCCGCCAGGCGCACGAAGGCCGGAAACACCGCCCGGCCAGACACGACAAGGGCGCCTGCGCGGCGCCCTTGTCGTGTCCAGGTCGCACTCAGCGCAGCAGGCGGGTATCCAGCACTTTCGACGGTCGACCCAGCACGTTTTCGGCGATCTGCACGAAGTCGCGGGTACTGGCCTTCTCCAGACGCATCAGGCCGCGGGTGACGTCGTCCAGCGAGCGCTCGCCGCGGCTGGCGGTGCGGATTTCCGCATCCAGCGCCTGCAGCAACAGCACCGCCCGCGCGGTCACCGCGCCGCTGGCGCGCTCGCCGCGCAGCGAGGTGACCTTGCGGCTCCAGCGCTCCAGCTGCGTGCGGATCTTCGCGTAGCGGTCCTCGCTGAGGCCGCCGGCGCGACTCATCAGTTCGATGGCGTAGTACTCGGCGATGCCCTCGGTGATCCAGTCGCTGCGCTCGGTATCGCCGATGCGGCTGAACACATGGACCAGCTCGTGGATCAGCGAACTGGTGCCGTTCTCGCTGACCAGCGGCCGGTCGGCGTGCATGTACAGCGAGTTGGGCCCCGACAGGCCGCCGCGCCACATCGGATCGCCGGCACCGACGATCAGCAGCTTGCCCGGCTCGCGCGGGAACACCGCTTGGACATGGGGCCAGACGAAGGTCAGCAGGGTCAGGATGTCCATGCGCCGCAGCCCCTCGCCCACCGGCGCGGCGACCGCCACCTCGGTCTTGCCGAGCGTGGCGCGGCGCACGCCGAGCTGGCCGGCGAGAATCCAGCCGGTCGGACGGTCGAAGCGCCGCGCCGGGTTGTCGATGCGAAAACGCGCCTTGCCGATCCGCGGCCAGCCGGTTTCCACCCCCTTCCAGCCCGGCGGCAGCTCGAACTGCAGGCGACTGACCAACTCGACGTCCGGGGCGATGTCGACCCGTGCCGCCGGCACCAGGTTGTCGCCGCGCAGCAAGGCCCAGTCGGCGGTCATCCGCGCATCGAAGCGGCCATTGTCGCGCTGCTGGTCGATCCGCACCCGGTAGCTCAGCGTGGCCTTGCCCGCCGGCGGACGCCAGACGCCACGCTGCGGATTGTCCTGGCTCCACTCGCCATCGGCCTGGAAGTCGCTGTAGCCGCCATCGGCGCCGAGGCTGAAGTCGAAATAGCGCACCGCCTGGCCGCGGGCAAGGGTCAGGCGGACCTCCGCCTGGCCGCTGTCCGGCAGGAAACGCACGTGGTAGTCCAGGTCGACGCGCTGGGCAGCCGCCAGCGGGGTGGAGAGCAGGCTCGCCAGCACGAGCCAGAAGGGACGCGAACGCATGAGCATGGCAGTGTTCTCCTGGTGAGCGGATAGGACCCCGGCCGCCGCGGCAGGTTCAGCCCGCCCGGAAGATCAGGTAGTCCTCCCAGTCGTCCTCGGCCACGCTGTTTTCGCTGAGCATGCGTCCGGACTGGGAAATGCGCGCCGCATGGACCGCCTGCGGATCGCCGCAGAGCAGATGGTGCCAGGGCAGCAGGTCCTTGCCTTCGGCGACCAGGCGGTAGGCGCAGGTCGGCGGCAGCCAGCGGAACTCGCCGGCCTGCGCCGGCGTCAGGCGCACGCAGTCGGGCACCTGCTGCTGACGTCCGGCATAGTCGCTGCAGCGACAGGTTTCGAGGTCCAGCAGCTTGCAGGCGATGCGCGTGTAATAGACGCTGCCGTCCTCGTCGTCTTCGAGCTTCTGCAGGCAGCACAGCCCGCAGCCGTCGCACAGCGACTCCCACTCCTCGCTGTCGAGCTGCGCGAGCGTCTTGCGCTTCCAGAAGGGTTCGACCTTGGCGGCCATGGCGAAGTCTCCGGGCGGGCTGTCGTTCAGACGGGGTCGTTGCGGCGCAGCAGTTCGTCGGGCAGGTGCTCGATGTACTCCTCCTCCGGCGGCGGCATCTGCAGGTGGAAGCCCTGCTTCTCGATGTTGTCCAGCACCTTGTGGATGTCCTCGCGGGCCAGCTTGCGCTCGGGGGTGAGCAGCAGGTCGAAGGCATGCTGCGGCGCGCCGAAGGCGCTCAGCAGGGCTTCGGGCACCCGGGCCAGGGCTTCGCGCTTGTCGACATACAGGTACATCTCGCGCTTGCGCGGGCTTTTGTAGATGGAGCAGATTCGTTTCATCGTCAGTCTCGGCAGAGGGTGTCCAGCAGGGCCTGGCCCATCAGGGCGCGGCGCCAGCCGCGCAGGGCGTCGGGCAACTGGTAAGGGCCATCGGGATAGCCGGTTTTCAGCAGGGCTTCGAGCACCTTCTTGCGCAGCATCAGCTCGGGGACGATCTGCAGCCGCTCGGCCTCGCGCTGGCCGACCGCGCGCAGTTTCTTGAGCAGCGCCGCGGCTTCCAGCGGCAGGGGTTCGGGCAGCGGCTCGGGCCACTGCTCGACGGGCAGCGCCGCAGCGCGGGCGATCAGCCCCAGCAGGGCCTCGCCATCCTGGCGCACGGTGCGCGGATGCATGTCTTCGATGCGCGCCAGGCTGACCGCATCGCGCGGCTGCAGGCGGGCCAGCGGCCACAGCGAGCGTTCGCGCAGGATGCGATTGCGCGGCTGGTCGCGCAATCGCGCCTGCTCCTCGCGCCAGGCGCACAGGGCGCGCAGCACGGCCAGCTGCTGGCCGTTCAGGCGCCAGGCCAGCTTGACCTCGCGCCAGGCTTCCTGCGGGTCGCAGACCTCGCCCTGGGCGGCGACCAGTTCGGCCCCGTCCTCCAGCAGCCAGGCACGCTTGTCCGCGCTCAGGCGGCCGTCGAGCTTGGCGTAGACCTCGCACAGGTGCTGCACGTCCTCCGCGGCATAGCGCACCTGCATGTCGCTGAGCGGGCGCTGCAGCCAGTCGGAGCGGGTCTCGTCCTTGGGCAGGTCGAGCCCCAGCAGCTCCTTGACCAGCCGCGAGTAGCCCATGGAGAAACCGATGCCCAGGTAGCCGGCGGCGATCTGGGTGTCGAACAGCGGCTGCGGGCAACTGCCGGTCAGGCGCCGGAACACCTCAAGGTCCTCGCTGCACGAGTGCAGTACCTTGACCACCGCAGGGTCTTCCAACAGCGCGGCGAACGGCGCCCAGTCGCCGATCTTCAGCGGGTCGATCAGCCACACTGCCTCACCGTCGCCGACCTGTAGCAAGGCGGCGATCGGGTAGAAGGTATCCACCCGCATGAACTCGGTATCCAGCGCCACGAAAGGCCGGCGGCGCCAGGCGCTGCAGCAGCTGGCCAGGGTCGCGTCATCCAGGACCCAGCGGATATCGATTGCGGCCACGAGGCTCTCCTGCGTAAAAGCGCGGAGTATACCTGCCGGCGCGGCAAACATGCGGCAATTCGGCCAAGCGCCGGCACAGGAAATGCACCCTGCACGTCGAGCGGAGACTGGCGTTAAGCTGTAGGTCGTCCACCCACCTGCCCGCCACTGCCCATACCTGGAGAAGCCCATGGCCCTTGCCCGCCTGCTCAGCCCGCAAGAACTGGCACAACGCCTCGACCAGCCGGATCTGGTGATCCTCGACTGCCGCTTTGCCCTGGAAGACCCCGACTACGGTCGGCGCGCCCATGCGACCGGCCACCTGCCGCGCGCGCAACATGCCGACCTGGAGCGCGACCTGTCGGCCCCGGTACAGCCCGGACGCAGTGGCCGCCATCCCCTGCCCGACCCGCAGCAACTCTGCCAGCGCCTGCGCGCCTGGGGAATCGGCAACGACAGCCAGATCGTGCTCTACGACGACGGGCCGGGAGCCTTCGCCGCACGCGCCTGGTGGCTGCTGCTCTGGCTCGGCAAGCGCGAAGGTGTCTGGCTGCTCGATGGCGGCCTGAACGCCTGGCAGGATGCCGGTCTGCCGCTGAGCCGAGACTGCCCGCTCGCGACGGCCGGCGACTTCCATGGCCAGCCCGATCCGGCTCTGGTGATCGACGGCAACGAACTGACACAGGCCCTGGCCGACCCCGATCTGGTATTGCTCGATGCTCGCGGTCTGCCGCGTTTTCGTGGCGAAGTCGAGCCGATCGATCCGGTGGCCGGACACATTCCCGGCGCGCAGTGCGCAGCCTTCACCGACAACCTGGACGACAGCGAGCGCTTTCTCGATGCCGCCATCCTGCGCCAGCGCTTCGCCCGGCTGATCGGCCCGCGCCCGCAAAGCCGCATCGTCGCCTACTGCGGCTCCGGAGTGACCGCCTGCCACAACCTGTTCGCCCTGTGCCTGGCGGGCTACCCGCTGGCCAGGCTGTACGCTGGCTCCTGGAGCGAGTGGATCACCGACCCGACCCGCCCGGTCATCCGCGGCTGAACCTTTTGCGCACGCAAAAAAATAGGGCGGGGTTGCCCCCGCCCTGCTTTCTGTTCCCTTGCCACCGACCGTGGTGAATCGCTTCCCTGTGATGTCCCTGCCTGCATCCTTGCCGGCTGCGTTACATCCTGAACGCAAGACAGATACTAGCCGCCGGGAACTTTTCCGCAAGCTGGCCGTCGCCGCCTGAGCGAGGCGCCCCAGCACCTGCCGCAACACAAAAAATCCTTTAAAAACAGAGATTTATAAAAAAACTCACCGCTCAGCCCGGCAAATACCCGAAGCCTTTCCGGCATTGGCTTACAAACCCTGTAAGCCTTGGATTACAGGGACGGGCGACAAGCGGCGCCTCGGCCCGATATCCGATCAATGACCGCACATGCCGCTTGTCTTGCCCGCGGGCACGAAAAAACCCGACGCGGACGCTGCCGGGTCGGGCTCTTGCAGTGCGGAAGTGCTTACTCGAACAGCGCCTCGCTGGACAGGCCGTTGCTTTCCAGGATCTCGCG
The DNA here is from genome assembly GCF_900105885.1 of Pseudomonas guangdongensis. Classification (NCBI taxonomy): domain Bacteria; kingdom Pseudomonadati; phylum Pseudomonadota; class Gammaproteobacteria; order Pseudomonadales; family Pseudomonadaceae; genus Geopseudomonas; species Geopseudomonas guangdongensis. The sequence goes on along the minus strand of NZ_LT629780.1, from coordinate 2,327,236 downwards.
CAGGCGCTTGAGCGCCTCTACCTGGATCTGCCGTACCCGTTCGCGGGTCAGGCCGATCTCGCGCCCCACCTCCTCCAGCGTGCAGCTCTCATGACCGCGCAGGCCGAAGCGGCGGATCACCACCTCGCGCTGCTTTTCCGACAGGTCGGACAGCCACAGATCGATGCTCTGGCTCAGATCCTCGTCCTGCAGCAGCTCGCAGGGATCGCTGGGACGCTCGTCGGTCAGGGTGTCGAGCAGGGTCTTATCGGAATCCGGACCCAGGGTGACATCCACAGACGTCACCCGCTCGTTGAGCCCGAGCATGCGCTTGACCTCGCCGACCGGCTTGTCCAGCAGGGCGGCGATTTCCTCGGCCGAGGGCTCGTGGTCGAGTTTCTGGGTCAGCTCGCGAGCGGCGCGCAGGTAGACGTTGAGCTCCTTGACCACGTGGATCGGCAGGCGGATGGTACGCGTCTGGTTCATGATCGCCCGCTCGATGGTCTGGCGGATCCACCAGGTCGCATAGGTGGAAAAGCGGAAGCCACGCTCCGGATCGAACTTCTCCACCGCGCGGATCAGGCCGAGGTTGCCCTCTTCGATCAGATCGAGCAGGGTCAGCCCCCGGTTGACGTAGCGACGGGATATCTTCACCACCAGGCGCAGGTTGCTCTCGATCATCCGCTTGCGCCCGGCTTCTTCGCCGCGCCGCGCCATGCGGGCGAAATGCACTTCCTCTTGCGGGGTCAGCAGCGGCGAGAAGCCGATTTCGTTCAGATAAAGCTGCGTGGCGTCGAGCGCACGGGTGTAGTCGATGAACTTGTGCTGCCGGGAGCTGGCGCCGGGCTGAACGTCGAGCCCCGCATCGCCGTCTCCCTCCGGCTCGGCGACATCCAGGTCAGGGATGACGCCAGGCTCCAGGAGGAGAATTTCGTCATCGCTGTCAAACTCCACGGTTTCTTTTTTGGAACTTGCCATTTTTATTGGTCCTTTGCTGAGCTCGACAAAAGACCTCGTACGCTCATATCCCTTTGACGCGCCGGGGTCCTGTCCCCCCACGCTATCCGGCAAAGGTGACAGCTCAGCGGCGTGGCAGATACTGCAACGGGTCGACGGGCTTGCCCTGACGGCGAATCTCGAAATGCAGCTTCACCCTGTCAGTGTCCGTAGAGCCCATTTCCGCAATCTGCTGACCTACCTTGACACGCTGTCCTTCCTTCACCAGCAGCCTGCGGTTGTGGCCGTAGGCACTGACGTAGGTATCGTTGTGCTTGATGATGACCAGCTCGCCGTATCCCCGCAAACCGCTACCGGCGTACACCACGCTTCCATCTTGTGCAGCAAGGACAGGCTGGCCCAAATCTCCGGCGATATCAATGCCCTTGTTCAAACTATTGCTCGCCGAAAACACCTCGATCACCTGACCGACGGCCGGCCATGACCAGCCGCTGGCCGAGCGGGCAGACGGCATCACCGGTGTGGTGGCCGGCACGCTCGGCGCGGCCACAGGAGCGGCGGGACGGGCCGCACTGCCGGGCGCCCGGCTTGCGACCGGTGCGACCACTGCGGGCGCCGGCGAGCTGGCCAGGGCCTGCCCCGAGGTGCCGAAGCGGATCACTTGCCCGACATGAATCGTGTAGGGCGGGGCGATGCGGTTGTGGGTCGCCAGGGCGCGCCATTCCCAGCCATAGCGACTGGCAATCGAATACAGGGTGTCGCCACGCTGGACCCGGTACTGTCCCTGGGTGACCGGCTGACGGGCGTTCGCAGCGCGGCTGTCGACGGACACGCTGCTTCCCGTAGACGTGGCGCAGCCTCCCAGCAGCGCCAACCCCAGGCACAGCCCAAACCCGGCCAACAGACGCAGCGCGCCGCGACCCTGCGATGACATCGCGAATCCGCTCATGAGCCGACTCATGCCTCCCCCACCTGCGGCCGGTGCCGCCTGGCAAACCATTCCAGAGCACAGACCAGCAACACGCCGCCCAGCGCCATCAGCAGCGCCAGCAGCAGTTGCGCGTCCTGTCCGCTCGACTGGGCGTAGTGCCAGGGCCACAGGTTCTCCTGCTGCAGCGGCTGCAACTGGCCATGACGGTCGGCGCGCCAGGTCAGGGTCTCCTTCCAGGGCCAGACCTTGTTCAGCGAGCCGAGCATCAGCCCGGTCAGGAAGGTCAGAGTCAGGGTGCGCACATGTTCGAGCATCCAGCTCAGCAACCGCGCGAAGCTCAGCAGGCCGCAGGCGCAGCCGGCGGCGAACACCGCCAGCACCGCCACATCGAAGCCCTTGACCGCTTCCAGCACGAAGGCATAGAGCCCCATCAGCACCAGCAGGAAGCTGCCCGAGATGCCTGGCAGGATCATCGCGCAGATGGCGATGGCGCCGGCGAAGAACAGGCTCAGCGGGTCGTGCCCCCACTGCATCGGGGCCGCCACGGTGATCCACCAGGCGAACGCCACGCCGAGACCGAAGCCCAGCATGCTGCCCCAGTTCCAGCGCGAGATCTCCCGACCGACCAGCCAGACCGAAACCAGGATCAGACCGAAGAAGAACGACCACAGCGGGATCGGCTGGTGCTCCAGCAGCCAGGTGATGCCCCGCGCCAGACTGAAGATGCTGGTCAGCACGCCGCTCAGCAGGATCACCAGGAAATTGGCGTTGGCCGTCTGCCAGGCCTCGCGCACCCGACCGCGCAGCAACTGGCGCAGGGCCGTCGGCACCGCGCCGATGGAGCGCAGCAGTTCGTCGTAGATGCCGCTGATGAAGGCGATGGTGCCGCCGGAAACCCCCGGCACCACGTCGGCTGCGCCCATGGCCATGCCCTTGGCGAACAGCAGGAAAGCATTTCGCATTGTTTTTTCCGTCAGAACGGCCGAGGACTCAGAACACCGAGCCGCTCAGCAGAGGCACGAAACGTACCGAGTCAAGTATTTGCCGGGAGAAGTGCCCACCCTCGTTGACGATCAGCAGCAGTTGCTGCTCGTCGCCGGCGCCGACCGGGATCACCAGCCGTCCGCCCGGCGCCAGCTGGTCGAGCAGCGCCTGCGGCACCTCGCTGGCGGCGGCGGTCACGATGATCCCGTTGTAGGGCGCCAGGGCCGACCAGCCGTCCCAGCCATCGCCCCAACGAAAGACCACATTGCGCAGGTCGAGTTCGAGCAGTCGCTCCTTGGCGCGCTCCTGCAGCGACTGGATGCGCTCCACCGAGAACACCCGCTCGACCAGTTGGGCGAGCACCGCGGTCTGGTAGCCCGAACCGGTGCCGATCTCCAGCACCTTGTCCAGCGGTCCGCTGGCCAGCAGCAGCTCGCTCATCCGCGCGACCATGAACGGCTGCGAGATGGTCTGGTTGTGGCCGATCGGCAGCGCGGTGTCCTCGTAGGCGCGATGGGCCAGCGCCTCGTCGACGAATAGGTGGCGCGGCGTGCGGCGGATCACTTCGAGCACCCGCGCATCCGACAATCCCTCCTCGCAGAGGCGCTGGATCAGCCGCTCGCGGGTGCGCTGGGAAGTCATGCCGATCCCTCGGCGCTGCAGGTCGTTCCTTGTCACAACAACGTCTCCAGAATGCCCAGACCGCGGAAGCCTTCGTGGAAGGTGCGGTCCAGCTGCAACGGGGTGATCGACACGTAGCCCTGCATCACTGCGTGGAAGTCGGTCCCCGGGCCGCCGTCCTCGGCATCGCCGGCCACCGCGATCCAGTAGCCTTCCTTGCCGCGCGGGTTGACCGACTTGACCGGTGCGGCGGCGCGGGCGCGGTGGCCGAGGCGGGTCAGCTGGATGCCGCGGATGCGCTCCAGCGGCAGGTTGGGGATATTGACGTTGAGCACCGTGCGCGGCGGCAGGTCGAGCTGGTCATGCATGGCCACCAGGCGTCGGGCGATCTGCGCGGCGGCCGGCAGGTTGTCGGTCTGTCGCGACAGCAGCGAGAAGGCGAACGCCGGCTTGTCGAGGAAGCGTCCTTCCAGGGCCGCCGCCACCGTGCCGGAATACAGCACGTCGTCGCCCAGGTTGGCGCCCAGGTTGATCCCCGAAACCACCATCTCCGGGGTATGTTCGAGCAGGCCGTTGAGGGCCAGGTGCACACAGTCGGTCGGCGTACCGTTGATGCTGATGTAGCCGTTGTCCAGACGCTGCGGATGCAGCGGACGGTCGAGGGTCAGCGAACTGCTGGCACCGCTGCGATCCTGGTCGGGTGCGACCACCGCGCACTCGGCATAGTCGGCCAGCGCCTGGTGCAGCGCGACGAGGCCGGGGGCGTAAACGCCGTCGTCGTTGGCGATCAAAATTCGCATGGGATATCCATAGATCCTGTCGGCAGCAACCGGACCAGTTCGCGCACCACCACGGTGGCGAAGCAACCGGCCGGCAGGACGAATTCCAGTTGCAGGGTATCGGTGGCGGGATAATGCCACGTCAGCCCGGCAATGGGGAGGCGCAGAATGCGGCGCATCTGCTCCAGTCCGGCACCCGCCAGCCAGTCGACCAGAGCCGCTTCCTCCGCCTGCAGCTGCTGCTCCAGCGCCTGCGGCGCGCCGCCGGTTTCCAGCGCGCCGGCGCCGAACAGCGGGCCGGTGGGATGCAGGTCGAGTGCGGCCAGGCGCGGATCGTGGCAGTCGGCCGCGCCGGCGAGGAAGTGGCTGCGACTGTCGGTGAAGGCCAGCCGGTCGCCGGGCAGCGCGCGGTTCCAGCAGCCCTCGGCGATGCGCGCCGCCAGCACCCGGTTGAACAGGTAGCTGCGCGCCGCCGACAGCACCCGCGAGCGGCGGTTGCGCTGCTCGGGCAGCGTGCCCTGCGCGGCCCAGTGGCGGGCCTCGTGCAGGTTGCCGCCGTCGAAGCCGAAGCGCTGCAAACCGAAATAGTTGGGCACCCCGCCGGCGGCGATCTGCGCCAGGCGCTGCTCCAGCACGGCGCGGTCGGCATCGAGGGCGGTCAGGCGGATGACGAAGCCGTTGGCGGCATGGGCGCCGCGCTGCAGCTTGCGCGAGTGGCGGGTGCGTTCGAGGATGCGCAGGTCGTCGCCCTCGGCCGCCGCCAGGTCGGGGTCGGCCTTGCCCGGCAGGTGCAGGCTGAACCACTGGCGGGTCAGCGCCTGGCGATCCTTGAGGCCGGCATAGCTGATCGCCTTGAGCGGCACGCCGGCGGCGCGGGCGATGCGCCGCGCGGCGTCCTCGGTATTCAGGCCACGCTTCTCCACCCACAGCCACAGATGCTCGCCGCTGCCGGACAGCGGAATGTCCAGCACCTCGTTGACCTGAAAGTCCTCCGCCGTGTGCTTGAGCACCGCGCTGCCGCAAGGCTGGCCCCAGGCGGTCGGGCCGAGCAGCGCCTGCTCGTCGAGCGCGCTCATCGCGGCAGCAGCAGGGCGACCGCGTGCACGGCGATGCCCTCCTCGCGGCCGGCGAAGCCGAGCTTCTCGGTGGTGGTGGCCTTGACGTTGACCGCATCGGGCTCGATCTGCAGATCGGCGGCGATGTGCGCGCGCATCGCTTCGATGTGCGGAGCCATCTTCGGCGCCTGGGCGACGATGGTGGCGTCGAGGTTGCCGACCCGCCAGCCCTTGGCGTGGATCAGACCGAGCACATGGCGCAGCAGGACGCGACTGTCGGCGCCCTTGAACTGCGGGTCGGTGTCGGGAAAATGCCGGCCGATGTCGCCGAGCGCCGCCGCGCCGAGCAGCGCATCGCTCAGCGCATGCAGCAGCACGTCGCCGTCGGAGTGGGCGATGAGCCCGAAGCGGTGGGGAATGCGCACGCCGCCGAGGGTGATGAACTCGCCCTCGCCGAAACGATGCACGTCGTAGCCGTGGCCGATACGCATGATTGACAACGCCTTGCAGAAGTCGGGGCGCCGATTCTACAGGAGTTGCCGCGCCGCGGGCGGCGCGGGGGTCAGCCGTGCAGCGCTGCCGCGTGGTGGCGCAGGTGGTCGTCGATGAAGCTGGCGACGAACCAGTAGCTGTGGTCGTAGCCCGGCTGCAGGCGCAGGGTCAGCGGCTGGCCGACCGCCGCCGCCGCGGCCTGCAGGACCGCCGGCTTGAGCTGCACATCGAGGAAGCTGTCGGCATCGCCCTGGTCGACCAGGATCGGCAGGTGCCGGGCCGGGCGCTCGGCCAGCAGCGCACAGGCATCCCAGCCGCGCCAGGCGTCGCGATCCGCGCCCAGATAGCGGGTAAAGGCCTTCTCGCCCCACGGACAGCTGCTCGGGTTGGCGATCGGCGCGAACGCCGACAGCGAGCGGTAGCGCCCGGGATTGCGCAGGGCGCAGACCAGCGCGCCGTGCCCGCCCATCGAGTGGCCACTGATGCCGCGCTTGTCGTTGACCGGGAAGTTCGCCTCGACCAGCGCCGGCAGCTCCTGCACCACGTAGTCGTGCATGTGGTAATGCTGCGCCCAGGGCTGCTCGGTGGCGTTCAGGTAGAAGCCGGCGCCGTGGCCGAAGTCCCAGGCGCCGTCCGGGTCGCCCGGCACGTCAGGGCCGCGCGGGCTGGTGTCCGGCGCCACCAGCACCAGCCCCAGTTCGGCAGCCAGGCGCTGGGCGCCGGCCTTCTGCATGAAGTTCTCGTCGCTGCAGGTCAGCCCGCTCAGCCAGTAGAGCACCGGCAGCTTCGCGTCCGGTTCGGCCTGCGGCGGCAGGTAGACGGCGAGCACCATGTCGCACTGGAGGGTGGCCGAGCGGTGACGGTAGCGGTTGTGCCAGCCGCCGAAGCTCTTCTGGCTGGAAAGCAGTTCGAGGCTCATGGGGGGAACTCCTTGCATGAGGTCCGGAAACGGCGCGCCCATGCAGAAAGCATGGGCGCGATCATTGCGGGCGGTGTGTCACGCCTCAGAAGTGGATGACGGTACGGATGCTCTTGCCCTCCTCCATCAGCTCGAAGGCCTCGTTGATGTCCTCCAGACCCATGGTGTGGGTGATGAAGGTATCCAGCGGGATCTCGCCCTTCTGCGACTTCGCCACGTAGCTCGGCAGCTCGGTGCGGCCCTTGACGCCACCGAAGGCGCTGCCGCGCCAGACGCGGCCGGTGACCAGCTGGAACGGCCGGGTGCTGATCTCGGCGCCGGCCGGCGCCACACCGATGATGGTCGACTCGCCCCAGCCCTTGTGGCAGCACTCCAGCGCCGCGCGCATCAGCTGCACGTTGCCGATGCACTCGAAGCTGTAGTCCACGCCGCCGTCGGTCATCTCGACGATCACGTCCTGGATCGGCTTGGCGTGGTCCTTCGGATTGACGAAATCGGTGAGGCCCAGCTCGCGGGCCACGGCCTCCTTGGCCGGGTTGATGTCGACGCCGATGATGCGCGAGGCCTTGGCCATCTTGGCGCCGATGATCGCCGCGAGGCCGATGCCGCCGAGGCCGAAGATCGCCACGGTGGAGCCCTCGGTGACCTTGGCGGTGTTGAGCACCGCGCCGATGCCGGTGGTCACGCCGCAGCCGAGCAGGCAGACCTTCTCCAGCGGTGCCTCCTTGGGAATCACCGCCACCGAGACTTCCGGCAGCACGGTGTACTCGGAGAAGGTCGAGCAGCCCATGTAGTGGTAGACCGGCTGGCCGTTGTAGCTGAAGCGGGTGGTGCCGTCGGGCATCAGGCCCTTGCCCTGGGTGGCACGCACCGAGCTGCACAGGTTGGTCTTGCCGGAGGTGCAGAACTTGCACTGGCGGCACTCGGCGGTATACAGCGGGATCACGTGGTCGCCGACCTGCACCGAGGTGACGCCCTCGCCCACCGCCTCGACGATGCCGCCGCCCTCGTGGCCGAGGATGCAGGGGAACACGCCCTCACTGTCCTGGCCGGACAGGGTGTAGGCGTCGGTGTGGCACACGCCGCTGGCGACGATGCGCACCAGCACCTCGCCGGCCTGCGGCGGCGCGACGTCCACCTCGACGATCTGCAGCGGCTGGTTGGGGGCGAAGGCGACGGCGGCACGGGATTTGATCATCGGAAGGCTCCTGGCGATACGCGGACGGCACAGGGCGAAACCTGCGCCGGAATGTGCCGCACAGTGTAGATCAGCGGCTTTTGAGGAATAATCGCCCGCTTGGAAAAACATTATTGCCACACAGGGACAATCCCCTGCCCCACCGGAGAATCCCCATGAGCCAATGGGATGGGCTGGACGAGTTCGTCGCCGTCGCCGAGTGCGGCCAGTTCACCGCCGCCGCCGAGCGCCTCGGGGTGTCCTCGTCCCATGTCAGCCGGCGCATCGCCCAGCTCGAAGAACGCCTGCAGAGCCGCCTGCTGCATCGCAGCACCCGGCGGGTCAGCCTGACCGAGGCCGGGCAGATCTTCCTGCAGCACTGCCGCAGCCTGCAGGACGCCCGCGAGGACGCCTGGCGGGCGGTCGGCGACCTGTCCGCCGAGCCCAAGGGCCTGCTGCGCATGACCTGCGGGGTGGCCTACGGCGAGCGCTTCGTGGTGCCGCTGGTCAACCAGTTCATGGCCCGGCACCCACAGCTGCGGGTGGACATCCAGCTGAGCAACCGCACCCTCGACCTGCTCCACGAAGGCCTCGACTTGGCCGTGCGCCTCGGTCGCCTGAACGCCGAGCGGCTGGTGGCCACCCGCCTGGCGCCGCGCGAGATGTACCTGTGCGCCGCGCCGGCCTACCTCGAACGCGCCGGCGAGCCGCGCAGCCTGGCCGACCTGGCCCGGCACAACTGCCTGATCGGCAGCAGCGACCACTGGGTGTTCGCCGAACACGGCCAGGAAACCCAGCTGCGCGTGCAGGGCAACTGGCGCTGCAACAGCGGCGCGGCGGTGCTCGACGCGGCGCTGCGCGGCTTCGGCCTGTGCCAGCTGCCCGACTACTACGTGCTGGAGCACCTGAGAAGCGGCGCGCTGGTCGCCCTGCTGGAACAGCATCGCCCGCCGAATACCGCGGTCTGGGCGCTGTATCCGCCGCAGCGCGGCTTGTCGCCCAAGGTCCGCCTGCTGGTGGATTTCCTCAAGCAGCGCCTCGGCCAGTTGCCCGAGTACCGCGACGCCGGCTAACCGGCCTCGGCCACCTGACGGTCCAGCTCGCCGCGCAGCGCCGGGTCGAGACGCAGCTGGCGGGCCAGCTCGTCTAGGTAGGCGCGCTCCATGAAGTTTTCCTCGTCGATCAGCAGGCGGCTGGCCAGGTACATCTCGGCGGCCATCTCCGGGGTCTGCGCGGCGCGGGCCACCGCCGCCGGATCGAGCGGGCGGTTCAGCTCGCCGTCGATCCAGGCCAGCAGCTGCGCATCGCCGCTCAGACGCGCGACCTCGGCGTCGATCAGCTCGCGCTCGCGCGCGTCGATGTGCCCGTCGGCCTTGGCCGCGGCGATCAGCGCCTGGAGGATCGCATGGCTGTGCTGCTCGACCTGCGCCGGCGGCAGGCGGTCGAGGGTCTGCGGCGCGGTGGCCGGCTGGCTGGCGCCCTGCTGCTTCTGCCAGTTGCCATAGGCCTTGTAGGCCATCACCCCGAGCGCCGCCAGGCCGCCGTAGGTCAGCGCCTTGCCGCCGTACTTGCGCGCCTTCTTGCTGCCCAGCAGCAGACCGATGGCGCCGGCCGCCAGACCGCCGCCGGCCGCGCCGGACAGCAGGCTGCCCAGCCCGCTGTCCTTGCCGCCCTTGCCGCCCTTGCCTTCCTTGCCGTCCGGTCGCCCGGCGGGGCGCGACTTCGATGATGAACCGGCGCTGCCCAGCAGGCCGGGGGCGGCCTTGAGCAACTGGTCGAGCAGACTGCGTGTGTCCATGGGAGTTCTCCGCTGAAGATCGGGCGATTATGCCGAGGGCGCTGCGCGCCGGGCAGCGCGAAGCCGCGCAAAAGTGCAAGGCGATGTGACCGCTCAGTCCAGCCCGGCGGTGGAGTCGTGGATCGGTGTGTCCTGGCGGGCGGCGCGCACGTACTGCGCCGGCCAGGCCAGCCGGTGGCCGAGCGCCTCGGCGGCGTGCAGCGGCCAGTAGGGATCGCGCAGCAGCTCGCGGGCCAGCAGGACCAGATCGGCCTGACCGCAGCGCAGCACCTGCTCGGCCTGCGCCGGCTCGCTGATCTGCCCGACCGCGCCGGTGGCGATCTGCGCCTCGTGGCGCACCCGCTCGGCGAAGCGCACCTGGTAGCCCGGCCCCAGCGGGATCTGCGCGCCGGGCGCCAGGCCGCCGCTGGACAGGTCGATCAGGTCGACCCCGCGCGCCTTGAGCAGCCGCGCCAGCTCGACCGTTTCCGGCTCGCTCCAGCCGCCGTCCAGCCAGTCGGTGGCCGACAGGCGTACCAGCAAAGGCAGCTCTGCCGGCCACACCGCGCGCACCGCCTCGACCACCTCCAGCAGCAGGCGGGTACGGTTGGCGAAGCTGCCGCCGTAGTCGTCGTCGCGGACATTGCTCAGCGGCGAGAGGAACTGGTGCAGCAGGTAGCCGTGGGCCGCGTGGATCTCCACCACCCGGAATCCGGCCGCCCGGGCGCGCCCGGCGGCGCTGGCGAAGTCGGCGATCAGCGTGGCGATCTGCGCACGGCTCATCGCACGGGGCGTGTGATGGTCGGCAGCGAAAGGCAGCGCCGAGGGCGCCAGGGGCGTCCAGCCGCCGTCGTCCAGCGGCAGCGCGCCGCTGCGCCCGGCCCACGGTCGCCACACGCCGGCCTTGCGCCCGGCATGGCCGAGCTGGATGCCGGCCACCGCGCCCTGGCTGTCGATGAAGCGGGTGATGCGCCGCAGCGGCTCGATCTGCGCGTCGCACCACAGCCCCAGGCACTGCGGGCTGATACGCCCCTCGGGCGCCACCGCGGTGGCTTCGGCGATCACCAGTCCGGCGCCGCCGGTGGCGCGGCTGCCAAGGTGGACCAGGTGCCAGTCGTTGGCCAGGCCGTCGCGGGCGCTGTACTGGCACATCGGCGACACCGCGATGCGGTTGGGCAGGGTCAGTTGCCGCAGGGTCAGCGGCTGGAACAGCTGGATCATGGCAGGGCTCCACGAATCGTCCGCTATCCCGAGGATATTGCGCCGCCCGGGCGCAGAATCAAGAGGGCATGCGCGGAGCGGTCGGGCGCCCGAGGGCCCGCAGCCTCCGAGGCTGGCTCAGCGCGGTTCGAGATGGGCGACCATCAGCTGCACACTTTCCTGGCCACGGTACTCGTTGACGTCCAGCCGGTAGGCCACCTCGGCCCAGCGGATCGTCGGGTTGGGCCACAGTTCGCGGTCGACGTTGAAGGCGATGGCGTCGAGCTGGGCGCGACCGCATTCGCTCTTCAGCACCAGCTTGAGATGGCGCTCGCCGACGATGCGCTGCTGGACGATCTCGAACACGCCGTGGAACAGCGGCTCGGGGAAGTGCTGGCCCCAGGGACCGGCGTGGCGCAGCTGCTGGGCGAGATCCAGGCGGAACTCCTCGGCGGCCAGCGAGCCGTCGGTGAGCAGGCGCCCGGCGAGGTCGTCCTCGACCAGCTGGCGGCGCACCTCGGCGTCGAAGGCGGCGGCGAAGGCACCGAAGTTGGCCTGCGGCAGCGACAGGCCGGCGGCCATGGCGTGGCCGCCGAACTTGCTGATCAGCCCCGGATGGCGGGCCGCCACCGCGTCCAGCGCATCGCGGATGTGGAAGCCGGGGATCGAGCGCGCCGAACCCTTGAGCACGCCGTCGCCGGCATCGGCAAAGGCGATGGTCGGCCGGTGGTAACGCTCCTTGAGGCGCGAGGCGAGGATGCCGATCACCCCCTGGTGCCAGTCGGCGTCGAACAGGCACAGGCCGAACGGCAGCTCCTCGACTTTCAGCTCCTTGAGCTGGGCTAGCGCCTCGCGCTGCATGCCCTGCTCGATGGCCTTGCGGTCGTGGTTGAGCTGATCGAGCTGCTGGGCCATGTCGCGGGCCAGCGCCTCGTCCTCGCACAGCAGGCACTCGATGCCGAGGCTCATGTCGTCCAGCCGGCCGGCGGCATTCAGGCGCGGGCCGAGGATGAAGCCGAGATCGGTGGAGGTGATGCGCCGGTGGTCGCGGCCGGCCACCTCGAGCAGCGCGCGCAGCCCCGGCCGCGCCCGCCCGGCGCGGATGCGCGCCAGGCCCTGGTGAACCAGGATGCGGTTGTTGGCGTCCAGCGGCACCACGTCGGCGACGCTGCCGAGGGCCACCAGGTCGAGCAGCTCGGCCAGGTTCGGTTCGGCAATGCCTGCGCGGGCGAACCAGTCCAGCTCGCGCAGCCGCGCGCGCAGGGCCAGCAGTACATAGAAGATCACCCCGACCCCGGCCAGCGCCTTGCTCGGGAAGCCGCAGCCCGGCTGGTTGGGATTGACGATAGCATCGGCCGCCGGCAGCTCCGGGCCGGGCAGGTGGTGGTCGGTGACCAGCACCTTGAGGCCCGCCGCCTTGGCCGCCGCCACGCCGTCGATGCTGGAAATGCCGTTGTCGACGGTGATCAGCAGTTCGGGGCGCTTGTCCAGCGCCACCGCGACGATCTCCGGAGTCAGGCCGTAGCCGTACTCGAAGCGGTTGGGCACCAGGTAGTCGACGTGGGCGGCGCCGAGCATGCGCAGCGCCAGCACGCCGACGCTGCTCGCGGTGGCGCCGTCGGCGTCGAAATCGCCGACGATCAGCATGCGCTGACGGCTTTCCAGCGCCGTCACCAGCAGTTCGACCGCGGCGTCGATGCCCTTCAGCTCGCGGTACGGGATCAGCCGCGCCAGCGCCTTGTCCAGCTCGGCGGCGGACTGCACGCCGCGGGCGGCGTACAGGCGGGTCAGCAGCGGCGGCAGGTCGCCCAGGTCGGGCAGGACGGACGGCAGGGAGCGGGGAACGATGCGCATCGGAACTCGGGTCGTGTGGCCGGGACGGGCGGCGGCTGGAGCGCCGCAAGGGGCGGCAAGCATAACAGGAATGCCGTGGCCGCCGGACGGCGCGGAGCCGGGCAGGCGCGCGAAGCGCCGCTGCCACCCTGAGCCTCGCTGGAGCGCCGCGCCGCTCGCCGCAGCGGCCGAAGCAGCCCGCCGGCACTCGGCGCAAGGCGCCGGGCGGTCGCTCAGCCGCGCTCGCCGAGCAGCCACTCCAGCTGCAGTTCGTGCTGCTGGCCGCGTTCGTCGGTGACGAACAGGGTGCCTTCGCTGATCATCAGGCTCCAGCTGATGCTGCGCGGCAGGTCGCGGGCCAGCTCGGCCAGCGGCTCCTGGGGCAGCGCGGCGATATGGACGTTCTTCAGGGTCTTCACCGCATCGACCACCTTGCCCTGCCAGACGCGCAGGTTGCCGTAGGCCAGCAGGCTGGTGCGCTCGGTGCGCCGTGAGCACCAGGTGATGCGCTCGGCGTCCGGCTGGCCGACCTCGATCCAGTGCAGCACGCGACCGTCCAGGCTCTTTTCCCACAGCGCCGGCTCGTCCACATCGGACAGGCCGCGGCCGAAGGCCAGCTGCTCGTTGTAGAACAGCGCATAGGCGATCAGCCGCACCGCCATGCGCTCCTCGGTTTCCGAGGGGTGCTTGGCGACGGTGAAGCGCAGGTTCTCGTAGACCCCGCGATCCAGATCGGTGAGGTTGAGTTCGACTTTGTAGGGCGTGGACTGCAGGGCCATGGGGCGTTCCGGATGGAAGGAAAAAAGGCCGGCAGTGTACCCGAAACCACCCGACGGCCCGGCACCCGCTGCAGCGCCACCGGCCGCGCGCCCCTTCGGCGCGCACCGGCGCGCAGCCTGCCGGCGCGGACTCTCGCCGCGCGCCCGGCAATCGCCTAGGCTTGGCCAAGCCTTCCCTCTAGGAGCCACCATGTCCCTGCCCGCCAAACCCCTCGCCGGCCTCAAGGTCATCGAACTCGGCACCCTGATCGCCGGCCCGTTCGCCTCGCGCATCTGCGCCGAGTTCGGCGCCGATGTGATCAAGATCGAGTCGCCCGACGGCGGCGATCCGCTGCGCAAGTGGCGCAAGCTGTACGAGGGCACCTCGCTGTGGTGGTTCGTGCAGGCGCGCAACAAGCAGTCGCTGACCCTCAACCTCAAGCACCCCGAAGCCCAGGCCATCCTCAAGCAACTGGTGGCCGAAGCGGACATCGTCATCGAGAACTTCCGCCCCGGCGTGCTGGAGAAGCTCGGCCTCGGCTGGGAGGTGCTGCACGCGCTGAACCCGAAGCTGGTGATGGTGCGCCTGTCCGGCTTCGGCCAGACCGGGCCGATGAAGGACCAGCCGGGCTTCGGCGCGGTGGGCGAGTCGATGGGCGGGCTGCGCTACATCACCGGCTTCAAGGACCGCCCGCCGGTGCGCACCGGCATCTCCATCGGCGACTCGATCGCCGCGCTGTGGGGTGTGATCGGCGCGCTGATGGCGCTGCGCCACCGCGAGGTCAACGGCGGCCAGGGCCAGGTGGTGGACGTGGCGCTGTACGAGGCGGTATTCGCCATGATGGAAAGCCTGGTGCCGGAGTTCGACGTGTTCGGCTTCATCCGCGAGCGCACCGGCAACATCATGCCCGGCATCACCCCCTCGTCGATCCACACCAGCGCCGACGGCAAGCATGTGCAGATCGGCGCCAACGGCGACGCCATCTTCAAACGCTTCATGCTGGCCATCGGCCGCGAAGACCTGGCCAACGATCCGCAATTGGCCGACAACGCCGGCCGCGATGCGCGCCGCGACGAGCTGTACGCGGCGATCGACGTCTGGGTGCGCTCGCTGCCGCTGGACGCGGTGCTGGCGGTGCTGCAGCAGGCCGAGGTGCCGGCCAGTCGCATCTACAGCGCCGAGGACATGTTCAGCGATCCGCAGTTCCTCGCCCGCGACATGCTGCAGAAGGCGCGCCTGCCGGACGGCAAAGAGTTCCGGATGCCCGGCATCGTGCCGAAGCTCTCCGAGACGCCCGGCGGCACCGAGTGGATCGGCCCACAGCTGGGCGAGCATACCGCGGCCATTCTCGCGCGCCTGGGCTACGACGCCGCCGCCATTGCCGCCCTGAAAAACGCCGGAACGATCTGAGCCGGCCGCCCGCCTCGCTCAATGGGCAGGACCTGCCTGCCGGGGACGCACCACCGCCCAGCCATGACAGGCCGGGCACTGCCAGTGCAGACGGCGGGCCTGGAAGCCACATCGGCGGCAGCGCCAGGCCGGCACTTCCTCGGCCAGCCGAGCCAGCGCATCGCGCACGGCGCTGTCCGCCAGCGCTCCGGCGTCGGCCGGCGCACATTCCAGCAGGCGCCGGATCAGCGCCAGCGAGGGGCGTCTGGCCAGTTGCTCGTGCAGCAGGGCCTGCGCCGCGGCGTCCCCCTCCCGCTGGCCGACCACGCGCGCCAGACTCAGCGCCAGCGCATCGCGCACCGTCGGCTCGTCGCGCGCCAGCTGCTCGCGCAGATAGGCTTCCAGCTGCGCCAGACTGCCGGTGCTCGCGGCATGCCGCAGCAACGGCTCCAGGCTTTCGGCCAGAAAGTCGCGATCCTGCTCGGCCACCTGCAGCAACCGGCCGATAGCCGCCCGCTCCTCGCCCTGCGCGGCATGCAGGCGCGCCAGCAGCAGGCTGGCCCGCGCACAGGCCGGATCGCTCTCCAGCGCTCGCTCGAGCAGGGCGCGCGCCTCGGCGGCTTCGCCACGGCGCAGGGACTGCTCGGCCCACTCGCAGTAGTAGTGGCCGAGCGCAACTTGCGGCGACGGCTCGCCGGGCGGCAATTGCCGGGCGATCTCGACGGCTCTGGCCCAGTCGCGCTCGCGCTCGTAGATGCGCTGCAGGTCGAGCAGCGCCTCGCCGCTCACTCCGGCGCGCGCCTCGACCAGCTCCTGCAACAGACGCTCGGCCCGGGAAAACACCCCGGCGGCGAGGAAATCGCGTGCCAGTTCGAGCTGCGCACGCTCCTGCTCGGCGCGGCCCAGCTCGGGACGGGCCAGCAGATTCTGATGGACCTGGGTGGCCCGCTCCAGATCGCCGCGCTGGCGAAACTGGCGCCCCACCGCCAGATGGGCGTCGAAGGTGTCGTTGCTGACCTCCAACGCCTCGCTCAGGCGCTTGAGCGTGGCATCGGAGGGCTGGCCGAGTAGATGGTTGTCGCTGATCGCCTGTGCGGCGCGGCGACGCTCCAGCGGCCGGCGCTCGCGCCGGCCGAGCCACCAGCCGCTGGCCACGGCCAGCATGAACAGGCCCAGCCAGAGCAGGTCGGACACCGCGCTACGAACCCTTGCTGGAAGCGGCCTGCGCGCGCAGGTCGTCGAGCTCCTTGCGGCAACGCGCCAGCTCACCGCGGCTGCGGCCCAGGGCGAACTTGAGACGGGCCTGGAGGTAGACGCTCAGCCCCAGGCCGACCAGCGCGCCGGCGATGAAGGCCAGCGCAACGAGAAAGGCCACCGGCAGCTCGGGGCTGTGCAGGGTCATGAACTGCAGGCGCGTCTGGCTCTGGTTTTCGAGGATGAATACCAGCGTCAGCGCCGCCAACAGCAGGGCAACGGCCAACACCAGTACACGTTTGATCCAGAGCATGCGCAGTCTCCAGCGAACAGGGGCAGGGAAGGCGACGGGCACGGCGCTAGGGCTCGTTGACGCGGTCGCGCAGCTCCTTGCCGGGCTTGAAGTGGGGGACGAACTTGCCGTCCAGACGGACCGACTCGCCGGTCTTCGGATTGCGCCCGACCCGCGGCGCACGGTAGTGCAAGGAGAAGCTGCCGAAACCGCGAATCTCGATGCGGTCGCCACAGGCCAGTGCCTGAGCCATCTGCTCAAGCATGGTCTTGATGGCCAGATCGACATCCTTGGCCGACAACTGCCCCTGATGGGTCACGATGCGTTCGATCAATTCCGACTTGGTCATGGTTTTCCCTTTTGTTTCAAGCGGCTAGATCACTTCCTCAGTGGTTTTAGCATGCCCTGCGGGGTTTGGCCAGCCCACCGCTATTGACAGCCGCCAGGCATGCATGTAGCGACAGGCCAGGCGATCCGCGCTTGTCGGCACAGGCCCCGCAGATTACCGTGGCGCACCTGCTCCGGAGGATCACATGCGTCTCGCCCCTGCCCTGCTGCTCGCCACCCTGCCCCTGTTCGCCGCCTGCCAGTGGCTGCCCGCCACCAAGACCGAGCCGAGTGCGCCGACCCTACGCCTGCAGGGCGAGCTGACCCGCCAGGGCGACGACTGGCAATTGCGCCCCTGCGGAGAAAGCCGCACCTACCGCCTGGAGTTCAACCGTCAGGGCGAGCCCGGCGAGCAGATCGCCCAACTGGCTGCCGACAGCCCGGGGGCGCTGTTCGTCGATCTGCGCGGCAGCCTGGAGGCCAGCGGCGCGGGCCTGCGCCTGCAGCAGCTCTACCGCCTGCAGGGCGAGGGCCGCGGCTGCCGGGACAGCGGCTTCAAGCGGCTGATCCTGCGCGCCAGCGGCAACGAGCCGTTCTGGTCGCTGCAGGTCACGAGTGGCGGCATGGTGCTGGAGCGCCTGGGCAGTCCGGCGCTGGCCCTACCCTATCTCGAAGAGCGCCTGCCCGACGGCAGCCTGAGCCTGTCCAGCGAGGCGAACGGCCAGCGCCTGGAGCTGTGGCTGAGCCCCGGACTGTGCCGCGACGACATGAGCGGCGCCCTGCAGCACCTGCGCGCGCGCCTGCGCCTCGATCAGGCCGCGCCGCTGACCGGCTGCGCCAGCTTCGGCGGCGCCCGCGACTGAGGGCAACGTCGGCGCGGGCCGGCTATGCTGCAGGCAAAGGGCACAGAAGGAGTCGGGCCATGCTGCGCATCGCCATCAACGGATATGGACGCATCGGCCGGGCCGTGCTGCGGGCGATCTTCCAGAACGGCCTGGAGTCGCGGATCCGCGTCGAGGCCATCAACGACCTGGGCAACCATGCCACCCTCGCCCACCTCACCCGCTTCGACTCCACCTACGGCCGCTATCCCGGCAGCGTGACTCTGCACGAGGACATGCTGCAGATCAGCGGCCAGTCGATCCGCCTGCTGCAGGAAGCCAACGCCCGCCTGCTGCCCTGGGCCGAACTGGGCGTGGATCTGGTGCTGGAGTGCAGCGGCAAGCTCAAGCAGCGCGAACAGGTCGAGCAGCACCTGCAGGCGGGCGCGCCGCGGGTTCTGGTCAGCCACCCGCTGGAGAGCGCCGAGCTGACCGTGGTCTACGGCGTCAACCACCAGCGCCTGGGCGCCCAGCGGATCGTCTCCAACGCCTCCTGCACCACTAACTGCCTGGCGCCGCTGGCCATGGTGCTGCACCACGCGGTGGGTATCCGCCAAGGGCTGATCAACACTGTGCATGCCTACACCAACGACCAGAACCTGCTCGACCAGACCCATGGCGATCTGTACCGCGCCCGCGCCGCGGCGCTGTCGATCATTCCGACCCACACCGGCGCCGCCAAGACCATCGGCCTGGTGCTGCCGGAGCTGGCCGGACGCCTCGACGGACTGGCGCTGCGCGTCCCGACGCCGACGGTCTCGCTGCTCGATCTGACCTTCAGCGCCGAGCGTGCCGTGACCCGCGGCGAGATCAACGCGGTGCTCGAAAGCGCCGCGCGTCAGTTGCCCGCCGGAGTGATGGAATGCAACGCGCTACCGCTGGTTTCCGGCGACTTCTCCGGCCATCCGGCGTCCTGCGTGGTCGACCTGACCCAGACTCGGGTGCAGGGCGATCTGGTCAAGGTGCTGGCCTGGTACGACAACGAGTGGGCCTTCGCCCTGCGCATGCTCGATGTGGCCCTGCACTGGCAGACGGTCGCTGCGGCCGAGGCGAACGGAACGGGCTAGGTCAGGCTGCCTGCCCGCCGCGACGTCCGAGGCTCACTGCTCCCACGGACGCCCGCGGGTGCCCTCGTGCAGACGCACCTTCTGCTGCATCGCCGCCTTGGCCAGCAGGTTGGCGCTGACCGGTGCGGTGATGAACAGGAACAGGGTGATCAGCAGCTCGTGGAGATTGACCTGGCCGCTGCTGAAGCTGAAGTAGATCAGCGAGGCGATCACCATGCCGCCGACGCCCAGGGTGGTCGCCTTGGTCGGCGCGTGCAGGCGGGTGAAAAAGTCCGGCAGGCGGTACAGGCCGATGGCGCCGACCAGTGCGAACAGGCTGCCGGCGAGCAGGAACAGCGCCACCAGCGCCTCGATCCAGGGATTGAGCATCTCTCACCTCACTCGATGATGTCGCCGCGCAGCAGGTATTTGCATACCGCGACGGTGCCGATGAAGCCCATGATCGCGATCAGCAAGGCGGCCTCGAAGAACAGCGCCGAGCCCAGCCAGATGCCGAACAGCACGAGCAGCGCCAGGGCGTTGATGTACAGGGTGTCCAGCGCCAGGATGCGGTCCGGCAGGTCGGGGCCCTTGATCAGCCGCAGGGCGGCCAGCAGCAGCGCCAGACTGAGCAGCGCCAGACAGATCGGGATCACGTAGTCGAGCATGCGAAGATCTCCTTCAGAGGCGCCTCGTAGCGTTGCTTGATCGACGCCACCAGGGCCGCCTCGTCGTCGATGTCCAGACCATGCACGAGCAACGTGCGGCGATCGTCGGAAATATCGGCGGAGACCGTTCCCGGCGTCATGGTCACGATGCTGGCGAGGATGGTCAGCGCCAGTTCGTCCTCGATATCCAGCGGCACCTCGACGAACGCCGGGCGCAGCCGCGACAGCGGCCCGAGGATGCGCCAGGCCACCTGCAGGTTGGCCACCACGATGTCGCCGAGGATCAGCAGCAGGAACGGCACCAGCTTGAGCGGCCGCACCAACCGCGGCGGCTGTACCCAGAACACCCGGGTCAGCAGCGGAATGCTCCAGCCGAGAAAGGCGCCGAGCAGCCAGTGGCCGGCGCTGAAGTCGTTGACCAGCAGCAGCCATACGCCCAGCAGGCACAGGCTGAGCACGGGATGCGGCAACCAGCGCGCCATCATTGGACACCTCCCTGGAGAATCAGCATCTGGTAGACCTCGACCGCCTGCAGTTGGTCGACGGTCGCCTCCAGATAGTCGGTGACCGGCTGGGCCAGCAGCACCAGCAGCGGACTGAGCGCCAGCAGGGCAATGGTCGCCAGCAGACGGCCGTTGTCGCTTTCGGCGCAGCCGAGGGTCACCCGCCCGGAGCGCCAGAACAGCGTGCTGCCGGCACGGCTGAGGGCCACCAGGCTGCCCAGGCTACCGAGCAGCACCACCGACCACAGCCACAGCGCCTGCATGCCCGGCGCCACCGAGGCCAGCAGCATCAGCTTGGCGAAGAATCCGGACAACGGCGGCAGGCCGGCGATGCCGATGGCGCCGATGAAGAACAGCCCGGCCAGCAGCTGCGGCTGCAGCAGCGCCGGCCCGGCTTCCAGGCGCGCCGCCTTGCTGCCGCGCTGGCGCGCGACCAGATCGGCGAGCAGGAACATGCCGCCGGTGATCCAGGTGCTGTGCATCAGGTAGTAAAGCGTCGCCACCAGCGCCTGGGGGGTGCCCAGCGCCACCCCGGCCAGCAGGGTGCCCACCGAGACCACCACCAGATAGGCCAGCAGCAGCGGCAGGCTGCTCGCCGCCAGCGCACCGAGCACACCGAGCAGCAGGGTCAGTAGCGCCAGCGGCCACAGCCAGACCTGGGCCAGGTCGGTGAGCAGCCCGGCCTGGGCGCCGAACACCAGGATGAACACCCGCAGGATGGCGTACACGCCGACCTTGGTCATGATCGCAAACAGCGCCGCCACCGGGGCGCTGGCGGCGGCATAGGCGCGCGGCAGCCAGAAGTACAGCGGCAGCATCGCGGCCTTGAGGCCGAACACCAGCAACAGCAGCAATCCGGCGGCGCCGAGCAGCGGCGCCTGGTCGGGGCTGGCCTGGGCCACCTTGCGCGCCAGGTCGGCCATGTTCAGGGTGCCGGCGATGCCGTAGAACAGCCCGAGCGCGATCAGGAACAGCGACGAGCCGACCAGGTTGAGCACCACATAGTGCAGCCCGGCGCGGACCCGCTCGCCGCCGCCGCCATGCAGCAGCAAGGCATAGGAAGCGATCAGCAGCACCTCGAAGAACACGAACAGGTTGAACAGGTCGCCGGTCAGGAAGGCGCCGTTGATGCCCATCAGCTGGAACTGGAACAGCGCATGGAAGCTGCGTCCCCGCTCGTCGTCGCCGCGCACCGCATAGCACAGGGCGAACAGCGCCAGCGCCGCGGTGACCAGCAGCATCAGCGCGCTGAGACGGTCGAGGACCAGGACGATGCCGAACGGCGCCACCCAGTTGCCCAGGGCATAGACCTGCAGCGGACCGCCATGGGCCTCGGCGGTCAGCCACAGGGCCAGCGGCAGCAGGGCCAGGGTGGCGAGCAGCGACAGCGTGCGCCGCCCCCCGCTGCCCAGACGCTGCTCGCCGAGCAGGAGCAGGCAGCCGCTGAACAGCGGCAACAGGATCGGCAGGATCAGGGCGTGGTTCATCGCTTGCGCTCCTTGCCGTCGACGTGATCGGTGTTCAGTTCACCGACGCCGCGCAGCGCCAGCACTACCACGAAGGCGGTCATCGCGAAGCCGATGACGATGGCGGTCAGCACCAGGGCCTGCGGCAGCGGGTCGGTGTAGCGCTCGCTCTGTCCGACGATGGCCGGGATGCCGGTGGCCAGTCGGCCCATGGCCAGCAGGAACAGGTTGACCGCATAGGAGATCAGCGTCAGCCCCATCACCACCGGGAAAGTGCGCGCGCGCAGCAGCAGGTAGACGCCACTGGCGGTCAGGATGCCCAGAGTCAGGGCGAACAGCAGCTCCATCAGTGAACCTCCGTTGCGGCATCGTTCTGGGTCAGCTTGCCCAGGTAGGCGAGAATCAGCAGGGTCGCCCCCACCACGGTCAGGTACACGCCGAGGTCGAACAGCATGGCGGTGGCCAGCTCGAACTCGCCGACCAGCGGCAGGTGGAAGTGACCGAAGGACGAGGTCAGGAACGGGTAGCCGAACAGCCAGCTGCCCAGCCCGGTCAGCCCGGCGATCAGCACGCCGGCGCCGGCCAGACGCTGGAAGTTCAGCGGCAGGCGCTCGCGGGTCCAGTGGATGCCGCTGGCGATGTACTGCAGGATCAGCGCCACCGAGGTGACCAGACCGGCGATGAAGCCGCCGCCGGGCAGGTTGTGGCCGCGCAGGAAGATGAATACCGACACCAGCAGAGCCAGCGGCAGCAGCACCCGCGACAGGCTGGCGAGGATCAGCGGATGGCGCTCCCGCGCCCAGGCACGGCCCTCCGCGTCCTGGCTGGGCGACAGCAGGCGCAGGCCGTGCAGCATCGCGTAGATGCCGACGCCGGCGATGGCCAGCACGCTGATCTCGCCGAGGGTGTCGAAGCCGCGGAAGTCCACCAGGATCACGTTGACCACGTTGGTGCCGCCACCGCCGGGCACGCTGTTGGCAAGGAAGAAGCCGGCCAGATCCTGCGCATAGGGACGGGTCAGCACGGCGAAGGTCAGCAGGCTGACCATGCCGCCGCAGGCACCGGCCAGCAGGAAGTCGCGTAGCCCGCGCAGGCTGCTCGACTCGGCCGGCGTGCGGGCCGGCAGGAAGTACAGCGCCAGCATCAGCAGGATCACCGTGACCACCTCGACCGACAGCTGGGTCAGCGCCAGGTCCGGCGCCGAGAAGCGCGCGAAGGCCAGCGAGACCAGCAGGCCGACCACACTGAGCATCATCAGCGCCACCAGCCGGCGCCGGTGGAAGACCACGGTGAGCACCGCGCTCAGGCACAGCACGCCCAAACCCAGGGCGGTCACCGGATCGGGACGGGTCTGCGCCAGCGGGCCGACCAGCTGCGGCAGGTCCCACAGGCCGACGAACACCGCCAGCAGCGTGGCCATCAGCAGCAGCGCCAGGTAGCGCTGCAGCGAACCGTTCTCCAGCGCGCCGGTGATGCAGGCGGCCACCCGGACCACCTGGCGCACGGCCAGCTCGAACAGCGCCTTGGCGTCCATGTCCGGCAGGCCGGCGTACCAGCGGAACAGCGGCTGGCGACAGGCGTAGACGGCAATCCCGCCGATCAGCGCGATCACGCTCATCAGCAGCGGCAGGTTGAGGCCGTGCCAGATCGCCAGGCTGTACTCCGGTGGCGTCGCGCCCAGACTGGCGGTAGCCGCGGCGGCCAGCAGCGGCGCCACGGTATAGGCCGGCAGCATGCCGACCAGCACGCAAAGGAACACCAAGATCTCCACCGGCACCTTCATGTAGCGCGGCGGCTCGTGGGGTGGGTACTTGGGCAGGTTGACCGGCTCGCCGTTGAAGAACACGTCATGGATGAAGCGCAGCGAATAGGCCACCGAGAACACCGCCGCCAGGGTCGCGCCGGCCGGGATCATCCAATAGAAACTGCCCAGCAGGTGGTGCTCGAAGGCCAGGGTCTCGCCGAAGAACATCTCCTTGCTGAGGAAGCCGTTGAGCAGCGGCACGCCGGCCATCGCCGAGGACGCCACCATCGCCAGCGCCGCGGTGTGCGGCATGTACTTCCACATGCCGTTGATGCGCCGCATGTCGCGGCTGCCGGTCTCGTGGTCGATGATCCCCGCGGCCATGAACAAGGATGCCTTGAAGGTGGCGTGGTTGATGATGTGGAAGATCGCCGCCACCGCCGCCAGCGGCGTGTCGAGGCCGAACAGCAGGGTGATCAGGCCCAGGTGGCTGATCGTGGAGAACGCCAGCAGGCCCTTGAGATCGTGCTGGAACAGCGCCATCACCGCGCCGACCAGCAGGGTCGCCAGCCCCACCAGGCTGACGATGTAGAACCACCACTCCGAGCCGGCCAGCACCGGATACAGGCGCGCCAGCAGGAACACCCCGGCCTTGACCATGGTCGCCGAGTGCAGATAGGCCGATACCGGGGTGGGCGCGGCCATCGCGTGGGGCAGCCAGAAATGGAAGGGGAACTGCGCCGACTTGGTGAACACGCCGAGCAGGACCAGACCGAGGATCAGCGGATACAGCTCATGGTTGCGCACGAAGTGACCGGCTGCCAGCACCTCGGACAGCTCGAAGCTGCCGACCAGGTTGCCGAGCAGCAGCACCCCGGCGAGCAACGCCAGGCCGCCGGCGCCGGTCACCGTCAGGGCCATGCGCGCGCCGCGCCGGGCATCGGAGCGATAGCCCCAGAAGCCGATCAGCAGGAACGAGGAAAGACTGGTCAGCTCCCAGAACACCAGCATCAGCAGCAGGTTTTCCGACAGCACCACGCCGAGCATGGCGCCCATGAACAGCAGCAGGAAGGCGTAGAAGCGCCCCATCGGCTCCTGCTTGCTCAGGTAATAGCGCGCGTAGAGGATCACCAGCAGGCCGATGCCGAGGATCAGCAGGGCGAACAGGAAGCCCAGACCGTCCAGGCGCAGGCTGAAGTTCAGCCCCAGGGTCGGCAGCCATTGCCACTGTTGCAGCAGCGTCTCGCCGGCGAACACACGGCTGCGCTCGCCGAGCAGCAGGACCAGACCGACCAGTGGAGCCACCGCCGCCGCCGCGGCACACAGCGAACGCCCGTGGCGTTCGACCAGCAGGGGCAAAATGGCCCCCAGCAGCGGCAGCGCGATCAAGAGCGCCAGCGTCATCGCATATCCCCTTGGTTATCTCGCCCCCGGCAGAGGGGCGGTGGCTGTCGATACGCAGCCTTTGTAGACATGGACCGCCGCAGGTACGGCGCTGCCCGGATGTGCGCCCTTGGCGATGGCAACTGCAATGCCGCCAGCACAATGGCCGAGGCAGCATATAGCCAAATGCCGCACCCATGACCGATAAAATGTTTGCAAAGGTTTTAAAAGAAAACGCCGGGCCGTGCAAACCGCACGCCCCGGCGCATGGCCGATCCGTCGTCAGTGGCTGACGCGGCTGGTGCCGTTCACCGTGAGGATGCGCACCCGGTCACCGACGCGGAAGATCTGCCCTTCGCTGACTTCCTGCACGTAGGCGCGCAGGTTGCCGTCGTCCTCGCGCACAGTGATCTCCACGCCCTGGGTGCGGGTGATTCCCTCCTCGGTCGCCGCGCCGAGCAGGCCGCCGGCCACCGCGCCGATCACCGCCGCCACGGCACTGCCGCGACCGCCGCCGATGGTGCTGCCGCCGATCCCGCCGACCACCGCGCCGGCGCCGGCGCCGATCGGCGTCTTGGTACCCTCGATGCGTACCGGGCGCAACGACTCGATGGTGCCCAGGCGCACCGTCTGTACCGCACGCGCCTCGTCGCGCGAATAGGTGTCGCCGGTCAGGCTGGAGGCACAGCCACCAACCGTCAGCGCCGCAACCGCCAGACTCATCAATAAAGCTGATTTGCGCATGACTGCTCTCCACTGGCCTGCCATCCCGAGCCCTCCCGACGCTTTTCCGTGTGCCGGCAATCGGCTAGGGTGAGCGCGCATTCACGGGAGCCCGACATGGACTATTTCATCATCTTCATTACCACTGTAACCGGTTTGTACTTCCACTGGTGGCTGTACAAGCGCATCCAGCGCTGGACCGATCGCGATCTGGCGCTGTCCTTCGCCGGCAACGACCCCGCCAAGCGCGCCTACATGCTCGAACGCCTGCAGCAGGCGCAGGGCAGCGGCATCAAGCGCAAGGCCCTGGCCGCCTGGCTGGAGAAGGCCGCCCAGGAATACCACCCAGCGGCCTGACCCCAGGCATCACGGCGCCAGGCGCTCGCGCAGCCAGACGCCGTCGCGCAACCGATAGTTGAGCCGGTCGTGCAGGCGGCTCGGCCGCCCCTGCCAGAACTCCAGCCGCTCGGGCAGCAGGCGATAGCCGCCCCAGTGCTCCGGGCAATGCGGCGCGCTGTCCATGAAGCGCCGCTCGGTTTCCGCCAGCAGGCGCTCCAGCTCGCCGCGACCGTCGATCACCCGGCTCTGCGGCGAAGCCCAGGCGCCCAGCCGGCTGCCCAGCGGGCGCACCTGGAAATAGGCGTCCGACTCGACGGACGTGACCTTCTCGACCCGCCCCTCGATACGCACCTGACGCTCCAGAGCCGGCCAGAAGAAGGTCATCGCCGCGCGCGGGTTGGCCAGCAGCTGCTCGCCCTTGGCGCTGTCGTAGTTGGTGAAGAAGGTGAAACCGCGCTCGTCCAGCGCCTTGAGCAGCAGCACGCGACAGTGCGGCTGGCCCTCGGCGTCCACCGTGGCCAGGGTCATCGCATTGGCCTCGACCGGCGCCTGCTCGGTCTTCACCGCCTCGGCAAACCAGTGGCGAAAAAGGGCGAACGGCTCGGCCGGCGCCTGCTCCTCGCTGAGACCCTCGCGGGTGTAATCCCGGCGCATGTCGGCCAACGACTGACTCATGGCAAAACTCCTTGTTCAACACGCGGCGCCCTGCGCCGCGACGGGCTTGGACTGACGAGCGTGTCGCCCCGCCGGGCGACGCGGCACTCAGCGGTTGTTCTGCGCCACCAGCGCCGGCAGGCCCGAGCGCAGGGTCAGCATCATCTCCACGCGACGATTCTGCGCCCGGCCGGCGGCATGCTGGTTGCTGGCCATCGGCAGGTCGGAGCCGGCGCCGTGCAGCGCCAGGCGGTCGCTCTGCAGGCCGCTGAGGCGGAAGATCGCCGCCATCGACTGAGCCCGCTCCAGGCTCAGCTTGCGATTGCCCACCACATCGCCGCTGCTGTCGGCATGGCCGAGAATCAGCACCGCGCTGTCGGGATCGCTGGCGGCCAGCTTGGCCACCTGGCTGAGCGGGCGCAGGGTCGCCGGCAGGAGCATGGCCGGACGGTCGGGATTGAACGAGCCATCCACCGGCGCCACCACCACAAGTACCTCGCCACGGCGCTCGACCCGGAACTTGCTGCCGGCCACCGCATCGCGCAGACGCTTCTCGGCGGCGTCCAGCCAGGCGGCATCGACCTTTCTGGGCTTCGGCGCTTCGGCCTTCGCAGCTTTGGCCTGGGCCTTGGCCGGCTGCGCGGCCTCGTCGACACCGGAGAACCACCACCAGCCGCCCTTCTTCTCGGCAGCCGGCGGTGTCGCCGCAGCGGTCTTGCCGGCTGCCGCCGGCGCAGGTTTGGCATCGCCCTTGGACGCCTTGGCCGCGACCTGCGGCGCCTCGGGACGCGCCTGCCCGGCGCCGGCAGCGACATCGGAATCGGTCTTGCCGGCACAGCCGGCCAGCGCCACACACATCAATACAGCAGCAGGTTTGAGCAGAGACATGATCAGATCCAGTCCAGAAATTCAGGCGCCCGGCCCGGCCGGACGCGCGAGCAGCCACCGCCTGGCCGCTCGCTATCGATCGTTTGCGCCGGACTGCCGGCCAGCCTCGCTGAAAGCATAGGCGGCCCGTTCGAAACGCGGCGAAATAGTGCCGCACGACGCGACTGCCTGGCTAGTCGGCACGCACGACAGCGCGGGGCACAATGAAATCCGGCGCCACCAGGGCGCCGGAGAGGATCGCCACTCAGCGGCGACGGAAGCCCGGACGCTGGCCTTCGCCGGCCGGCTGCGGACGGCGCGGGTTCTGCGGCGCCGCCGGCTTGCGCGACGGGCGCTCGGTGAGGTTGGGGTTGGCGCGTTCCTCGCGCGGCTTGCCCGGACGCTTGCCGCGATTGACGTCGGCCGGACGCTCGGCCAGCGGCGTGCCCTGCTGGCCACGGCCTTCGCCGCGCGCATCGCCACGACCCCGCCCGCGGTTGTCGCCGCGCGCCTCGTCGCGCGTGCCGCGACCGCCCTGGCGGGCTTCGGCCACCGGCTTGCCCGACTTGCGCTGCATACGGTCGAGCTTCTCGCGGGCCTTGCCCTTCATGCCCGGCAGCGCCAGCGGCTTGAGGCCGACCTCGGCGGCGAGGATGTCCACCTCGCCCTGCCCCATCTCGCGCCAGCGACCGACAGACAGGTCGGCGGTGAGGAACACCGGACCGAAGCGCACGCGCTTCAGGCGGCTGACCACCAGCCCCTGGGACTCCCACAGGCGACGCACTTCGCGGTTGCGGCCTTCCATCACCACGCAGTGGAACCAGTGGTTGAAGCCGTCGCCCTGGGGCGCCTGCTTGATGTCGGTAAAGCGCGCCGGGCCGTCTTCGAGCATCACGCCGTTCTTCAGGTTCTCGATCATCTCGTCGGTGACTTCGCCGCGCACGCGCACCGCGTACTCGCGGTCCATCTCGTAGGAGGGGTGCATCAGGCGGTTGGCCAGCTCGCCGTCGGTGGTGAACAGCAGCAGGCCGGTGGTGTTGATGTCGAGACGGCCGATGTTGATCCAGCGGCCGTTCTTGGGCCGCGGCAGGCGGTCGAACACGGTCGGCCGGCCTTCCGGATCGGAGCGGGTGCAGACCTCGCCCTCGGGCTTGTTGTAGATCAGCACCCGGCGCACCACCTGGTCCTCTTCCTCGCGGCGCAGCAGGCGGCCGTCGAGAGCAATGGCGTCGCCGGGCTGCACGCGCAGACCGAGGGTGGCGTCGACGCCGTTGACCTTGATGCGGCCCTGGGCGATCCAGGCCTCGACGTCGCGGCGCGAGCCGACGCCCATTCGTGCCAGGACCTTCTGCAGCTTTTCGCCGAGCGGGCTGTGTTCTTCGTGCTGAATGCTTTCGTTCATGCTGGGCACCTCCCGGTGGAACCGGATTCTGTGAACTGACTCCGCGACGCGGAGCGGGCGCGCATCATACGCCGATGACCGGCGCCACGCACCCGACAAGACTGGACGGCAGCCGGGGCGCTGGCAAGCGCTCAGCCCTGCCGCTCATCGTCGGTGTCCGGCCCTGCCGCACCGGACAGCGCGTCCGCCTCGGCCAGCGCCGGCAGCGGCAGGTCCTCGAAGTCGCTCTTGAGGCCCTGCTCCATGGCATCCAGCTCGGCCAGCAGGCTGCGGAAGCTGGTTTCCGCCGCCGCTTCGGCCGGCTCGACGCCCTCGCCGTCTTCACCCGCCTCGGCCAGCGCCAGATCGGCGCGCGCCTGCAGACTGGCCGGCACCGCCGGGTCGTCGTCCTCGTCGGGCGCCGGCAACTGCGGCTCCAGTTCGCGCAGCACGGCCAGAGGCGGCAGCTCGTCGAGGCTCTTCAGGTTGAAGTCGTCGAGAAAGCCGCGGGTGGTGGCGAACAGCGCCGGACGCCCCGGCACCTCGCGATGTCCGACCACGCGGATCCACTCGCGCTCCTGCAGGGTGCGGATGATGTTGCTGTTGACCGCCACGCCGCGCACGTCCTCGATCTCGCCACGGGTGATCGGCTGGCGATAGGCGATCAGCGCCAGGGTCTCCAGCAGGGCCCGCGAGTAGCGCTGCGGGCGTTCCTCCCAGAGCCGCCCGACCCAGGGCGCGAAGCGCGCGCGCACCTGCAGGCGGTAGCCCGAGCCCACCTCGCACAGCTCGAAACCGCGCCCCAGGCAGCTGCCGCCCAGTATGCCAAGGGCCTCGCGCAGCAGCTTGGGCGAGGGTCGCTCGACCTCCTCGAACAGCTCGCCGAGGGCTTCGATGGACAGCGGCTTGCCCGCCGCCAGCAGGATGGCCTCCAGCAAAGGGGCCAGTTGCCGGGGATCGTTGAGGTTCATGCCGGTTCGGACTCCTGGGTAATGACGGCCGCGGATTCGCCGCGCAGGCGCACATGGATGGGCGCGAACGGCTCGTTCTGCACCAGCTCGACCAGCGACTCCTTGATCAGTTCGAGGATCGCCATGAAGGTCACCACCACGCCGAGGCGCCCCTCCTCGACACCGAACAGCGTGGCGAAAGCGACGAAGTCGCCGCCGGCCAGGCGTTCGAGCACCTCGCTCATCCGCTCGCGGGTGGACAGCAGTTCGCGGGTCACCTGGTGGCTCTCGAACAGCTCGGCGCGGCGCATCACCTCGGCCATCGCCAGCAGCACTTCCTCCAGGCACACCTGCGGTAGCAGGGTGCGCGCGCGCGCCTCGGGGGCCGGCAGCTGCGGCACATGCAGCTCGCGACCGACCCGCGGCAGGGCGTCCAGCTCCTCGGCGGCCTGCTTGAAGCGCTCGTACTCCTGCAGGCGGCGGATCAGCTCGGCGCGCGGATCGTCCTCCTCGGCGCTCGCCTCGCTGGAGCGCGGCAGCAGCATGCGCGACTTGATCTCGGCGAGCATCGCCGCCATCACCAGATACTCGGCGGCCAGCTCCAGGCGCACGCTCTTCATCAGTTCGACGTAGCCCATGTACTGGCGGGTGATATCCGCCACCGGGATGTCGAGGATGTCGATGTTCTGCTTGCGGATCAGGTAGAGCAGCAGGTCGAGCGGCCCCTCGAAGGCGTCGAGGAACACCTCCAGGGCATCCGGCGGGATGTACAGGTCCTGCGGCAGGTCGGTGAAGTCGCGGCCATAGACGCGCGCCGGCGGCGCGCTGGGCTCGCCGCCGCCGTGCAGCGCTGCGTCGGGGGACGGTTGCTGTTCAGTCACCGGGTACATCCACCACCGTCAGGCCTGCACCCGGAACGGCTGCGGGTCGCCACAGCCCTCGCGCAGCACCTGGGGATCGCCGTCCACCAGGCTGACCACCGTGGACGGCTCCAGGCCGCCATAGCCGCCGTCGATGATCAGGTCGACCAGCTTTTCCAGGCGCTCGCGGATCTCGTAGGGATCGTTGAGGGCCTCCTGGTCGCCCGGCAGGATCAGCGTCACGCTCATCAGCGGTTCGCCCAGTTCGGCCAGCAGCGCCTGGGCGATGGGATTGGCCGGCACGCGCAGGCCGATGGTGCGCCGCTTGGGATGCAGCAGCATG
The DNA here is from genome assembly GCF_900105885.1 of Pseudomonas guangdongensis. Lineage (NCBI taxonomy): Bacteria > Pseudomonadati > Pseudomonadota > Gammaproteobacteria > Pseudomonadales > Pseudomonadaceae > Geopseudomonas > Geopseudomonas guangdongensis. Next base: position 2,296,763 of record NZ_LT629780.1, on the reverse strand, counting down.
CGCGGCACCTCGCGGGTGGCGTCGAGGATGAAGGTGTACGGCCCCGGCGTGTGCGCCTTGAGCAGGCGGAAGGCGCTGGTGTCGACCTTGGCGTACTCGCCCAGCTGCGACAGGTCGCGGCACACCAGGGTGAAGTTGTGCTTGTCGTCCAGCCGGCGCAGGTGGCGGATGCGGTCCAGCGCCGCCTTGTCGCCCAGCTTGCAGCCGAGCGCGTAGGAGGAGTCGGTGGGATAGACCACCACGCCGCCGGCGCGAATGATGTCCACGGCCTGCTTGACCAGCCGTGCTTGCGGGTTTTCCGCGTGGATCTGAAAGAACTGGCCCATGACGTTTCCTTATGCGGGTGGGGATTGCCGGTCGCGCAGCCGTGTCGCCAGTTGCGGCAGGTCGTCCGGCAGGCCGCGGTAGCGGCCCAGCTCGGACCACAGGCGCGGTCCGTGAAAATCGCTGCCGGCGCTGGCCAGCAGGCCGAACTCGCGGGCGAGGATGGCGAGCATGCCGACCTGGCTGTCCACCTGCGGGCCGTTGGCGACCTCGAGGGCATGGCCACCGCCGGCGGCGAAATCGCTCACCAGGCGGCGCCGCTTGCTGCGAGTAAAGTCGTAGTGGCAGGGATGCGCCAGACTGATCCAGGCCCCCGACTGGCGCAAGGTCTGCAGGGTGCTGTCGAGGGTCGGCCAGTGCTGCTTGACGTCGCCGAGCTTGCCGGCGCCCAACCAGCGCTGGAACGCCTGGGCATGGTCCTTGACGTAGCCGGCGGCCACCATGTAGCCGGCGAAGTGCGGCCGCGACGGCGCGTTGCCGCTCTCGCCGCGCGCCTGCTGCACCTGGCAGGCGCCCTCGAAGCAGCCGGGCATGCCCTTGGCGGCGAGCCGCCGGCCGATCTCCTCGGCGCGCGCCCAGCGCCCGGCGTGCAGCGCCGCCAGCGCCTCGCCCAGGGCCGGCGCGGCGGGGTCGAAGCCGTAGCCGAGCACATGGATGGTCGCACCGCCCCAGGTGCAGGACAGCTCGACGCCGTCGACTAGGGTCAGGCCCAGTGCCGCCGCCGCGGCATGCGCCTCGGCCAGTCCTTCGAGGGTGTCGTGGTCGGTCAGCGCCAGCAGCTCCACGCCCTGCGCGCAGGCCCGTTCCACCAGGGCGCTGGGCGTCAGCAGCCCATCGGAGGCGGTACTGTGGCAGTGCAGGTCGGCAAGCATGGCGATCTTTTCCGTCTTTTGTGGTCTGTTATTATGCGCTTTCACCGCCGTTCATGGCGCGCCGACGACGAAATTCCGCCATCGCGCCGCTCTCCCCTGCCTTCCTGCGCCGCCTTGCGGCCCACTCCGAAAGGATCGCCATGCTCTACGCCATCATCGCCACCGATGCCGCCAACTCCCTCGACGCGCGCCTGGCTGCCCGCCCGGCGCACCTCGAACGCCTGCACGCCCTGCGCGATGCCGGCCGCCTGGTGCTGGCCGGCCCGCACCCGGCCATCGACAGCAACGACCCCGGCAGCGCCGGCTTCAGCGGCAGCTTGATCGTCGCCGAATTCGACTCCCTCGACGCCGCCCGCGCCTGGGCCGACGCCGACCCCTACCGTGCCGCCGGCGTGTATGCCGACGTGCTGGTCAAGCCGTTCCGCCAGGTTCTGCCCTGACCCTTCGCCGCCCGGATACCCCGACCGCCATGAACGACCTGCTGCTGATCGACGACGACCGCGAACTGACCGAGCTGCTCGCCACCTGGCTGCAGCAGGAAGGCTTCCAGGTACGCGCCTGCCACGACGGCGCCAGCGCCCGCGCCGCCCTCGCCGGGCAGGCGCCGGACGCCGTGGTGCTCGACGTGATGCTGCCCGACGGCAGCGGCCTGGAGTTGCTCAAGCAGTTGCGCGGCGAACACCCCGAGCTGCCGGTACTGATGCTCTCGGCGCGCGGCGAGCCGCTGGACCGCATCCTCGGCCTGGAACTGGGTGCCGACGACTACCTGGCCAAGCCGTGCGACCCGCGCGAGCTGACCGCCCGGCTGCGCGCCGTGCTGCGCCGCGTGCAGCCGGGCAGCACGGCCAGCAACACCCGCCTGGAGCTGGGCGATCTGAGCTACAGCCCGAGCCGCGGGGTGGCCATGCTCGGCGAGCAGGAAGTCGCCCTGACCCTCTCCGAGAGCCGCATCCTCGAAGCCCTGCTCGGCCAGCCCGGCGAGCCGCTGGACAAGCAGGCGCTCGCCCAGCTCGCCCTCGGCCGCAAACTGACCCTCTACGACCGCAGCCTGGACATGCACATCAGCAACCTGCGCAAGAAACTCGGCGCCCATGCCGACGGTCGCTCGCGGATCATGGCCAGCCGCGGGCGCGGCTACTACTACGCGCCCTGACCCCTTTACCGCGGATTTACCCTCGCCTGACGGCCGTTGACCTTGCGCGCCCTAGACTGAACTCATCCGGCACCCCGCCGACCACGAGAGAGGAAACGATCATGCGCAAGACCCTCACCGCCCTGCTGCTCGCCGCCGCCCTCCCCACCCTGGCCATCGCCGGCCCCGGCATGGGCGACGGTTACGGCCACGGCGCGCACCACATGAAAGGCGACGCCACGCACATGATGCGCGGCCTCGATCTCGACCGCGAGCAACACCGCAAGATCCGCGATGCCCAGCGCGAGCAGATGAAGGAACACCGCGCCATCGTCCAGCGCTACCTGGACAAGCTGCCGGCCGCCGACAAGGCCGCCATGGAGAAGGAACTGCAGGCCAACCGCGACAAGCAGCAGAAGGCCATCCGCGACACCCTGACTGCCGAGCAGCAGAAGCGCTTCGACGAACTGAGCAAGGAGCGCGAACAGCGCCGCGCCGAACGCACCGAGTTCGAAGCCTGGAAAGCCGAGCGCGAGCAGAAGGCCCAGTAACCCCACCCCCAGCCTCGCTGGCGGGCCGCCCGACGGCGCTCGCCGCGAGGCGTTCGAGAGCCGAACCCATGCGTTCCCTGTTCTGGCGCATCTTCGCCACCTTCTGGCTGGCCATCGCCGTGGTCGCCGGACTGTCCCTGCTGCTCGGCCATGCGCTGAATCAGGACGCCTGGATCCTCGCCCGCCACCCCGGCATCCACAACGTCGCCGCACAGTGGACGCAGCGCTACGAGAACCATGGCGCCGCCGCCGCCCAGCACTACCTGGAGCGCCACAAGCATCGCCGCCACATCGACGTGCAGGTGCTCGACGAAAGCGGCCAGCTGCTGGTGCAGGGCACCTTCCCGCGCCGCGCCGCGGCCTTCGAGGCCCGCCAGCGCCACCGCGAGCGGCTGCCCTGGCGCCGCCTGACCGAGGAATACGCCAGCCCCGAAAGCGGCCAGACCTACCTGTTCATCTACCGCATCCCCAAGGCCGAACTGGCCGAGTGGCACCTCGACAGCCTGCTCTGGCCGGCCAGCGCCATGGGCATCGCCCTGGTGGTGATGACCCTGTTCAGCCTGCTGCTGACCCTGTCGATCACCCGCCCGCTGGACCGCCTGCGCAGCGCCGTCCACGACCTCGGGCGCACCACCTACCAGCAGCACAGCCTGGCCCGCCTGGCCCGCCGGCGCGACGAGCTGGGCGTGCTGGCCCGCGACTTCAACCGCATGGGTGCGCGCCTGCAGGACCTGATCGGCAGCCAGCGCCAGCTGCTGCGCGACGTCTCCCACGAACTGCGCTCGCCGCTGGCGCGCCTGCGCGTCGCCCTGGCCCTGGCCGAGCGCGCCGACCCCGAAGCCCGCGCCCGCCTGTGGCCGCGCCTGGGCCAGGAGTGCGATCGCCTCGAAGCCCTGATCAGCGAGATCCTCGAACTGGCGCGGGTCGACAGCGAGAGCAGCCAGCGCCAGCCCATCGACCTGCCGGCGCTGCTCGGCAAGCTGCGCGAAGACGCCCACCTGCTCGCTCCCGAGCAGGCCATCTGCATCGAGGTGCCGGAGGGGCTGCAACTGTCCGGCTGGCCGGACCTGCTCGAGCGCGCGCTGGACAACCTGCTACGCAACGCCGCGCGCTTCAACCCGGCCGACCAGCCTCTGGAAGTCGCCGTCCGCCGCGACGCCGGCCAGCTGAGCATCAGCGTGCGCGACCACGGCCCCGGCGTCGCCGCCGAACACCTGGCGCACCTGGGCGAACCCTTCTTCCGCGCCCCCGGCCAGGCCAGCCCCGGCCATGGCCTCGGCCTGGCCATCGCCCGCCGTGCCGCCCAGCGCCACGGCGGCCAGCTCGGCCTGGCCAACCACCCGGACGGCGGCTTCGTCGCCACGTTGGAGCTGCCGCTGGAGTCAGGATGAATTTAGAAGGGGCAATCCGATCGGCTCCGAACCACGCGTGCAGCCACGAAATCCGGGCTCAACAGCGATACCGGCACATCACCACCGACTGCAGCGCTCCGCGAGCACCGGCATGACGCCCACTTACAGGCACTCCCCCACCAGCCGCGCCAGCTTCTGCGCCCGCGGGTCCATCAGCACGTACGGCCCCAGCGTGTTGACCACGAAGCCGAACGCCACTTCCCGTTCGGGGTCGGCGAAGCCGATGGAGCCGCCGGCGCCGGGGTGGCCAAAGGCGTGGCGGCCGAGGCCGTAGGTGGCGTTGGGCAGCTCGGGCTGGTCGAGCATCAGACCCAGGCCCAGACGGGTGGAGGTCAGCAGGGTGCGGTCTTCGCCCCGGCTGTATTCGCGGGTCATCTCGGCGAGCAGGGCGCTGTCGAGCAGGCTGCCGTCGAGCAGTCCCGCGTAGAAGCCGGCCAGGCTGCGCGCGTTGCCGTGGCCGTTGGCCGCCGGCTGCGCCATGCGCCGCCACTCCGGCTTGTTGGTGCTGGTCATGATCGACGGCGGGTTGGTGAAGGCGCGGGTGGTCATGGCCTGCGGCTCGCGCAGCATGGCGTTGAGCACGCGCTGGGCGGCGGCGTCGCCGAGGTTGCCCTTGCCGCGGGAGATGTGGGCGATGCGGTGGAACTCGCTGTCGGCCAGGCCGATGTGGAAGTCGAGGCCCAGCGGCCGCGCGGTGCGCTCGACGATCACCTCGCCGGGATTGCGCCCGGTGGCGCGGTGGATCGGTTCGCCGATCAGCCAGCCGTAGGTGATGGGTGCGTAGCCGTGACCGTCGCCCGGCGTCCACCACGGCGCCTCGGCGGCCAGCGCGGCGGTCATCGCCTCCCAGTCGTAGAGGGCTTCCGGCGGCAGCGGCTGGCGGATCGCCGGCAGCCCGGCGCGATGGCTGAGCAGTTGGCGCAGGGTGACGTGCTGCTTGCCGGCGGCGGCGAACTCGGGCCACAGGCGGGCGACCGGCGCGTCCAGCTCCAGCTTGCCCTCGCCGACCAGCTGCAGCGCCGCGACGGCGGTGAAGGCCTTGGTGCAGGAGTACAGGTTGAGGAGGGTGTCGCTGTGCCAGGGCTCCTGACCGTCCCTGTCGGCCATGCCGGCCCACAGGTCGAGCACCGTCTCGCCGCCGACCTGCACGCACAGCGCGGCGCCGCGCTCCTGCGGTTCGTCGAACAGCTCAGCGAAGGCGTCCTTCACTGCCTCGAACTGCAGGTCGAAATAGCCGTGGATGTGCATGGGGACTCCTGTGCCAAGTTTACGGTGGCGCGCGGCCGCGGGCGTGACTGCCGCGCACGACGCGCCGGGTGCGTCGCGCGCACCGACACTATGAACTCAGTCGATCTGCCGGCGGAACGGCGGCAGGGTGTTGAGAATGGCCTTGCCGTAGCGCTGGGTGACTACGCGACGATCCAGCAGGCTGACGGTGCCGGTGTCCTGCTCGGTGCGCAGCAGGCGGCCGCAGGCCTGGATCAGGCGCAACGAGGCGTCCGGCACGGCGATCTCCATGAACGGGTTGCCGCCGCGCGCCTCGATCCACTCCGACAGCGCCGCCTCGACCGGATCGTCAGGCACGGCGAAGGGGATCTTGGCGATCACCACGTGCTCGCACCAGGCGCCGGGCAGGTCGACGCCCTCGGCGAAGCTGGCCAGGCCGAACAGCACGCTGGGCTCGCCGTCGTCGACCCGCGCCTTGTGCTTGTTCAGCGTCTCCTGCTTGGACAGGTTGCCCTGGATCAGCACGCGCTTGCGCCAGTCGCGGTCGAGGCCGTCGAACACCTCCTGCATCTGCTTGCGCGAGGAGAACAGCACCAGGCTGCCGCGCGCGCCTTCGAGCATCGCCGGCAGCTCGCGGACGATCGCCGCGGTGTGCTCGTCGGCCTTGCGTGGGTCGGCCTTGAGGTCGGGCACCCGCAGCACGCCGGCCTCGGCGTAACGGAACGGGCTCGGCACCACCGCGGTGGCGGCGGCCTTCGGCAGGCCGGAGCGCATGCGGAAGCGGTCGAAGCTGCCCAGCGCGGTGAGGGTCGCCGAGGTCACCAGGGCACCAAAGGCGGCGTTCCACAGGTGGCGGCGCAGGGTCTCGGCGGCGAGGATCGGGCTGGCGTTGACCTCGATGTCGTGGTAGCTGCCGTTCTCCACCAGGGTCATCCAGCGCGCGGTGGGCGGGCTGTCCTCGGGGTCCTCGGCGGTAAAGGCGCCCCACAGCTCCCAGTTGCTCTGCGCCCGCGCCAGCAGGCTGCCGAACAGCGGATACCACTCCTCGGCCTGGTAGCTGGTCACCCCGGCGCTGCCGTCGCCGTCCATGGCCTCCTTGAGGATCTCGCTGAGGCGGGTGAACTGGTCGGTCAGGCGATTGAAGCCCTTCTTCAGCTCGATGCCCATCTCGCGCAGGTGCTCGGGCACCACGCCGCCGGCGAAGCGGTGGCGTGGGCGCTCGCGACCTTCCATGTCCTCGCCGGGGCGGAAGTCGCCGATTTCCTCGCAGGCGCTGTAGACGAACTGCTGCTGGGCGCGGATTTCCCGCGCCAGTTCGGGAATGCCCTCGATCAGCCGGCCGAACTCGCCGGGCAGCGGGTTCTGCGCCAGCAGGCGGGTGAGGTTCTTGGCGACCTGCTCCAGCCAGTCGGCGGTGGCGCGCAGGCGGGTGAAGTGGGCGAAGTGGTTGATCGCCTTGTCCGGCAGGTGGTGACCCTCGTCGAACACGTAGAGGGTGTCGCCGGGTGGTGGCAGGATGGCGCCGCCGCCGAGGGCCAGGTCGGCCAGCACCAGGTCGTGGTTGGTGACGATCACGTCGACCTTGGTCATGCCCTCGCGGGCCTTGTAGAAGGCGCACTGCTGGAAGTTCGGGCAATGCCGGCCGGTGCACTGGCTGTGGTCGGTGGTCAGCCGCGCCCACTGTTCGTCCTCCAGCGCCTCCGGCCAGCTGTCGCGGTCACCGTCCCAGCGGTTGCCGGCCAGGCGTTCGATCATCTTGGTGAACAGTTTCTGGCTGTCCGCGTCGATGTCGATGCGAAAGCCCTCCTCCTCGAACAGCTGGGCGGTGGCACCCTGGGCGGCACCCTCCTGCAGCAGCAGATCGAGCTTGGACAGGCACAGGTAGCGGCCGCGACCCTTGGCCAGGGCGAAGCTGAAGTTGAGGCCGCTGTTGCGCATCAGGTCGGGCAGATCCTTGAACACGATCTGCTCTTGCAGGGCGACGGTGGCGGTGGCGATCACCAGGCGCTTGCCGGCGCTCTTGGCCAGCGGGATGGTGGCCAGGCAGTAGGCGACGGTCTTGCCGGTGCCGGTGCCGGCCTCCACCGCCACCACGGCCGGATCGCCCTGACGCTTGCCTTCGTCGTCGACCGGGATGGCGCCGAGGCCCTTGGCCACTTCGGCGATCATCAGCCGCTGGCCGTAGCGCGGCTTGAGTTCCTTGGCTTCGAGGAAACGGGAGTAGGCGCCCTGGATCTGGGACTTGAGTTCGTTGCTGAGCATGGCGGGCGCGCTGGATATACGTTCAGTAGCCGGATGGCTGGCTATGATAGCGCGCCGGGCCGGCGGCTGCAGACCGATTGCGCCTGCCGCCGCCAGGGCGGCGGGCTCAGGCCGCCGAACGCAGCGGCTCGGGCGTGGCGGCAGGCGCGTCGGCGCGACTAGCCTGCGGACGCAGCAGCGGCGCCACCGCGGCCCGCTCGCGCGGCAGCCGGAAGGCACCGCACAACAGCACGCCGAGGGTGGCCAGCCACGGCCGGGCGCAGGCGCCCAGTTCGCGCCGATAGAGCCACGCCTGCAGCAGATGCAGGCCCAGCAGGCCGGCGGCGGCGAGCTGCAGCAGCAGGTCGAAGGGCGCGGCGAAGGGGCGCAGCAGGTTGCCGGCCAGCGCCAGCCACAGGGCGGCGACCGACAGGCTGCCGAGCAGGTTGAACAGTTTCATGGGAGGCTCCTCGCGGGCGATGCGCCACCTTAGCGGCATCGCCGCGCAGTGCCAAGCCGGGCGTCGAAGCGTGGCGACGGACGCAGCGCGGCGTCTGGCCGCCAGCCGGCCGCAGGGTTACCCTTGCGCCCCCTTGCCATGCCTTCAGGAACACCGATGACTACCCTCTGCCCGTGCGGCAGCACCCTGGCTCTTGCCGACTGCTGCGGCCGCTTCCACGCCGGCGCCCTGCCGGACAGCGCCGAGATGCTGATGCGCTCGCGCTACAGCGCCTACGTGCGAGGCCTGATCGACTATCTGGTCGCCACCACCCTGCCCGCCCAGCAGGCGGCCCTGGATCGCGCGGCGATGGCCGAGTGGAGCGCGCAGAGCCAGTGGCTGGGCCTGCAGGTGGAGGAGCATCGCCCGCTCGGTGGCACGCCGCCACGCGCCCAGGTGACCTTCACCGCCCGCTGGCGCGATGCCGGCGGCGAGCAGGCGCACCGCGAGCGCTCGGACTTCGTCTGCCTGGACGGCCGCTGGTACTTCATCGACCCCACGGTGCGCCTGACACAGGGCCGCAACGATCCCTGCCCGTGCGGCAGCGGGGCGAAGTTCAAGAAGTGCTGCGCGCCGCTGCTGTAGCGGATCAGTCGAGCAGGCGCAGATGCTCGATGCGCGGCTGCACGGACGGGCGCGCCTCGCGTAGCTGGCCCAGGTCGCTGCCCGGCGGGGCCAGACTGAGCCGCTGCAGGTCGAGCTGCGGCGGCTGCGGCCGGGGACGGGCATCCTGCAGATCGGCGCCCAGCGGGGCCAGGCCGAAGTCCGGGGCCTCGACATGGCGGAACGCCGCCATGTACTCGTCGCGCGGTTCCACCGACAAGCCGCAGCCCGTGGCCGCCGGCGCCTCGACCGGACGCAGCGGCTCGATCCGCACGCACACGCCGATGCGCTCCAGAGTCAGGCGGTACTTGTCCGCCGCCGCCGCGTCCAGGCCGCTCTTGATCACCACCGGCCGCCCGCAGAACAGCGCCGCCACCCGCGCGGCATCGACCTGGAACAGGCGCGCGAAGGCTTCGCGCACTGCCTGCTCCTCGAAGCCGGGCAACAGTTCGCCGGTCAGCATCACTTCATAAACTTCCATCGGCGTCACACTCCTGTCCTTTTCCCTGCGCAATATGGCACGACTTTTTCTTGCAACATATTCGCAACACACGTTGCAGCCCGCCTGTCGATTGTTACACTCGGGCATCCAACGGAGTCACCGCATGTCTGTTCCGGCATCACCCACAAGAAACTTCGCCCTGCTGCTGATCCTGCTCGCCAGCGCCAGTCTGAACGGCTGCGCCACCTGGTTCGGCGGCGGCTTCAAGGATCCCGACGTGCAACTGGTCCAGGTCGAGCTGATCCGCGCGCGCCTGCTGGAGCAGGAGTTCAAGCTGCACTTTCGCATCGACAACCCCAACGACTTCAGCCTGCCGGTGCGCGGTCTGGCCTATAAGGTACACCTCAACGACATCCAGCTGGCCCACGGCGAATCGCCGATGTGGTTCACCGTGCCGGCCCACGGTCACGAGTCGTTTGCCGTGTCGGCGCACAGCAACCTCTGGCGGCACATGAAATACATCGTCAAACTACTGGAGAAGCCCGAGCAACCCATCCGCTACCGTCTCGACGGCGAGGTCAAGACCGGCCTGCTGTTCGGTCGCAGCATCGACCTGCAGCGCAGCGGCGAGGTGATTCCCGGCGATTTCATTCCGGAGTGAACGATGAGCAACCAGCCCCACGTCCATGGTCCGCACTGCGACCATTCGCACGATCATGCGCACCACCACGAACCCCATGTCCACGGCCCGCACTGCAACCACGGCCCCGCCCAGGAGCCGACGCGCAATCCGCTGAAGGACGTCGGCCGCAACGACCCCTGCCCTTGCGGCAGCGGCGCGAAGTTCAAGAAGTGCCACGGCGCCTGACGCGGCCATGAGCGCCCTGTCCATCGCCCTGCTGGCGGCCGGCAGCCTGCTGGTGCTGGCCCTCGCCGCCTACGCCCTGTACCTGTGGCGCCGGGTGTGGCAGCAGCAGAAGGCGCTCGCCGCCGCCGAGCAGGAGCGCCAACAGCGCCTGGGCGGCGACCTGCGCGTGCTCGCCGGCAGCCTGCTCGACGAGCAGCTGCCGCTGATCGAGGGCGCCATCCGCATCAAGGTGCTGCTCGACAACTACGACATCCATCTGAGCAACCACGCGCACTGCCAGGTCTTCCACACGCTGTTCGCGGAAACCTCCGGCATCCCCACCCATGCCGCCTGGAAGGCGTTGCCTCGCGACGCCCGGCGTCAGCACGAGAAGCGCTTCAGCGAGCTGGAACTGCAGCACAAGGCGGCGGCGCGCAAGGCCGCCCGCTGGCTGCTCGACGAAGGCCTGCAGGCGCCGCGCGCCCAGTCCTGAACCCTGCGCGCCGGCCATCCCCCATGGCCGGCGCGCAGCGCGTCCGCCGCCGCTTGCCAGGCCTGCGCCGCCCGACTACCTTGGCGCCCGATCCGCCATCCCGGTCTCTTTTTCCCAGCCGCTCTGCCTGCCCCGAGCCAGGAGCCTTGCCATGTTCCAGCCCTTCCTCCACCGCCGCACCCTGCTCAGCGGCGCCGTGCTCGCCGCGACGCTCGGCCTTGGCGGCTGCCAGGCCTGGCTGGAGCGCCAGGGCGCCGACCTGCCGCCGAGCAGCGGCGTGCAACCGCTCAAGGGCCTGGCGCAGAGCGTGTCGATCCGCCGCAACGCGCTGGGCGTACCGCTGATCGAGAGTCACAGTTTCCACGACGTACTGTTCGCCCTCGGCTACGTGCATGCCAGCGACCGCCTGCAGCAGATGCTCGGCCTGCGCCTGCTGGCCGAGGGCCGCCTGGCCGAGCGCGCCGGGCCGGCGGCACTGGACGGCGACCGCCTGATGCGCGCGCTGAACCTGCGCGCCGATGCGCGGATCGTCCACCAGAACGCCTCGCCGCGCCTGCGCCAGTTCCTTGAGGTCTATGCGCGCGGCGTCAACGCCTACCTGTTCCGCCAGCGCGACAGGTACAGCGCCGGCGGCTACCGGCCGGCCTACTGGAAGGCGGAGGATTCGGCCCTGCTGTTCTGCCTGCTCGATTTCGCGCTGGCCGGCAACCTGCAGGAGGAGATCGCCGGCCTGCTGCTGGCCGACAAGGTCGGCGCCGAACAACTGGCCTGGCTGCTGCCGACCTACCCGGACGAGCCGCTGCCGGTCGACGAAGCCGACAAGCTCAAGGGCATCGCCCTCGGCGGGCAGACCCGGGCGCTGGCCGGCCTGGCCGCCAACCTGCGCCACCTCGCCGGCCTGAACCTGCAGGGCGATCTCTCCAGCCAGTGGGCGGTCGCCGCGCCGCGCAGCCACTCCGGGCGCAGCCTGCTGGCCAGCGACAGCCACCAGAGCGGCGAGACACCACTGTGGCACCTCGTCCAGCTGCGCGCGCCGCGCTACCAGGCCAGCGGCATCGCCCTGCCCGGCCTGCCGCTGCTGCTGTCCGGCTTCAACGGCTCGCTGGCCTGGAACATCGGCCGCAGCATGGGCGACAGCCAGGACCTGTTCCTCGAACGGCTGCGGCGCAGCGGCGGACGCCTGGAATACCTCGCCGACGGCCAGTGGCTGCCACTGCGCGAACGCCAGGAAACCTTCTTCGTCCGCGGCCAGCGTCCGCAGCGCGAGGCGTTCTACGCCAGCGCCCACGGCCCGCTGCTCGGCGGCACGACCGGCCCCCTGGGCATCGCCCTCAAGCGCGCGGAGTTCGCCGGCGACCGCAGCCTGGACGCCTTCTTCGAGCTGTCGCGCGCGCCCTCGGTGGAGGCCGCCCACGACGCGGTGCGCGAGATCCGCGCCCCGGCGGTCAACCTGCTGTACGCCGACGCGCGCAGCATCGCCTGGCAGGTCGGCGGCCGCTACCCGAACCGCAGGAGCGGCCGCGGCCTGCTCCCCTCGCCCGGCTGGGAGCGCCAGTACGGCTGGGACGGCTATGCCGACAGCATGCTCCATCCCTACGACCAGGACCCGCCACAGGGCTGGCTGGGCGACGCCAACCAGCGCAGCGTGCCGGGCGGCTATGGCGTGCAACTGTCCAATGCCTGGTACTACCCGGAGCGCGCCGAGCGCATCGCCGAACGCCTCGCCGCCGACCGCCGCCACGATGCGCGCAGCCAGATCGCCCTGCAGTACGACCAGCGCACGCCGTTCGCCGCCAAGCTCCAGAGCCTGCTCGCCGACCCGGCGCTGGCGCAGCCGCTCGCACGCGCCATCGCCACCCTGCCCGCCGCCGAGCGCACCCGCGCCGAGCTGGCGCTCGCCCGCCTGCAGGTCTTCGACGGCCAGCTCTCGGCACACTCGGCGGATGCCGCGCTGTACGCCGCCTTCCTGCAGGAAAGCGCACGACAGACCTTCCTCGACGAACTCGGCGGTGAACAGGACGCCGCCTGGCTGGCCTTCGTCGACCTGGCGCGCTTCAACTACTCGGCCCAGGCCGACCACCTGCTCGGCCGCGCCGACAGCCCGTTCTGGGACGACCGGCGCACACCGCAGGTCGAGGACAAGCCGGCCATCCTCGCCCGCAGCCTGGCCGCCGCGGTCGCCCAGCTGGACAGCCAACTGGGCAGCGACCGCCGCCGGTGGCAGTGGGGCGCACTGCACCGCTACCCGCAGCTCGCCGGTGCGCGCACGCCGCTGCCGGCCGGAGGCGACCACTCCACCGTGAATCTCGCCGCCGGCTCCTGGGGTACCCGCTTCGACGCCTGGAGCGCCCCGGCGCTGCGCCTGGTGGTCGACTTCGCCCTCGACGAGCCGCTGCAGGCACAGGTGCGCGGCCAGTCCGAACACCCGACCAGCCCTTACCACGCCGCCGCTCGGGAAGCACTGCTCAAGGGCCGCTACACGCCCCTGCCCCTGCGCGAGGCCAACCTGCAGCGTGCCTACGGCAACCAGCGCCTGCTGCTGACGCCGGTGCGCTGAACTCATACCCGCAGGTACAGGCGGCGCACGGGGCGTGCAGCCTGTCCGCCGAGCGGCCACAAAAAAGCCGGGCTGCATGGCCCGGCTTGTCGTTGTCTCGGTCCGCCCCGGCCTCAGGCCTTGGGCAGCGTCACGCCGACCTGACCTTGGTACTTGCCGCCGCGATCCTTGTAGGACACCTCGCAGGCCTCGTCGGACTGCAGGAACAGCATCTGCGCCACACCCTCGTTGGCGTAGATCTTCGCCGGCAGGGTGGTGGTGTTGGAGAACTCCAGGGTCACGTGCCCCTCCCACTCCGGCTCCAGCGGGGTGACGTTGACGATGATGCCGCAACGCGCATAGGTACTCTTGCCCAGGCAGATGGTCAGCACGTCGCGCGGGATGCGGAAGTATTCGACGGTACGCGCCAGGGCGAAAGAGTTCGGCGGGATGATGCACACCGGCCCCTTGACGTCGACGAAGCTCTTCTCGTCGAAATTCTTCGGGTCGACGGTGGCCGAATGGATGTTGGTGAACACCTTGAATTCGTCGGCGCAACGCACGTCGTAGCCGTAACTGGAAACGCCGTAGGAGATCACCCGTTCGGACTCGGCACCGCGCACCTGCCGCTCGACGAAGGGCTCGATCATGCCGTGCTCGAGGGCCATGCGGCGAATCCACTTGTCCGATTTGATGCTCATGGCGACTGTCCTGCTTGGGCTGTGCGTGAATGAATCAGGCGCGCATCTTACCGGGGCCGAAGGCCCGCTTCAAAGGCCCGCCGATGGCGGGCAAGCGGAACGACTCGGGAGCACCGCCGGTCGCCGACTACAAGAAATCGAAAATAAAGCTCGCATCCTGACGAAAACCGCGTATGGTTACTGGGCTGCTGCTGCATGTGTCACCGTGAATCGCAACATGTTTAGATTTCGATCCAACCATCGCCACGACTCCTAACTCCTTGCACTCAGTTCCAGCTCGGGATTTTCCGAGCACCCACACTTCAAATTCATGCAAGGAGACATTTCATGTCTAATCGCCAAACCGGTACCGTCAAGTGGTTCAACGATGAAAAAGGCTTCGGCTTCATCACTCCGCAATCCGGCGACGACCTCTTCGTACACTTCCGTGCCATTCAGAGCGACGGTTTCAAGAGCCTGAAAGAAGGCCAAGCCGTTTCCTTCGTCGCGACCCGCGGCCAGAAGGGCATGCAAGCCGAGGAAGTTCAGGTCATCTAACCTGCACTTCTCGAAAAAACCCGCTTCGGCGGGTTTTTTTATGCCCGCGATTTCTCCCCGGCACGGGCAATGGCAGCGCCGCCGCCCGTGCTCGCGGCTCAATCCTCGCTGATGCTGATGCTGGGCATCGCCACGCTGCCGACTTGAAGGGCCAGCCGCGCGCCGACCTTGCGCGCCAGCAGCTGGTAGGTCAGCGCCAGCGGGCCGTCCGGCTCGGCGACCACGGTCGGCTTGCCGCCGTCGGCCTGCTCGCGAACCGCCATGGCCAGCGGCAGCGAGGCCAGAACCTCGACGCCGTACTGCGCGGCCAGCTTGGCGCCACCACCCTCGCCGAACAGGTGCTCGGCATGGCCGCAGCTGGAGCAGACGTGCACCGCCATGTTCTCCACCACGCCGAGCACCGGGATGTTGACCTTGGCGAACATCTCCACGCCCTTCCTGGCATCCAGCAGGGCCAGGTCCTGCGGGGTGGTGACGATCAGCGCGCCGGCCACCGGCACCTTCTGCGCCAGGGTCAGCTGGATGTCGCCGGTACCCGGCGGCATGTCCACCACCAAGTAGTCGAGGTTGTCCCAGGCGCTCTGGGTGATCAACTGCAGCAGCGCGCCGGAGGCCATCGGCCCGCGCCAGACCATCGGTGTGCGCTCGTCGGCAAGGAAGGCCATCGACATCACCTGCACACCGTGAGCCTCGAGCGGCACGAACCACTGGCCGTCCTTCACCTGCGGGCGGGTGCCGTCCTTGATGCCGAGCATCAGCCCCTGGCTGGGGCCGTAGATGTCGGCGTCGAGGATGCCGACCCGCGCGCCCTCGCGCGCCAGCGCCAGCGCCAGGTTGGCGGCAGTGGTCGACTTGCCGACGCCGCCCTTGCCGGAGGCCACGGCGATGACGTTCTTCACCCCGGCCAGCGCCTGGGTCTGCGCCGGCACCTGGTGCGCCGGGATCACGCAGTCCACCTGCACCGACGCCTCGGTCACGCCGTCGAGGTTCTCCAGGCCGGACTCGAGCAGCTCGGCCCAGCCGGCCTTGAACAGGCCGGCGGCATAGCCCAGCTCCAGACGCACGCGCACGCGGCCACCGTCGATGGCGACGTCGCGCAGGCAGCCGGCGCTGACCGGGTCCTGATCGAGATGCGGATCAAGGTACTGACGCAGGACCGCCTCGACGGCGGCGCGGGTGACGGCACTCATGGGTGACTCCCGGAAAATGGTTGAGCGAAACAGGTGGCTATCCTACCCGAGCGACGGGCCCACGCGGAGCTGCAGGGTGGAAAACTCGCGCAGCGATTCTCCACGCGCTGGCCACCCACCCTGCCGCTGCGCCATGGCGGGAAAGGCCTGCGACCGTTTCCCTTCCTACGCATAAGATGCCGCACGCAGCACCGCCAGCCCCCACGGATGAAAAAAACCGCCCGTGCCTATATAGTTCCCGCCTTTCCCTGTTTCGCCAGTGCAGCCGATCATCATGTCCGAGCCCCGCCAGATTCTCGTTACCAGCGCCCTGCCCTACGCCAACGGCTCCATCCACCTGGGCCACATGCTCGAGTACATCCAGACCGACATCTGGGTGCGCTTCCAGAAGCAGCGCGGCAACCAGTGCATCTACGTGTGCGCCGACGACGCCCACGGCTCGGCGATCATGCTGCGCGCCGAGAAGGAAGGCATCACCCCGCAGCAGCTGATCGACGGTGTGCAGGCCGAGCACAGCGGCGATTTCGCCGACTTCCTGGTCAACTTCGACAACTTCCACTCGACCCACTCGATCGAGAACCGCGAACTGGCCACCGGCATCTACCTGAAGCTGCGCGACGCCGGGCACATCGCCACCCGTTCGGTGACCCAGTACTTCGACCCCGAGAAGGGCATGTTCCTCGCCGACCGCTTCATCAAAGGCACCTGCCCGAAGTGCGCCGCCGAGGACCAGTACGGCGACAACTGCGAGAAGTGCGGCGCCACCTACGAGCCGACCGAGCTGAAGGACCCGCGCTCGGCGATCTCCGGCACCACCCCGGTGCTCAAGGACTCCAAGCACTTCTTCTTCAAGCTCCCCGACTTCGAGGCGATGCTGAAAGAGTGGACCCGCAGCGGCGCCCTGCAGGACGCGGTGGCCAACAAGATCGCCGAATGGCTGGACGGCGGCCTGCAGGAGTGGGACATCTCCCGCGACGCGCCCTACTTCGGCTTCGAGATCCCCGACGAGCCGGGCAAGTACTTCTACGTCTGGCTGGACGCCCCAGTCGGCTACATGGCCAGCTTCAAGAACCTCTGCGCGCGCCGCCCGGAGCTGGACTTCGACGCCTTCTGGAACAAGGATTCCACCGCCGAGCTGTACCACTTCATCGGCAAGGACATCGTCAACTTCCACACCCTGTTCTGGCCGGCGATGCTGGAAGGCGCGGGCTACCGCAAGCCGACCGCGGTCAACGTGCACGGCTACCTGACCGTCAACGGCCAGAAGATGTCCAAGTCGCGCGGCACCTTCATCAAGGCGCGTACCTACCTCGACCACCTCAATCCCGAGTACCTGCGCTACTACTACGCCAGCAAGCTGTCGCGCGGCGTGGACGATCTGGACCTCAACCTCGAGGACTTCGTGCAGAAGGTCAACTCGGACCTGATCGGCAAGGTGGTCAACATCGCCAGCCGCTGCGCCGGCTTCATCCACAAGGGCAACGGCGGGGTGATGGTCGACGCCAATCCCGAGCCCGAGCTGTGGGACGCCTTCCAGGTCGCCGCGCCGAGCATCGCCGAGGCCTACGAGCAGCGCGACTTCGGCCGCGCCATGCGCGAGATCATGGCCCTGGCCGACCGCGCCAACGCCTGGATCGCCGACAAGGCGCCGTGGGCGCTGAACAAGGTCGAGGGCAAGCAGGCCGAGGTACAGGAGATCTGCGCCTTCGGCGTCAACCTGTTCCGCCAGCTGGTGATCTTCCTCAAGCCGGTGCTGCCCAACCTGGCCGCCGCCGCCGAGGGCTTCCTCAACATCGCCCCGCTGACCTGGCAGGACCACGCGCTGCGTCTGGCCAACCACCAGCTGAATCCGTTCACCCCGCTGATGACCCGTATCGAACCTGCAAAGATTGACGCCATGATCGAAGCCTCCAAGGAAGACCTCGCCGCCCAGTCCACCGAAGCCGCCGCCCCCGCAGGCAACGGCGAGCTGGTCAAGGAGCCGCTGGCCCCCGAGATCAACTTCGACGCCTTCGCTGCGGTGGATCTGCGCATCGCCCTGATCGAGAAGTGCGAGTTCGTCGAGGGCGCCGACAAGCTGCTGCGCCTGACTCTGGACATCGGCGACGCCAAACGCAACGTGTTCTCCGGCATCAAGTCCGCCTACCCGGACCCGAGCCAGCTGGAAGGCCGCCTGACCCTGTACGTCGCCAACCTCGCGCCGCGCAAGATGAAGTTCGGCCTGTCCGAGGGCATGGTGCTGGCCGCCGGCCCCGGCGGCGAGGAGATCTTCCTGCTCAGCCCGGACGCCGGTGCTAAGCCGGGCCAGCGCGTGCACTGACAGCACCTTCGGGACGCGGAGCGTCCCCGGAGGCGTGCCCACGCGGGAGCGTGGGCACGATCAGCCTCGCGCCGCCCCCGGGCGACAATGCGCCGCAGGCCGCAATGGCCCGGCGCAAGGCCGCGCAAATAGCCGAACAGCCACCACTTATTCCCAAAGGTAATTAGGGCGCTGCAATCCCCGACTTGTACGCCATAACCACCTCCACGATAATAGGCGCCCGTTTTTCCGCGGCCCGAGCCCATCGCCCATGACCGAATTCGCCCTCATCCTGGTCAGCGCCATTCTGGTCAACAACTTCGTGTTGGTGCAGTTCCTTGGCCTCTGCCCGTTCATGGGGGTTTCGAAGAAGATCGAAACCGCCATCGGCCTGTCGCTGGCCACCACCTTCGTGCTGACCCTGGCCGCGATGTGCAGCTACCTGATGCACCAGTACGTGCTCAAGCCGCTGGACCTGGAGTTCCTGCGCACCATCAGCTTCATCCTGGTGATCGCCGTGGTGGTGCAGTTCACCGAGATGGTGGTGAACAAGACCAGCCCGATCCTCTATCGGGTGCTGGGCATCTTCCTGCCGCTGATCACCACCAACTGCATCGTCCTCGGCGTGGCGCTGCTCAACGCCAACAAGGCCGAGTTCACCTTCATCACCGCCACCGCCAACGGCTTCGCCGCGGGCCTCGGCTTCTCGCTGGTGCTGGTGCTGTTCGCCGCGATGCGCGAGCGCATCGCCATCGCCGACGTGCCGCTGCCGTTTCGCGGCGCGGCCATCGGCATGATCACCGCCGGCCTGATGTCGCTGGCGTTCATGGGCTTCACCGGATTGATCAAGCTATGAGTCTGGTCCTCATCGCCGTCCTCGCCCTGGCAGCCATCTGCCTGGTCGCCGGCGCCATCCTCGGCTATGCCGCGGTGCGCTTCCGCGTCGAGGGCGATCCCATCGTCGAGCAGATCAACGCCCTGCTGCCGCAGACCCAGTGCGGACAGTGCGGCTACCCGGGCTGCAAGCCCTACGCCGAGGCCATCGCCAACGGCGACAAGATCAACAAGTGCCCGCCCGGCGGGCAGACCACCGTACAGGCACTGGCCGACCTGCTCGACGTCGAGGCCGAGCCGCTGGATGCCGAGGGCGGCGAGAAGCCGCGCATGGTCGCGCGCATCCGCGAGGCCGAGTGCATCGGCTGCACCAAGTGCATCCAGGCCTGCCCGGTGGACGCCATCGTCGGCGCCGCGCGGCAGATGCACACGGTGATCAAGGACGAGTGCACCGGCTGCGACCTGTGCGTCGAGCCCTGCCCGGTCGACTGCATCGACATGGTCGAGGCCGGCACCGACCTGCAGGGCTGGAAATGGGACCGCCCGCTGGCCCCCGGCCAGCTGATCGCCACCGACCGGGAGCAGGCCGCATGAGCGCTATCGCCAAGATCTGGGACATCCCCGGCGGCATCCATCCGCCGGAGCGCAAGGAACTCTCCAACCGCACGCCGCTCCAGCGGGCACCGCTGCCCGACCGGCTGATCCTGCCCCTCGGCCAGCATATCGGCGCCGCCGCCGAGCCCTGCGTGGCGGTCGGCGAGCGGGTGCTCAAGGGCCAGAAGATCGCCGAGGCCAGCGGTTTCGTCAGCGTGCCGCTGCACGCGCCGACCTCCGGCACGGTGAGCTTCATCGGCCCGCAGCCCTACCCGCACGCCTCGGGGATACCCGCGCCGGCCATCGTCATCGACGCCGACGGCCGCGACGAGTGGTGCGCGCTCGCGCCCTGCCCCGACTACCGCGCGCTGGAGGCCGCCGAGCTGCTGGAGAAGATCCGCGACGCCGGGATCAACGGCCTGGGCGGCGCCGGCTTCCCCACCGCGGTCAAGCTCGCCGCACGGCCGCAGCAGAAGATCCGTACGCTGATCCTCAACGGCACCGAGTGCGAGCCGTACATCACCGCCGACGATGTGCTGATGCGCGAGAAGGCCGCGGAACTGGTCGGTGGCATCGACATCCTGGTGCAGCTGATCCAGCCCGACGAGGTACTGATCGGCATCGAGGACAACAAGCCCGAGGCCATCGCCGCGGTGCGCGCAGCGGTCAGCGAGCGCGACTACCAGGTGCGGGTCTTCCCCACCAAGTATCCGTCGGGTGGCGAAAAGCAGCTGATCCAGATCCTCACCGGCCGCGAAGTGCCGGCCGGTGGCCTGCCGGCGGACATCGGCATGCTTTGCCAGAACGTCGGCACCGCAGTGGCCATCCACGACGCCGTGGTACACGGCAAGCCGCTGATCTCGCGTATCGTCACCCTGACCGGCGAGGCGCTGGCGCGACCGATGAACGTCGAGGCGCTGATCGGCACCCCGGTCGGCGAACTGCTGGCCTTCGCCGGCCTCGACAGCGGCAAGCTCGACCGTCTGATCATGGGCGGGCCGATGATGGGCTTCACCCTGCCCTCGCTGGACGTCCCGGCGATCAAGACCAGCAACTGCCTGCTGGCGTCCGCCCGTGGCGAGCTGCCGGCGCCGGCGCCGGCCATGCCGTGCATCCGCTGCGGCGAGTGCGCGCTGGCCTGCCCGGCCAGCCTGCTGCCCCAGCAGCTGCACTTCTTCGCCCTGGGCCAGGAGCACGAACAGCTCAAGGCGCACAACCTGTTCGATTGCATCGAATGCGGCGCCTGCGCCTACGTCTGCCCGTCGAGCATTCCGCTGGTGCAGTACTACCGCGCCTCCAAGGCGGAAATCCGCGAGCTGGAGCAGAAGCAGCAGAAAGCCGAGCACTCCAAGCAGCGTTTCGAGCAACGCCAGGAGCGTCTGCGCCGCGAAGAGGAACGCAAGGAGGCCGAGCGTCGCGCCCGTGCCGAGAAAGCCGCGCGCGCCAAGGCCGCCCAGGCCGAAGCCGCCGCCACACCGACCGCGCCCGCCAGCGCCGACAACAGCGCCGCTGGCGAGGAACTCAAGCGCCTGAAGATCGAGGCCAGCATGGCCCAGGTGGCGCTGAAGAAGGCCGAGAAGCAGCTGGCCCAGCACGACACGCCCGAGCTGCACGCCCAGGTCGCCGAGCTTCGCGCCGCTCTGGAGACGGCGCAGCAGGCCCTCGCCGCGGCCCAGGCCGTCGCACCGGTCGCAGCGCCCACCCCTGCCGCCGCCAAGCCGGCCGGCGACGAAGCGCTGAAGAAGGCCAAGATCGAAGCTGTCATGCTCAAGGCGCAGATCCGCAAGCTGGAGAAGCTCGAAGCCCCGGATACAGAACAGCAGGCCGAGCTGGCAAAACTGCGCGAGCAGCTCGCCATTGCCGATAAGGCACTGGCCGCCGCCGAAAGTGCCGCGCCCGCCCCTGCCGCCGCCAAACCGGCCGGCGACGAGGCGCTGAAGAAGGCCAAGATCGAAGCCGCCATGCTCAAGGCGCAGATCCGCAAGCTGGAAAAGCTCGAAGCACCGGATACCGCACAGCAAACCGAACTGGCCCGGTTGCGCGAACAGCTCGCCACGGCCGAACAGGCGCTCGCGGCGCTGGAGCAGCCGACCACCGTAGCGGCCCCTAAGCCGACCGAGCCGGCCAAGGCCGAGATCGATCCGCTGAAGAAAGCCAAGGTCGAGCTGGCGATGAAGCGCGCCGAACTGAAGAAGGCCGAGAAGGCCGGCGCCGACGAAGCCGGGCTGGCCCAGCTGCGCGAGGCGCTGGCGGGCGCCGAACAGGCCCTGCACGCCGCCGAGGACGCCTCGAACAAGCCGGCGCCGGAGCTGGTGCGTACCGACAAGCGCCCGGTCGACGAGGCCACCCGCGCGCTGAAGACCGAACTGGCCTTCGCCCGCGCCGACCTGCGCAAGCTGGAGCGCGACGAGAACGCCGACCCGGCCGCGCTGGAGGCCGCCCGCGCGCGTCTGGCCGAGGCCGAGCAGACGCTGGCGGAGCAGCAGAGCACATGACCGTAGGGTGGGTTAGCCGCCCGCGGCGTAACCCACCGCTGCCGGCGACAGCCGGCACACGCTGGTCGGCCTTGCAGCCGCATGGTGGGTTATGGCCTGCGGCCTAACCCACCCCACGAACCCCAAGATCATCGCCGGTCACCACCGGCAGGCGGAGGGCAACCTCCCCAGGCAAGCCCACAACGGAGCATCCATGGCCCTGCCCCGCATCACCTCGCCCCATGCCACGGGCCACAATCGCACCCAGAAGGTCATGCAGCTGGTGCTGCTGGCCACCGTGCCCGGCATTCTGGTGCTGACCTGGCTGTACGGCTTCGGCACCCTGATCAACCTCCTCTGGGCCAGCGCCGTCGCCCTCGGCTGCGAAGCCGCGGTGCTGCGCCTGCGCAGCCGCCCGGTGACCTTCTTCCTGCGCGACTGCAGCGCGCTGCTCACCGCCGTGCTGCTGGCCCTGGCCCTGCCGCCGTACTCGCCCTGGTGGCTGACCCTGGTGGCCACCGGCTTTGCCATCGTGTTCGGCAAGCACCTGTTCGGCGGCCTTGGCCAGAACCCGTTCAACCCGGCGATGCTCGGCTACGTGGTGGCGCTGATCTCCTTCCCGGTGGAGATGACCAGCTGGCCGGCGCCGCGCGGCTTCGAGGCCGCCACCCCGACGCTCGGCCTGCTCGAAGGCCTGCAGCGCATCCTCGGCCTGACTGCCGGCCTGCCGGACGCCTGGACCCAGGCCACCGCACTGGATGCCCTCAAGGTCAACAAGAGCCTGACCATCGCCGAGCTGTGGGCAAGCAACCCGGCGTTCGGCAGCCTCGGCGGCTACGGCGCCGAGGCAGTCAACCTGGCGTTCCTCGCCGGCGGCCTGTTCCTGCTCTACAAGCGGGTGTTCACCTGGCACGCGCCAGTGGGCATGCTCGCCGCCCTGGCGCTGATGAGCCTGCTGTTCTGGAACGGCGCAGGCTCCGATTCCAACGGCTCGCCGCTGTTCCACCTGCTCACCGGCGCAACCATGCTCGGCGCCTTCTTCATCGTCACCGATCCGGTATCCGGCGCCACCAGCCTGCGCGGCCGGCTGCTGTTCGGCGCCGGGGTCGGCGTGCTCGCCTACGTGATCCGCGCCTGGGGCGGCTACCCCGACGGCGTGGCCTTCGCCGTGCTGCTGATGAACCTGGCCGCGCCGACCATCGACTACTACACCCGTCCGCGCACCTACGGCCATCGCAAGCCCGAGCGCGGCTTCAAGCTGGGAGAGTGACGCCATGCTGCCGGAAATGCCGCGCTCGATGCTGCGCAACGCCCTGATCCTCGGCCTGTTCGCGGTCGCCACCGTCGGCGTGGTGGCCGTCACCCAGCAGGGCACCGCGACGCGCATCGCCGCCGCCGAGCGCGAGGCGCAGGTGCGCGCGCTGGCCGAGATCCTCCCGGCCGGCAGCTACGACAACCACCTGCTGGACAACAGCCTGCAGCTGACCGACCCGTTGCTCGGCAGCCGCCAGCCGCTGCCGGCCTACCTGGCCCTCAAGGACGGCCGCCCCACGGCGGTGATCCTCCAGGCCATCGCGCCCGATGGCTACAGCGGCAGCATCCGCCTGCTGGTCGGCGTGCAGGCCGACGGCCGACTGGCCGGCGTGCGCGTCCTGCAGCACAAGGAAACCCCGGGCCTGGGCGACAAGATCGAGCTGGCCAAGAATCCCTGGGTGCTGGCCTTCAACGGCAAGTCGCTGAGCGATCCGGGCGAGACCGGCTGGGGCGTGAAGAAGGACCAGGGCGTGTTCGACCAGTTCGCCGGCGCCACCATCACCCCGCGCGCGGTGGTCAAGGCCGTGCACCACGCCCTGCAATACGTCGATGCCCACCGTGCCGAGCTGTTCGGCACGGAGGACCAGCCTGCCGAGGAACTCGCGCAATGAGCCAGAGCTACCGCGAAATCGCCGTCAACGGCCTGTGGAAGAACAATCCCGGCCTGGTCCAGCTGCTCGGCCTGTGCCCGCTGCTCGGCACCAGCAACTCGACGGTCAACGCCCTTGGCCTGGCGCTGGCCACCATGCTGGTGCTGACCTGCTCCAACGCCGCGGTGTCGCTGATCCGCAGCGTTACCCACACCGCCGTGCGCCTGCCGGCGTTCGTGATGATCATCGCCGCGCTGACCACCTGCACCGAACTGCTGATGCAGGCCTACACCTACGAGCTGTACCAGATCCTCGGCATCTTCATCCCGCTGATCACCACCAACTGCGTGATCCTCGGCCGCGCCGACGGCTTCGCGGCGAAGAACGGCATCGCCCGTTCGGCCTTCGACGGCCTGATGATGGGTACCGGCTTCGGCCTGGTGCTGGTGGTGCTCGGCGCGATCCGCGAACTGCTCGGCAGCGGCACCCTGCTGGCCGACATGCAGCTGCTGTTCGGCGCCGGCGCGGCAGGCTGGCGCATCGAGGCGTTCGGCAGCGACTACCGGGGCTTCCTGCTGGCCATCCTGCCGCCGGGCGCCTTCCTGGTGATGGGCCTGCTGATCGCCGGCAAGAACCTCGTCGACACCCGCCTGGAGGCTCGCGCCAAGGCCCGGGCCGGCGCGCCGCAGGCGGCGGTCAGCCGCCGCGTGCGGGTCACCGGGGTGGTGGAATGAATGCCGCCAAGCGCGCGGAGATCTTCCGCCGTCTGAAGGAGGACAACCCCGAGCCGACCACCGAGCTGGAATACCAGAGCGTGTTCGAGCTGCTGGTGGCGGTGATCCTCTCCGCCCAGGCCACCGACGTGGGGGTCAACAAGGCCACCGCCAGGCTGTTCCCGGTGGCCAACACCCCCGAGGCGATCCACGCCCTGGGCGTCGAGGGCCTGGAGCAGTACATCAAGACCATCGGCCTGTACCGCAGCAAGGCGAAGAACGTCATCGAGACCTGCCGCCTGCTGATCGAGCGCCACAACGGCGCGGTGCCGAGCACCCGCGAGGAACTGGAAGCGCTGCCCGGCGTCGGCCGCAAGACCGCCAACGTGGTGCTCAACACCGCCTTCCGCCAGCCGGCCATGGCGGTGGACACCCACATCTTCCGGGTCAGCAACCGCACCGGCATCGCCCCGGGCAAGACCGTGCTGGAGGTGGAGAAGAAGCTGGTGAAGTTCGTGCCCAGGGAATACCTGCTCGACGCCCATCACTGGCTGATCCTGCACGGCCGCTACGTGTGCAAGGCGCGCAAGCCGCAGTGCGGCAGCTGCCGGATCGAGGATCTTTGCGAGTACAAGGCGAAGACTTCGGACGATTGATCCTGCATTGAAAATTCGCATCGAGCGATAAATAAAATCTCTTTTACCCTCCAGAAGTTTGCCGCTATAAGGACCGCGAAACGGTCCCCTGTTTTCTGGAGTAGCAGCCATGGCCCAAGCCAAAGCCGACCTCGACCTGGAAGAAGACTTCGTCGTCGATGCCGAACAGGACGACACCCCCGCCGCCAGCGAAACCCCGGCCGGCAAGACCAGCAGCCTGGCCAAGCGCCGGGTGATCGACAACCTGCTGGAAGAGCGCCGCCTGAAGAAGCAGCTGTCGGAATACGACTTCGACCTGTAACCGCTCCGCGCCGCCCGGACCCGGGCGGCGCTGTCACGGCCGACTTACCGGCGGCACTTCTCCAGCTCCCGGGCTCGCCCTACAATCGCCCCCTTTCGCACGGGGATCTCCCCGTACACCGCAGCAAACGGACGGCGCTGCCCGCCGTCGACGACTGCGCGCAGTGGCATCCGGGACCCTCGAGACGACCCATGAGCCACGCCACCGCTTCCCCACGCCCTCTCCTGCAGCGCCTCGCGCGCACCAGTCTGGTGAGCCAGATCGTCGTCGGCCTGCTCGCCGGCGCCCTGCTGGCGGCGCTCGCCCCGCAGGCCGCGCTGTCCGCCGGCTTCGTCGGCACCCTGTTCGTCGCCGCGCTCAAGGCCGTGGCGCCGCCGCTGGTATTCCTGCTGGTCGCCTCGGCCATCGCCAGCCACAAGCGCGGCCAGCCCACCCATATCCGCCCGGTGCTGCTCCTCTACCTGGTCAGCACCATGGCCGCCGCCCTGGTCGGGGTGGCCGCCAGCTTCCTGTTCCCCTCGACGCTGCTGCTCAGCGGCGCCGGCGTCGATGCCAGCGCCCCCGGCGGCATCGGCGAGGTGCTGGCCGCGCTGCTCGCCAGCCTGCTGAGCAACCCGGTACAGGCCCTGCTCGACGCCAACTTCATCGGCATCCTCGCCTGGGCCATCGGCCTGGGACTAGCGCTGCGCCACGGCAGCGAAACCACCCGCACCGTGCTCCACGACCTGTCCCATGGCCTGTCGGAGATCGTCCGCGTAGTGATCCGCTTCGCCCCGCTGGGCGCCTTCGGCCTGATCGCCGCGGCGCTGGCCGAGACCGGCCTCGACGCACTGGCCGGCTACGCGCGCCTGCTGGCGGTGCTGGTCGGCTGCATGCTGCTGGTCGCCCTGGTGGTCAACCCGCTGATCGTGTTCTGCAAGATCCGCCGCAACCCCTACCCGCTGGTGTTCACCTGCCTGCGCGAAAGCGGCATCACCGCCTTCTTCACCCGCAGCTCGGCGGCCAACATCCCGGTCAACCTGCAGCTGTGCGAACGCCTGGGCCTGCACGAGGACACCTACTCGGTGTCGATCCCCCTGGGCGCCACCATCAACATGGCCGGCGCGGCCATCACCATCAGCGTCCTGACCCTGGCGGCGGTGAACACCCTGGGCATCGCCGTGGACATCCCCACCGCCCTGCTGCTCTGCGTGATCGCCTCGCTCAGCGCCGCCGGCGTCTCCGGCGTGGCCGGCGGCTCGCTGCTGCTGATCCCGCTGGCCACCAGCCTGTTCGGCATCCCCAGCGAGATCGCCATGCAGGTGGTGGCCATCGGCTTCATCATCAGCATCGTGCAGGACTCCGCCGAAACCGCGCTGAACTCCTCCACCGACGTGCTGCTCACCGCCGCCGCCTGCCTGGCGAAGCGGGACTGAAGCGGCCGCACCAAGGCCCCAACGCAAAGCCCCGCCAGATGGCGGGGCTTTGCGTTGGGCAGCGTGCTCAGTCGTTGCGCTGCGGCGAGAGCAGCTCGATCTTGTAGCCGTCCGGGTCCTCGACGAAGGCGAGGATGCTCGAACCGTGCTTCATCGGTCCCGGCTCGCGGGTGATCTTGCCGCCACGGGCGCGGATGTCCTCGCAGGCCTTGTAGACGTCCTCGACTTCCAGGGCGATGTGGCCATAGCCGGTGCCCAGCTCGTAGCGGTCGACGCCCCAGTTGTAGGTCAGCTCGATCACGCTGTTCTCGGCCTCGTTGCCGTAGCCGACGAAGGCCAGGGTGAACTGGCCGTCCGGGTAGTCCTTGCGGCGCAGCAGGGTCATTCCCAGCACTTCGGTGTAGAAGGCGATCGACTTGTCCATATCGCCGACGCGCAGCATGGTGTGCAGCAGTCTCATCAGGGATCTCCTTGGCGTTTCACGGTGCACAAAGCATGACCCCGGCACACGGCCGGGGTCATGGTCAGGCTCGGTGCAGACAGCTTATCAGAGCGGGCTGCGGCCCTTGCCGGCGGCGATGCGCAGGCGCAGGGCGTTGAGCTTGATGAAGCCCGCGGCGTCGGCCTGGTCGTAGGCGCCGGCATCGTCCTCGAAGGTGGCGATGTTGGCGTCGAACAGCGAGTCGTCGGACTTGCGACCGACCACGATGACGTTGCCCTTGTACAGCTTCAGGCGCACCACGCCGTTCACGGTAGCCTGGGAGGCATCGATCATCTGCTGCAGCATCAGACGCTCCGGGCTCCACCAGTAGCCGTTGTAGATCAGGCTGGCGTACTTGGGCATCAGCTCGTCTTTCAGGTGGGCCACTTCGCGGTCGAGGGTGATCGACTCGATGGCGCGGTGGGCCTTGAGCATGATGGTGCCGCCGGGAGTCTCGTAGCAGCCGCGCGACTTCATGCCGACGTAGCGGTTCTCGACGATGTCCAGGCGGCCGATGCCGTTCTCGCCACCGATCTTGTTCAGCTGGGTCAGCACCTGGGCCGGGGTCATCTCGACGCCGTCGATGGCGACGATGTCGCCGGCGCGGTAGGTCAGCTCAATGTAGGTCGGCACGTTCGGCGCGGCTTCCGGGGACTGGGTCCAGCGCCACATGTCCTCTTCGTGCTCGGTCCAGGTGTCTTCCAGCACGCCGCCTTCATAGGAGATGTGCAGCAGGTTGGCATCCATGGAGTACGGCGACTTCTTCTTGCCATGGCGCTCGATCGGGATCTCGTGCTTGGCGGCGTAGTCCATCAGCTTCTCGCGCGACAGCAGGTCCCACTCGCGCCAGGGCGCGATGACCTTGACGCCCGGCTTCAGCGCGTAGGCGCCCAGCTCGAAGCGCACCTGGTCGTTGCCCTTGCCGGTGGCGCCGTGAGAGATGGCGTCGGCGCCGGTCTCGTTGGCGATCTCGATCAGGCGCTTGGCGATCAGCGGACGGGCGATGGAGGTACCCAGCAGGTACTCGCCTTCGTACACGGTGTTGGCACGGAACATCGGGAAGACGAAGTCGCGGACGAACTCTTCGCGCAGGTCGTCGATGTAGATTTCCTTGACGCCCATGGCCTGGGCCTTGGCGCGGGCCGGCTCGACTTCCTCGCCCTGGCCGAGATCAGCGGTGAAGGTCACCACTTCGCAGTTGTAGGTATCCTGCAGCCACTTGAGGATCACCGAGGTGTCCAGGCCGCCGGAATAGGCCAGAACAACCTTTTTAACGTCCGCCATGCGTTTCTCCACGGGGGTTTTCTACGAAAAGGCCGATTCTACTGCCGCCTCCGGCGAATTTACAGGGGAGCCGGGGCGCAGGATGACCGTCCGCGCGCTTTTCGGTAGCATCACGCCCCTACGAGTCACCCCGCCTGGAATTCCCCGCATGTCCGACCGCCTGACCCTGCTGCGTCCCGACGACTGGCACATCCACCTGCGCGACGGCGCCGCCCTGGCGCACACCGTCCCCGACGCCGCGCGCACCTTCGGCCGCGCCATCATCATGCCCAACCTGGTGCCGCCGGTACGCAATGCCGAGCAGGCCGCGGCATACCGCGAGCGCATCCTGGCCGCCCGCCCGGCCGGCAGCCGCTTCGAGCCGCTGATGGTGCTCTATCTCACCGACAAGACCAGCGCCGAGGACATCCGCGCGGCCAAGGCCGGCGGTCTGGTGCACGCCGCCAAGCTGTACCCGGCCGGCGCCACCACCAACTCGGATTCGGGCGTCACCAGCGTCGACAACATCTTCCCGGTACTGGAAGCCATGGCCGAAGTCGGCCTGCCGCTGCTGGTGCACGGCGAGGTGACCCACGCCGACATCGACGTGTTCGACCGCGAGAAGCGCTTCATCGACGAGAACCTGCGCCGGGTGGTCGAGCGCTTCCCGACCCTCAAGGTGGTGTTCGAGCACATCACCACCGCCGACGCCGCGCAGTTCGTGCGCGAGGCCTCGGCCAACGTCGCAGCCACCATCACCGCCCATCACCTGCTGTACAACCGCAACCACATGCTGGTCGGCGGCATTCGTCCGCACTTCTATTGCCTGCCGATCCTCAAGCGCAACACCCACCAGGAAGCCCTGCTGGACGCCGCCACCAGCGGCAATCCGAAGTTCTTCCTCGGCACCGACTCGGCGCCGCACGCCCGCCACGCCAAGGAGGCCGCCTGCGGCTGCGCCGGCTGCTACACCGCCTATGCCGCCATCGAGCTGTACGCCGAGGCCTTCGACCGCCGCGGCGCGCTGGACAAGCTGGAAGGCTTCGCCAGCCAGTTCGGCCCGGACTTCTACGGCCTGCCGCGCAACAGCGAGCGCATCACCCTGATCCGCGAGGACTGGGTGGCGCCGACCGAGCTGCACTTCGGCGACCACACCCTGGTACCGCTGCGCGCCGGCGAGAAACTGCACTGGCGCGTGCTGGAGGGCCAGGCATGAGCGAGCAGATCGACTACGACGAATACGAGCTGGAACCCCACAGCGGTGGCCTGAAACCGCCGATGGCGCGGCGCTTCCGCGGCTTCCTGCCGGTGGTGGTGGACGTCGAGACCGGCGGCTTCAACAGCGCTACCGACGCCCTGCTGGAAATCGCCGCCACCACCGTCGCCATGGACGACGACGGCTTCCTCTATCCTGAGCACACCTACTTCTACCGCATCGAGCCGTTCGAGGGCGCCAACATCGAACAGGCGGCGCTGGACTTCACCGGCATCAAGCTGGGTCACCCGCTGCGCATGGCGGTCAGCGAGGAACAGGCGCTGGGCGAGATATTCAAGGGCGTGCGCAAGTCGCTGAAGGCCAGCGGCTGCAAGCGCGCGGTGCTGGTCGGCCACAACGCCAGCTTCGATCTGGGCTTCCTCAACGCCGCGGTGGCGCGCTGCGGGATCAAGCGCAACCCGTTCCACCCGTTCTCCAGCTTCGACACCGCCACCCTGGCCGGCCTCGCCTACGGCCAGACCGTGCTGGCCAAGGCCTGCCAGGCAGCGGACATCCCGTTCGACAACCGCGAGGCGCACAACGCCCGCTACGACACCGAGAAGACCGCCGAACTGTTCTGCGGCATCGTCAACCGCTGGAAGGAAATGGGCGGCTGGATCGACTTCGACGAGTGAGCGATCGGCTACTGCACCGTCTTCCGCAACCCCGGCTCCGGCCGGGGTTTTCGTTATCCGACAGAATGCACACCCGCAGCATTTGACAGTATTTCTTATTAACATTAGCATCCCCGCATCAACCAACTGTCTGCGGGTTCTGCCATGTACGTCTGTCTCTGCCAGGGTGTCACCGACAACCACCTTCGCGATGCCGTCTACGAAGGATGCTGCAGCTACCGCGAGGTGCGCGAGAGCACCGGCGTCGGCACCCAGTGCGGCAAGTGCGCCTGCCTGGCCAAGCAGGTGGTGCGCGAGACCCTCAGCGACCTGCAGGGCGCCCAGGCCGCCCTCGCCTATCCGGCCGCTTTCGCTGCCTGCTGAATCCGCGACCGGCGCCCCGCCCGCCGGACACGACTGCTCCCGCCCCTCTGCCTGGCCGTGCCCACCCGGCACGGCGCCACCCTCGGCTGCGCCATTTGACAGCGCCCGGCGCCGGCACCAGACTCTTGGCCTATCACCCACGGCCCAAGGCGGATCCCGGCATGAAAGGCGACAAGAAAGTCATCCAGCACCTGAACAAGATCCTCGGCAACGAGCTGGTGGCGATCAACCAGTACTTCCTGCATGCGCGCATGTACGAGGACTGGGGCCTGGAGAAGCTCGGCAAGCACGAGTACAAAGAATCCATCGACGAGATGAAGCATGCCGACAAGCTGGTCAAGCGCATCCTGTTCCTCGAAGGGCTGCCCAACCTGCAGGATCTGGGCAAGCTGCTGATCGGCGAGAACACCAAGGAAATGCTCGAGTGCGACCTCAAGCTCGAACACAAGGGCCTGGCCGACCTCAAGGCCGCCATCGCCTATTGCGAGAGCTGCGGCGACTACGCCACCCGCGAGCTGCTGGAGGACATCCTCGAATCCGAGGAAGAGCACATCGACTGGCTGGAAACCCAGCTCGGCCTGATCGAGAAAATCGGCCTGGAGAACTACCTGCAGTCGCAGATGGGCGAATGAGCGCCTCATGAAACGAAGAAGCCCCTCAATGAGGGGCTTCTTCGTTCAGGGCCGCAGGACGGTCACTCGCCCTTGCTGACCGCCGCCTTGATCAGCGGCTGCAGTTCGCCCTTCTCGTGCATTTCCAGAATGATGTCGCTGCCGCCGATCAGCTCGCCGTCGACCCACAGCTGCGGGAAGGTCGGCCAGTTGGCGTACTTGGGCAGGTTGGCGCGGATTTCCGGGTGCTGGAGGATGTCGACATAGGCGAACTTCTCGCCGCAGGCCATCACCGCCTGGGAGGCACGTGCGGAGAAGCCGCACTGCGGAGCATTCGGCGAGCCCTTCATGTACAGCAGGACAGGGTTGCTGGCGATCTGTTCTTTGATGGTTTCAATGATGTCCATGGTCTACCTCGGCTGAAGGGTTCCGGCGCGCGGCCGGCGCGATGGGCCGATTGTAACGGAAAGCCGAGCGTATCGCTCGGCCTTGCAGCATCGCGCAAGGCCGCTGCCAGACCTGGCCCGGCAGCACTCATGCACCCAATTGGGGCAACAGTGCGCCGTTAATATGGCGCAAATATGTACTGGTTTGCGCAATCGCTCGATTTCCTTATAAGATCGACGCCTTTCCTTAGAGCGCCGCTCCGCGCGGTCCCGCCGCAGGTCTAGCCCGTTTTTTCTGCAAAGCCGGTCATTTCTGCGGCCTGTCATACAGGTAGTGAATAATGAGCGTTCGGCACTTTCTCTCGTTGATGGATTGCACGCCCCAGGAGCTGGCCGGCCTGATCCGCCGCGGTATCGAGCTGAAAGAGCTGCGTAATCGCAGCGTGCTTTACGAACCGCTGAAGAACCGTGTGCTGGGGATGATCTTCGAGAAAGCCTCGACCCGTACCCGCCTGTCCTTCGAAGCCGGGATGATCCAGCTCGGCGGCCAGGCGATCTTCCTTTCCCCGCGCGATACCCAGCTCGGCCGCGGCGAACCCATCGCCGACACCGCCATCGTCATGTCGCGGATGCTCGACGCGGTGATGATCCGCACCTTCGCCCACCAGAACGTCCTCGACTTCGCGGCCCACTCGCAGGTGCCGGTGATCAACGGCCTGACCGACGATCTGCACCCCTGCCAGCTGCTGGCCGATATGCAGACCTTCCACGAGCACCGCGGTTCGATCCAGGGCAAGACCGTTGCCTGGATCGGCGACGGCAACAACATGTGCAACACCTACGCCCAGGCCGCCGTGCAGTTCGACTTCCAGCTGCGCATCGCCTGCCCGGAAGGCTTCGAGCCCAAGCAGGAATTCCTCGACCAGGCCGCCGGCCGCGTGACCCTGACCCGCGACCCGTACGCAGCGGTGGCCGGCGCCCATCTGGTGAGCACCGACGTCTGGGCCTCGATGGGCCAGGAAGAGGAGCTGGCTGCGCGCATCCAGCGCTTCGCGCCCTATCAGGTCAGCCGCGCGCTGCTCGATGCCGCCGCCCCGGACGTGCTGTTCATGCACTGCCTGCCGGCGCACCGCGGCGAGGAAATCAGCACCGACCTGCTCGACGACCCACGCTCGGTCGCCTGGGACCAAGCCGAGAACCGCCTGCACGCCCAGAAGGCGCTGCTGGAATTCCTCGTCGAACACGCCTACCGCGCCTGACCCCGGAACGCCGATGAACCACGACCTGCTGCTCAACCTGCGCGACCTGGCCTGCGGCTACCGCGACCAGTCGGTGGTGCAGAACCTCAACCTGCACCTCAACGCCGGCGACATCGGTTGCCTGCTCGGGCCGTCGGGCTGCGGCAAGACCACCACCCTGCGCGCCATCGCCGGTTTCGAGCCGGTGCATACCGGCAGCATCGAACTGGCCGGCGAGGTCATTTCCCGGCCGGGCTTCACCCTCGCCCCGGAAAAGCGCCGCATCGGCATGGTGTTCCAGGACTACGCGCTGTTCCCGCACCTGACGGTGGCCGAGAACATCGCCTTCGGCATCCGCAAACACCCCGAACGCGAGCGCATCGCCCGCGAGATGCTCGAACTGGTCAACCTCGGCGCCCTCGGCAAGCGCTACCCCCATGAGCTGTCCGGCGGCCAGCAGCAGCGCGTCGCCCTGGCCCGCGCGCTGGCGCCCGAACCGCGCCTGCTGCTGCTCGACGAGCCGTTCTCCAACCTCGACGGCGAACTGCGCCGCCGGCTCAGCCACGAGGTCCGCGAGATCCTCAAGTCGCGCGGCACCAGCGCCATCCTGGTCACCCACGACCAGGAGGAAGCCTTCGCGGTCAGCGATCAGGTCGGCGTGTTCAAGAACGGCCGCCTGGAGCAGTGGGACACCCCCTACAACCTCTACCACGAGCCGCTGACCCCCTTCGTCGCCAGCTTCATCGGCCAGGGCTACTTCGTCCGCGGCCAGATGCTCAGCCACGACACGGTACAGACCGAACTGGGAGTGGTGAGCGGCAACCGCGCCTACCAGTGGGCCGCCGGCACCGCGGTGGACATGCTGCTGCGCCCCGACGACATCGTCTACGCGCCGCACAGCGAGCTGAAGGCGCGCATCGTCGGCAAGACCTTCCTCGGCGCGGCGACCCTGTACCGCCTGCAGCTACCCACCGGCACCCAGCTGGAATCGATCTTCGCCAGCCACGACGACCACGCGCTCGGCGAGGACGTCGGCATCCAGGTCGCCGCCGACCATCTGGTGGTGTTCCTCGCCCAGGGCAGCATCGCCGCGCAGATGACCCTCGAATCCGGCGTGCGCCGCTACAGCAGCGCCAGCTGAGACCCGCTCAGGGACGCCCGATGGCGGCGAACGCCCCGCGGGTGTGCTCGGCCAGCACCGCCGCGGCCAGCTCCACCTCCAGCCCGCGCCGCCCGGCGCTGACGAAGATGCTCGGGAACTCCTGCGCCGAGGCGTCGATGAAGGTGCGCAGGCGCTTCTTCTGTCCCAGCGGACTGATCCCGCCGAGCAGGTAACCGGTGGCGCGCTGCGCCGCCGCCGGATCGGCCATGTCGGCCTTCTTCACCCCCGCCGCCTGGGCCAGCGCCTTGAGATCCAGGCTGCCGGCCACCGGCACCACCGCCACCAGCAGCTCGCCCTTCTCGCTGGCGGCGAGCAGCGTCTTGAACACCCGCGAAGGCTCCAGGCCAAGCTTCTCCGCCGCCTCCAGGCCGTAGGACGGCGCCTTGGGGTCGTGGGTGTAACTGTGCACCGTGTGCGCGGCGCGAACTTTCTTCAACAGATCGATGGCGGGGGTCATGCTGGCTTCACGAAAAGGGTCGAGAATGAAAGTCGAGGCGCACATGGACGACTGCTAAAGGGCAGGCCTGCGCGCACCGCCGCGAAGATAACGCAAAAGCCGACAGCCGGGCAGCCGCCCGCGAGCCGGGCCATGGAAGCCCCCATAACAAAAGGCGCCGCCAGCATGAACACCCACACCCCCAGCACCGCGCCCCTGGCCGAGGTCTACGACCTGGCCGTGATCGGCGGCGGCATCAACGGCTGCGGCATCGCCGCCGACGCCGCCGGCCGCGGCCTGTCGGTGCTGCTCTGCGAACAGCACGACCTAGCCGCACACACGTCCTCGGCGAGCAGCAAGCTGATCCACGGCGGCCTGCGCTACCTGGAACACCACGAATTCCGCCTGGTGCGCGAGGCCCTCGGCGAGCGCGAGGTGCTGCTGGACATGGCGCCGCATCTGGTACGCCCGCTGCGCTTCGTCCTCCCCCACCGCCCGCACCTGCGCCCGGCGTGGATGATCCGCGCCGGCCTGTTCCTCTACGACCACCTCGGCGCCCGCCACAGCCTGCCCGGCTCGCGGCACCTGAGCTTCGGCCCCGGCTGCCCGCTCAAGGCCGAGATCGGCGACGGCTTCGAGTACTCCGACTGCTGGGTCGACGATGCCCGCCTGGTGGTGACCAACGCCATCGCCGCTCGCGAGCGCGGCGCGCATATCCATGTGCAGACCCGCTGCGTCGGCGCGCGGCGCAGCAAGGGCCTCTGGCACCTGCACCTGGAGCGCGCCGACGGCAGCCGCGTATCGCTGCGCGCCCGCGCCCTGGTCAACGCCGCCGGCCCTTGGGCCGAGCGCGTGCTCCACGACGTCCTGCACCAGCGCAGCGAGCAGCACCTGCGCCTGATCCAGGGCAGCCACATCGTGGTACCGCGCCTGCACGACGGCGAGCAGGCCTACATCCTGCAGAACCGCGACGGGCGCATCGTCTTCGTCATCCCCTGGCTGCAGCGCTTCAGCCTGATCGGCACCACCGACCGCGAGTACCACGGCGACCCGGCAGCGGTGCGCATCAGCGAGGAGGAAATCGACTACCTGCTGGCGGTGGTCAACGAACACTTCCGCCGGCAGATCGGACGCAACGACATCCTCAGCCACTTCTCCGGCGTGCGCCCGCTATACGACGATGCCAGTGGCGAGCCGGCGACGATCACCCGCGACTACCGCCTGGTGCTGGACAGCGAGCACGGCCACGCCCCGCTGCTGTCGGTGTTCGGCGGCAAGCTGACCACCTACCGCAAGCTGGCCGAGGCGGCGCTGGCCCAGCTGGCGCCGTTCCTGCCCTCGATGGGGCCGAGCTGGACCGCCCGCAGCAAGCTGCCCGGCGCCGAGGAGCTGGAATCGGTGAGCGCGCTGACCGAGGCGCTGTGCCAGGCCCATGGCTGGCTGGCCGCCGACCTGGCCAGGCGCTGGGCCAGCAGCTACGGCACCCGCGCCTTGCGACTGCTGGACAACGTGCACTGCCTGATGGAGCTGGGCGAGAACTTCGGCGCCGGCCTGTACGCCCGCGAAGTGGACTACCTGTGCGACGAGGAGTGGGCGCTCGATGCCGAGGACATCCTCTGGCGGCGGACCAAGCTCGGCCTGCTGCTTGGCCCGATGCAGAAACAGAAGCTGGTGCGCTATCTGGCCGGCAGGACGGCGGGCACCGCGCAGGGCGAGGTCGTGGTGCACCAACGCCTGGGCGGTCACCCGGTCCTGCTGCGCGACCAGGGCAACGGCACGCCACGCACGCCGCTGCGCTGAAACACCGCGGCGGCAGGCCGGGCCGGTGCTGTCCTGAGGCGTAGGGTGGACAACCGCGCAGCGTTGTCCACCATCAGCCGGCGCGTGCATCCGTCGTGATCGACCGGGGCGCAGGAGCGCCCGACATGTCGTTCCCACGCTGGAGCGTGGGAACGATCGAGTCAGCTCCTACGCCGCCGCCTGCGCCTTGCCGCGCAGCTGCTGCGCCGCACCGACCATGTGCTCCAACGCCCTGAGGGTTTCCGCACAGCCGCGGGTCTTCAGGCCGCAGTCGGGGTTGACCCACAGCCGCTCGGCGGGGATGTGCTCCGCCGCTTTCTCGATCAGCGCGACCATCTCCGCCACCGTCGGCACCCGCGGCGAGTGGATGTCGTAGACGCCCGGGCCGATCTCGTTGGGATACTCGAACGCCTCGAAGGCCTCCAGCAGCTCCATCTGCGAGCGCGAGGTCTCGATGGTGATGACGTCGGCGTCCATCGCCGCGATGGCCTCGATCACGTCGTTGAACTCGCTGTAGCACATGTGTGTGTGGATCTGCGTGGCGTCATCCACCCCGCTGGCGCACAGGCGGAAGGCCTCCACCGCCCAGTCTAGGTAGTGCTGCCAGGCGCCGCGGCGCAGCGGCAGGCCCTCGCGGAACGCCGCCTCGTCGATCTGGATGATGCCGATGCCGGCCGCTTCCAGGTCCTGCACCTCGTCGCGGATCGCCAGCGCCAACTGGCGCGCCTGCACCTCGCGGCTAACGTCCTCGCGCGGGAACGACCACATCAGCATGGTCACAGGTCCCGTGAGCATGCCCTTCATCGGCTTGGCGGTCAGGCTCTGCGCGTAGCGTATCCACTCCACGGTCATCGGCCGCGGCCGGCCCAGGTCGCCATAGATGATCGCCGGCTTGACGCAGCGCGAGCCATAGCTCTGCACCCAGCCGAAGCGGGTGAAGGCGTAGCCGTCGAGCTGCTCGGCGAAGTACTCGACCATGTCGTTGCGCTCGGCCTCGCCGTGCACCAGCACGTCCAGCCCCAGCTGCTCCTGCACGCCCACCGCATGGCGGATCTCGGCCTGCATGGCCTCGGTGTAGTCGGCCTCGCCGAGCTTGCCCAGCTTGTACGACTGGCGCGCCAGACGGATCGCCGCGGTCTGCGGGAAGGAGCCGATGGTGGTGGTCGGGAACGCCGGCAGATCGAGGCGCGCACGCTGCTGCACGATGCGTTCGGCAAACGGGCTGGCGCGGCGGCTGTCGGCCGGCACCACCTGCGCCAGACGGGCCTGCACCGCCGGATTGTGGATGCGCGGCGACTGGGCGCGCGCCTGCTGCACTGCACGGCTGGCGGCCAGCGCAGCCTGCACCTCGGGCGCGTCCGGCTGGTTCAGCGCGCGGGCCAGCAGCGCCACCTCCTCGCACTTCTGCACGGCGAAGGCCAGCCAGCCCTTCAGCTCGACGTCCAGGCGGTCCTCGCGGTTGAGATCCACCGGGCTGTGCAGCAGCGAGCAGGACGGCGCCACCCACAGGCGCTCGCCGACCCGTTCGTGCGCCTCGCGCAGTACGGCCAGCGCATGCTCCAGGTCACAGCGCCAGACGTTGCGGCCGTTGACCACGCCGAGCGACAGCACCTTGTAGGCCGGCAGGCGGTCGAGGATCGCCGGGAACTGCTCGGGGGCGCGCACCAGGTCGATGTGCAGGCCGTCTACCGGCAGGCCGGCGGCCAGACCCAGGTTGTCCTCCAGGCCGGCGAAGTAGGTGGCTACCAGCTTGCGGCACGGCTCGCGCTGCAGCAGGTTGTAGGCGCGTTCGAAGGCGGTCTTCCAGGCCTGCGGCAGGTCGAGGGCGAGGATCGGCTCGTCGATCTGTACCCAGTCGACGCCGAGCGCGGCGAGGCGCTGCAACACCTCGCCATACACCGGCAGCAGATGTTCGAGCAGCTCCAGCTTGTCGAACTCGTCGCCGCGCACCTTGCCCAGCCACAGATAGGTCAGCGGGCCGATCAGCACCGGCTTGACCGCATGGCCCAGCGCGCGGGCCTCGGCGACCTCCTCGAACAGCTGCTCCCAGCTCAGGCGGAACTCTTGGTCGCGGGAGAACTCGGGGACCAGATAGTGGTAGTTGGTGTCGAACCACTTGGTCATCTCCAGCGCCTGCGCGCCGCCGCCCCCGCAGCAACCGGCACTGGCGCCGCGGGCCATGGCGAACAGGGTGTCGAGGGTGACGCGGCCGTCGGCGCCACGGAAGCGCTCGGGCACCACGCCAAACATCAGCGAGTGGCCCAGCACCTGGTCGTACCAGGCGAAGTCGCCGACCGGCAGCAGCTCGATGCCGGCGTCCTGCTGCAACTGCCAGTGCGCGGCGCGCAGTTGGCGACCGACCGCGCGTAGCCCGGCCTCGTCCAGTTCGCCTTTCCAGTAGGCTTCCAGGGCCTTCTTCAGCTCGCGGTCGCGGCCGATGCGCGGAAAGCCGAGGGTGTGCGCCAATGCCATTTGTCTGTCTCCGTATTGGTTGAGTGGCCGGCATTGTCGACAGCCACCGCCACATGAGACAAACTCAATAAATTCTTGATGATCTACAATTTCCCTCACGATAAGGCTGCCGCAGGGTGGAAAACGACCGCAGGTCTTTTCCACCGGAGCCCGCCGCGGCTGTCGTGAACGGTGGAAAATCGCTGCGCGCGCTTTCCACGAAGGGCCATCCACCCCATGCAACCTTTCCGCCGAGGCCGCCATGCTCGAACTGCGCCACCTGAAGACCCTGCACGCCCTGCGCGAATCCGACAGCCTGGTGGAGGCCGCCGAGCGCCTGCACCTGACCCAGTCCGCCCTCTCCCACCAGTTCAAGGAGCTGGAGGAACGCCTCAGCCTGTCGCTGTTCGTGCGCAAGACCAAGCCGCTGCGCTTCACCAGCGCCGGGCTGCGCCTGCTGCAGCTGGCCGACGCGGTGCTGCCGCAGCTGCGCAGCGCCGAACGCGACCTGGCGCGGCTGGCCGGAGGGACTGCGGGAAGGCTGCATATGGCCATCGAGTGCCACAGCTGCTTCCAGTGGCTGATGCCGACCATCGACCAGTTCCGCGACGCCTGGCCCGAGGTGGAGCTGGACCTGGCCTCGGGCTTCTCCTTCGCCCCGCTGCCGGCGCTGGCGCGCGGCGATCTGGATCTGGTGGTCACCTCCGACCCGGTGGAGCTGGCCGGCATCACCTATGTGCCGCTGTTCACCTACGAGGCGCAGCTCGCCGTGGCCAACCAGCACCCGCTGGCCAACAGGCCGTATGTCACTCCCGAGGATCTGGCCGGCGAGACGCTGATCCACTACCCGGTGGAGCGCGACCGCCTGGACATCTTCACCCGTTTCCTCGACCCGGCCGACGTCGAGCCAGCCGGACTGCGCACCGCCGAGCTGACGGTGATGATGCTGCAGCTGGTGGCCAGCGGTCGCGGGGTCAGCTGCCTGCCCAACTGGGCGCTGCACGAGTACAGCTCGCGCGGCTACGTGACGGCGAAGAAGCTCGGCGAAAAAGGCCTGTACGCCACCCTATACGCCGGCATCCGCGCCGACATGCTGGATGCGCCGTTCATGCGCGATTTCCTCCTCACCGCCAAGGACACCTCGTTCGCCACCCTCGAAGGGGTGAGCGCAGCGCGGGGGTAACCGCGAGCGGCTCAGCAACCCAGCGGCAACCCTGCCCGTTCGCCACCGAGCAACTCGCCTGCCAACAGATCGAACGGCAACACCCACAACCCCAGCTGCGCGGAAAAGGCAAAAGGCTCCAGCGGCTCACGGAAACGCTCGGTCCGCGGATAGATCAGCACCATCTCGCCCTGCCCCTGCAGATAGCTCTGGCCGTAGGCATACAGCTGGTAGAAGTCGGCCTGGCTCAGCCCGTAATTGCGCTCGCGGGCAGCGGCGTCGATCAGCTTCCACTTGGTGTCCAGCACCCAGGCTAGCCCCTCATGCTCCAGCAGCAGGTCGGGCTTGAGCCGAAATATGGGCTCGTCGCGATGGGTGCACAGGGAGTGCCTGGCGCGCTGGGGCAACAGCCTCGCGCCGCTCGGTAGCTGTTTGCCCAGCAGCACCTCGATATGCCGCTCGAATAGCCGCTCCATCGGGAACAGCAAGCTGATGCCACGCCAGTCGCCACTCACCGACAGCGGCGACTGCTCGCCGAGGATCAGTTCGCACCAGGGGCGGACCGGCTGGTAGTGCGCCATCAGCCGGTCGCCGCGCCACTGCTTGAAGTCCTGACGGACGTTGCGACTCGCCGGGATATCCTGCAGCAAGCTACGCAGCTCATGAGCAAGGCGCCAGTTACCCGGCTCATCCGTGCTCTTGCACACCCGGTCCAGCACCAGACGCAGCAGGCGGTTTTCCGCACAGTCCGGCAGGAACAAGTCATGGCGTATCTGGAAATGGTGCTGGCGCCCCGGAGGCCGGCGCATCTGCGCCACCACGTTGAGTTGGCCGCACAGGAAGCACTGTTCCTCCTCGACACGCTGGTAGTCGAAACGCAAGCCACGCTTGAGCAGATAGTCCAGTGCTTCGAGGAACTGGCGCATCACCCATTCCGACAGCGGCGCGTCGAACAACTGTAGATCCGCCGCGCCGACCTGGCGTACTGGCAGATCCAGCGCCGTCGCGATCATCCGCTGCAGTAGTTGGCGGCTCTCCTTCAGGCAATCCGCGCGCTCGGTATGCTTAGGGAGAATTTCCAGGCGCGTGCCACAGGGCGTCTCGATCACACCGACATAGCTGTCCAGTTTCAGAACCCTGTGCCCGTCCCGCTGTAGCAACGCCGCGCCGGAGCGGCTGAACGAGGCGCTCAGCTCGCAGAGCCAGTCGAAGGCGCTTGGCGACACTTGGGCGTAGTCCAGCGATGGCGCGGCCGGCTCGGTGGTCAGGCGGGCGTACTCGCGGACGGTGATGGCGTGCAAGCTCACCCGGCAGCCCCGAGGATATTGCGATAGCTGGCGATGGACTCGAACGCCGCCTCGTTCAGCTCCCAGCGCAGATCACGCAGCTTGCCCGCCACCTCGCTGCCGAACAACGCCGCCAAACTCTTCTCCTGAGCCGGCGCTCGCACGAACGGCTGCACGCCGGCTTGAGCATTCTGATCGTTCAACACCCAACTGATACGCTCCCAATCCTCGAAGAAGTACTCCTGCAGCAACGGCAGAATCTTCTGCCGGAAGATGAACGCCAGCTGCGCCAAGTTGCACTTGGCAGGCTGGTCGCGCATCTCCATGAAGTAGGCATGCCCCAGACAATGGTCGCGATCCAGCAGCACCTCGATACGCTGGTTCATTACCCGCAGCAACTGACCGATGTTCACCCCTTCAACCCGCACGCCATCCAGCAACTCCGGGCGCGACGGCATTTCCTGGAAGGTAAAACGCCGACGCAGGGCGATATCGAGCCCAGCCAACGAGCGGTCGGCGGTGTTCATGGTGCCAATTAGGTAGACATTGTCCGGAACGCTGAAACGCTCCTTCGAGTAGGGCAGCACAACCGACAAGGCTTCAGCCGCGCCAGCCCGTTTGCTGTCCTCAATCAAGGTGATCAACTCACCGAAGATGCGCGAGACATTGCCGCGATTGATCTCGTCGATGATCAGTACTCGGGCGTCCTTGGCAGGGGCGGTCTCGCTAGGCTTTTGCAGTTGCTCCACCAGCGCGGCAAAGAGGCTTTGATAGCCATTGACGATGTACTTCTCCAGTTCGGCCTCAGCCACTTTCTCGAAAACCCGCCCCTGGCGGATATCCTCGACAGAAATCTGGCCAGTTTGGGTGTACTGCAACAATTGACGTACCAAACTGATCGGCAACGGCAGACGCCCACCACGGGGCTTTTCGAACTCCACTACATCCGCCGAAACCCTCTGTACGATATAGCCCTGGCCAAAACGTTGACCGACGAAAAAGCCATTTTGCACATCCCGCTGCTGGGTATTGAGCAAGGCTTGCAGCTTGCGCATATCAATCACCCCGGGGCGCAGCTCGTACAACGTCATCTGGCTAAACTGGTTGTTCATCAGCTCGCCGTAGGGCAACGACGGCTCGTAGGTGCGCAGCCACTTAACTGACCGGGACTGTGAATAGTCTTCGACAAAATCCTTACGCGGCTTGAATGCGTAATCGCCGGTGATTTCGCCAATCGCGCGGAACTTGAGGTTGCCGTCCGACACAACCAGCAAATCACCCACTTTCATCCGTGTGACGAAGACAGTCACGCTGGTCAAGGCGTAGTCGGTATTGGGGTTGGCTAACGTGTGACCTGCCCGCGAAAAGCGCTGATACACCTCCTCCCGGCTCCGGCAGCCGCTGAAGTCGATTGCGTTGCCATAGCCGAGAAGAACGTAGCCACCGGTAATGCATTCTTCATAAATGCTGGCATCGCTGCCCAAGGTGTTGCCGAGCGACATTTTCCAAATGCGCCGACCACCGAGATCGATGGGGGCTTCAGCCTGCTGAGTAATCTTGACGGCCGCCGCCTCGCAGAGGCTCTTGAACACACCATCCGCCACCTCATAGCGGATCTGCCCACTATCTTCGTCAGTAATGGCTCGTAGCCCCTCGACGAAGTCTTCGTAGCTGAAGCTCTGGTGGAAAGTGACGAAGCGCACCCGTCCCTCGGCAACCAGTTCGTCGAAGCGCATCTTGAGCACCGCACGGTTCTCGCGATTAGCTGCAAGGAAATCTGGGGTGAGGACCTCCAACGCCGCCTCGACGGTAGCAAAGGTTTTTCCGGTGCCCGGCGGGCCAAACAGGATCCGGTTCAAGGCAACCGGTCTTTCGGCATCCCACTGTTGCTGCCCTTCAGTGACTCTTGTGCTCATCAACAGACATCCTTGATCAATTCAGAAACGACGGGCAAAGACCCGTAAGAAAAATAGGCTTGGCGGCAAATTTACTGCCCAGAGCAATCAAGCTGCGCAGTCGAGCAC
This sequence comes from Pseudomonas guangdongensis, assembly GCF_900105885.1. Taxonomy (NCBI): domain Bacteria; kingdom Pseudomonadati; phylum Pseudomonadota; class Gammaproteobacteria; order Pseudomonadales; family Pseudomonadaceae; genus Geopseudomonas; species Geopseudomonas guangdongensis. Next base: position 2,253,413 of record NZ_LT629780.1, on the reverse strand, counting down.
CTCATCTCACTACCACCATCCCCACCGCCATCAGCAGCGGCGTCGCCACGCTGACCAGCACATTCAGCCCCATCGCCGGCAGCAGGCACTCGGCGGCCTCGGTATCGCGGCGCAGCAACCGCCAGGCGCGCAGCGCCGGCAGCACGCCGAGCAGGCCGAGGGCGGCGCCGGTCGGCGCCCAGCCGGCCAGCACGAAGCCCAGCAGGCCGGCGAAGGCCAGCAGCCACTGCGCGCCGAGCACCGTCAGCGCACGCGGCCGGCCAAGCAGCATCGGCAGGGTCAGGCGGCCGATGCCGCGGTCGGCGTCGATGTCGGGGAATTGATTGAGCAGCAGCAGGTTGTTGCACAGGCAGAACGGCACCAGCGACAGCAGCACGCCGCTCATGCCGACCTCACCGGCAAGGACGACCTGGGTGCCGAGCACCATCAGCGGGCCGAAGCCGAGGCCCGGCGCCAGCAGACACAGCCAGGGCCGGCGGGTCAGCCAGGGGGTATAGGCGACGACCAGCAACAGGCCGGCGGCACCGAGCGGTGCCAGTTGCCCGACCAGTGCCGGCTGGCGGATCAGGAAGCACAGGCCGATGGCGGCGCTCAGCAGCAGGCCCCCCACGCCGAGCCACAGCGCCTGCGCCAGGCACTGCGGATGCTCGACCAGGGTGCCGCTGCCGCCGCTGAACGGCGTGCGCGCGGTACGCAGGTCGAGGCCGCTGCGGTAGTCGGCGTATTCGTTGAGGGCATTGACCGCCCCGTGGGCGGCCAGGGCGCCGAGCAGCACCAGCGCGGCATCCATCCAGAACGTCGGCGTGGCGCCGCTCGTCGGCAGGGACACGGCCACGCCCAGCGCCACGCAGCTCAGCGCCAGCAGCAGGAAACGTCCGCGGATCACGCCCAGGGCGGGCCAGGACAGCAGCATCTTCAGGTTCTCCTTGTCGCAAGCAGCTCGACGGTGGACGCGGGCGCTACGGGCGACGACACATCGCGCGCCGCGACGATCCGCCCAAGGCCCGCCCCAGAGCGCCGCCGCCCCATGCAGCGGCCGCCGATAACGGCTAAGCTGTTGTCCAAACACGATAAAAACGCTCGGATGAAAGGATGGATCATGGGCACCCTCTCGCAGTCTCCGCCCCCCCTGCCGCAGACCGAAACCGCCTCTGCCGACGAGCAGGTGCTGAGCCGGCAACGCCGGCGCATCCGTCATGTCCGGGCCGGCTTCGCCGTGCTGGTGCTGCTCGCCGGGGCCGGTGTCGCGGTGCTCGCCGAGCGTGAGGCACAGACCTCCGAGCATCAATCGCAGCCCCTGGCCAACTGGGCCGCGCAGCTGCGCTACAGCGTCGAGGACGGCGCCAGCCCCGCCCTCGTCTGGCCGACCCAAGGCCCCTTCGACCAGCGCCTGGGCTACGTCGCCCTGCCCGAGTTCATCCGCCGCCTGAACGAGCAGGGCTATGCCATCACCCGCCAGGCGCGCTTCTCGCCGCCGCTGCTGGAGTACGTCGGCCACGGCCTGTACCCGCCCTACGGGGAAAAGACCCGCGCCGGACTGGACATCGCCGACTGCCGTGGCGAGCCGATGTTCCACTTCCGCCACCCGCAGCGCCACTACCCGCGCTTCGAGGACATCCCGCCGCTGCTGGTAGCCAGCCTGCTGTTCATCGAGAACCGCCACCTGCTCGACACCCAGCGCCCGCACCTCAACCCGGCGGTGGACTGGCCGCGCTTCCTCAAGGCCGCCTGGACCCAGCTGGCCAAGAAGCTCGACGCCGACACCGACTCCGCTGGCGGCAGCACCCTGGCCACACAGATCGAGAAGTTCCGTCACTCGCCCCAGGGGCGCACCCCGGATGCCCCGGAGAAGCTGCGTCAGATGCTCTCGGCGAGCATCCGCGCCTATCGCGAGGGTCGCGAGACCCTGCCGCTGCGCCGGCAGATCGTCCACGACTACCTGAACAACGTGCCGCTCTCCGCCGCTCCCGCCTACGGCGAGGTGCACGGCATCGGCGACGGCCTGTGGGTGTGGTTCGGCGCCGACTTCGCCGCCAGCAACCGCGCCCTGGCCGGCGGCCCGGGCGTCACCCTCGACGAGCAGGGGCTGGCGCTGCGCCGGGTACTGGCGCTGACCATCGCCCAGCGCCGGCCGTCCTGGTATCTGACCGACGGGCGCGCCGAACTCGCCGCGCTGACCGACAGCCACCTGCGGGTGCTGGCCGGCGCCGGGCTGATCGAGCCGGCGCTGCGCGACGCGGCGCTGGCCCAGCCGCTGAACTTCCGCAACCCGGCCACCGACCCGGCGCTGCCGCCGGTGGCCAGCGACAAGGGCATCAACGCCATCCGCACCCGCCTGGTGCGTCAGCTCGGCATGCCGCTTTACGACCTGGACCGCCTCGACCTGGCGGTCGACGCCACCCTCAACCAGCCGCTGCAGCAGGCGGTCAGCGACTACCTGGGCAAGCTGGGCGATCCGGCCTTCGCCGCCGAGGTCGGACTGTTCGGCGAGCGCCTGCTCAGCCCCGAGCTGACCGCCGACGTGCGCTACAGCTTCACCCTGTTCGAGCGCGGCCCCAACGGCAACCGCGTGCGGGTGCAGACCGACACCACCGGCCAACCGTTCGACATCAACGAAGGCAGCAAGCTGGAGCTGGGCTCCACCGCCAAGCTGCGGGTGCTGGCCACCTACCTGGAAATGGTCGCCGAACTGCACCAGCGCCATGCCGGCCAGCCGCCCAGCGAGCTGGTCGCGCGCTATCGCGCCGCCAACGAGCGCGACAACCTCAGCCGCTGGGCGCTGGACTGGCTGCGCGTCAACCCGCAGGCCAGCCTCGCGCAGATGCTCGACGCCGCGCTGGAGCGCAAGTACTCGGCCAGCCCAGGCGAGGTGTTCTTCACCGGCGGCGGCGCACACACCTTCAGCAACTTCCGCAAGGAGGACAACGGCCGCCTGGCCACGGTGCGCGAGTCGCTGCGCGAGTCCCTCAACCTGCCGTTCGTGCGCCTGCTGCGCGACCTGGCGCGCTACAGCACCTACCAGATGGCCGACAGCGCCCAGCTGCTCACCGACGACAAGGACCCGCGGCGCCTGGAGTACCTGACCCGCTTCGCCGACAAGGAAGGCTCGGTGTTCCTCCAGCGCTTCTGGCGCAAGTATCGCGAGCAGCCCCCCCAGGAGATGCTCGATACCCTGCTGCGCGGCCTGCGCCTGAGCCCGCCGCGCCTGGCGGCGATCCACCGTTACCTGTATCCCCAGGCCAGTCTGGAGGCCTTCGGCGAAGTGATGCAGGCGCGCCTCGGCAAGCTCGCGCCGCCGCCGAAGAAGCTCGACGAGCTGTACCGCCGCTACGGCCCCGGCGCCTTCAACCTGCCCGACCAGGGCTATATCGCCCGCGTCCACCCGCTGGAGCTGTGGCTGATCGGCTACCGCCTGCAGAACCCGCAGGCGACCTTCAGCGAGATGCTCGCCGCCAGCCGCGACGAGCGCCAGGAGGTCTACGGCTGGCTGTTCAAGACCCGCCATCGCAGCGCCCGCGACAGCCGCATCCGCACCATGGTCGAGGTCGAGGCGTTCAGCGATCTGCAGCAGCGCTGGGCCAAGCTGGGCTTCCCGTTCGAGCACATGGTGCCCTCGCTGGCCAGCGCGCTGGGCAGCTCGGGGGATCGGCCGGCGGCGCTGGCCGAACTGATGGGGATCATCCAGAACGACGGCCTGCGCCTGCCCACGGTGCGCATCGAACGTCTCGACTTCGCCGTCGACACCCCTTACGAGACCCGTCTGGCCCGCCAGCAGACCGATGGCGAGCGGGTCATGCAGCCGGAGGTGGCGGCGGCGCTGCGCAACGCGCTGGCCGACGTGGTGGAAAACGGTACCGCGCGGCGCCTCAAGGGCGTGCTGCTGCAGGACGACGGCCAGCCGCTGATCCTCGGCGGCAAGACCGGCACCGGCGACAACCGCATCGAGACGGTCAGCCGCAGCGGCTGGGTGACCAGTTCGACGGCCCGCAACCGCACCGCCACCTTCGTGTTCTTCCTCGGCCCGCGCCACTTCGGCACGCTCACCGCCTACGTGTCCGGCGAGCAGTCGGCGCGCTTCCGTTTCACCTCGGCGCTGCCGGTACAGACCCTCAAGGGCATGCTGCCACTGCTGCGCCCCTACCTGCTGGAGGCCCACAGCGGCTGCCAGGCGCCGAACGCCGGCGGCGAGCCACGCATCGCCCGCCACGCGCTCTAGCCCGGCGCTGTCCGACCTGCCCGCAGTCCGCCCGCCGCTCTTCGGCGGGCGGGTTCTTCCTTTCACCGGGACGCCGCGACCGGGCGGCGCCCGCCACCAGGAGCCACCGTGAACCGCCCCCTTCCCCGTCTGTGCAACGGCCTGCTCGGCCTGTGCCTGAGTCTCGCCCTGAGCGCCTGCAGCCACGAGGCGCAGCAACCGCAACTGGCCATCCGGCCGATCCAGCCCGAGGCGGCCAGCGGCTACCAGAGCAAGCCCGGCTGGCACCTGCAGCGCTACGCGGTGGCCGCCGCCAACCCGCTGGCCGCCGAGGCCGGCCGGCAGATCCTGCAGGCCGGCGGCAATGCGCTGGACGCGGCGATCGCCGTGCAGATGGTGCTGGCGCTGGTCGAGCCGCAGTCCAGCGGACTGGGCGGCGGCGCCTTCCTGCTGCACTGGGACGGGGTGCGCCTGGACGCCTGGGACGGCCGCGAGACGGCGCCGGCGGCGGTCGACGAGCGCCTGCTGCTGAATGAGCAGGGGCAGCCGCTGGAGTTCATGGCCGCCGCGGTGGGCGGCCGCGCGGTGGGCGTGCCGGGGCTGCTGAAGATGCTCGAAGCGGCGCATCGCGCCCATGGCCGGCTGCCCTGGGCGGTCCTGCTGGTGCCGGCCATCGAGCTGGCCGAGCAGGGCTTCGCGGTCAGCCCGCGCCTGCACGCCCTGCTCGCCGCCGACCGCCACCTGCCGCGCGACCCGGCGGCGGCCGCCTTCTACTATCCGGGCGGCCAGCCGCTGGCGGTCGGCCAGCGCCTGCGCAATCCGGCGCTGGCCGAGGTGCTGCGCCGGGTCGCCCGCCACGGCAGCGCGGCCTTCTACCAGGGGCCGGTGGCCGAGGCGCTGGTGCGCAAGGTGCAGCAACATGCCGACAACCCGGGCCGGCTGAGCGGCGCCGACCTGCTCGCCTACCGGCCGCTGCGCCGTGAAGCGCTGTGCCAGCTGTGGCGCAAGCGCTACCGGGTCTGCGGCTTCCCGCCGCCCTCCTCCGGGCAACTGACGCAGATGCAGATCCTCGGCCTGCTGGAGCAGTTGCCCCCGCTCGAACGACCGCTGGAAGACGGCGCGCCCTCGGCGGCGTTCCTGCATCGCTACAGCGAGGCGGCCAAGCTGGCCTTCGCCGACCGCGCGCAGTACATCGCCGATCCGGCGTTCGCCGCCGCCCCGGCCGGCGACTGGCGCAGCCTGCTCGCCCCGGGCTACCTCAAGCAGCGCGCGGCGCTGATCGGCGAGGGCAGCATGGAGCGCGCCGAACACGGCACGCCGGGCGCGCCGCTGGCCTGGGCGCCGCAGGCGGATCAGCCGGAGTACGGCACCAGTCACATCAGCGTGATCGACGCCGAGGGTCGCGCCGTGGCGATGACCAGCAGCATCGAGGCGGCCTTCGGCGCGCGGCTGCTCAGCGACGGCGGCAGCGGCCTGCCCGGCGGCTTTCTGCTCAACAACCAGCTCACCGACTTCGCCTTCGCGCCGCGCGATGCCGAAGGACGCCCGGTGGCCAACCGGGTCGAGCCGGGCAAGCGTCCGCGCTCCAGCATGAGCCCGACCCTGGTGTTCGATGCCGCCAGCGGCGCGCCCCTGGCCAGCCTCGGCGCGCCGGGCGGTGCGGCCATCGTCCACTTCACCGCCAAGACCCTGCTGGGCCTCTACGCCTGGGAACTGAGCCCGCAGCAGGCCATCGACCTGCCCAACTTCGCCAACTTCAACGGCCCGACCCTGCTGGAGAAGGGCCGCTTCGCGCCGGCCACCCTGGAGACACTGCGCGCACGCGGCCATCAGGTCGAGGAAGTCGAGCTGCCCAGCGGCATCCAGGCCCTGCAGTACCGCGCCGACGGCCTGCACGGCGGCGCCGACCCGCGTCGCGAAGGGGTGGTGCTCGGCGAGTGAGGCGCCTCAGGCCGGCACGGCACCTGCCGGCTGCCGCGCATCGGCCGTCTCGACCCGGTTGCGGCCGTGCCGCTTGGCGCGGTAGAGCATTTCGTCGGCGCGCTTGAGCACCTGGTCGATGCCGCTGCCGTCCCGCGGCCAGTGCGCCACGCCGAGGGAGACGGTGAGCGAGCCGACCGGCTCGACCGGCGTCTGCTCGACGCGGCGGCGCAGGCGCTCGGCCACCTGTGCCGCCACCTCGACGCTGGCGTTGGGCAGCAGCATCAGAAACTCCTCGCCGCCGACCCGGCACAGCACGTCGTCCTCGCGGGAGGACTCGCCCATCAGCCGCGCCAGTTCCTGCAGCACGCGGTCGCCGGCATCGTGGCCGTGGTTGTCGTTGACCCGCTTGAAGTGGTCGATGTCCAGCGCCACCACGGCGAAGGGGCGCTGCTCGCCGCGCCACAGCTCGACGGCCAGATCCAGCCCGCGACGGTTGTGCAGCCCGGTCAGCGGGTCGGTCTGCACGTCGCGGCGCAGCCGGCCGATGGTGCCGTGCAGCAGGCCGATGCCGACCAGCATGGCGCGCTTGAGTTCGGAGGACTCGAAATACCAGGAGCGCACCCCCTCGATGCGCGCGGCGGTGCCCGGCCGATCCATGTCCTGGGCGCCGTCAGCCAGTTGCCACAAGGGCCGCGAGATCAGCCGGGCGAACCACCAGATGCACAGCGCGGTCAGCAGCGCCAGCGGCAGCGCGTTGCGCAACACGCCGAGCATCAGACCATCGAGCCCGGCCAGGGTCGCCTCGGTCGGGCGCTGGGCGACGATGCCCCAGCCCGCCTGCGGCACGCCGGCATATCCGGCCAGCACATCGGTGCCCTGGCTGTTGCGCAGGCGCAGGCTGCCCTCCCCTCCGGCGATCACCGTATCGATCACCGGGTTATCGCCCACCTGGGTGCCGACCCGCTCGGCCTGCGGGTGATAGAGCAGGCGCCGGCTGGCATCGACCACGTACAGGTAGGAGCCGTCGCGGTGATGGTGCTCGCCAATCAGCCGGTTAAGGATGCTGGTCTGCTTGAGGTAGATGGTGCCGCCGATGTAGCCCAGGTAGCGGCCGGCGGCATCGCGCACCGGATGGGAGATGAACACCAGCAGGTTGCCGCGTAGCGACAGGTAGGGCGCGCTGACCAGCGGGCGGCGCTCGCGCAGCGCCTCGACGGCGCCGGGCGTGTCCAGCCGGCGGCCGAGGATCTGCAGGGTATCGGGCGAGGTGGCCAGCACCCGCCCCGTGGCGTCGACGAACACCACCGAGTTGAAGCTGTCGGTCTGCAGGCGCAGCCGCTGGGCCTCGGCCTCCAGGTAGGCCGTATCGGCATAGCGGGTGGCCAGCAGGCCGGCGCTGTAGGCCAGTTGCTGCTGGGCGGAGTCGAGGAAGTCGCCGACGCTGCCGGCCAGCTTGGCCGCATAGGCGTGGTTACTTTCCAGCGTGTTGTCGATCAGCATCTGGCGCTGCACGCGGTAGCTGGCGTACAGGCTGTTGGCCAGGGTCACCAGGGCGCTGAGGATCGCCAGCAGCAGGATCAGCCGGCGCAAATCCATACGAAACAAAGGTGTAATGGACATGCGCAAAGCCCCCGAGTCCCTGGTAATGAAAGGGGCGGCATTCTACGCACATTCAAGCACTTTAAGAAATTCGCAAGAGTGCCCTACGGCATCGCGATGCTTGCGACAGCGGCGTCCTCAGCGCTTGTCGCGCGGCAGGCGCAGGTACAGCGTCTCGACCTTCTCCCGCGCCCAGGGGGTGCGGCGCAGGAAGGTCAGGCTCGACTTGATGCTCGGGTCGCTCTTGAAGCAGCGGATGTCGATGCGCTGGGCCAGACCATCCCAGCCGTAGTGGGCGACCAGCGCGGTGAGCAGGGCTTCGAGGGTGACGCCGTGCAGCGGGTTGTTCGGGGTATCGCTCATGAATCGGCCTGCGGCTTGGGGAAAGGGTCGCGCAGCATAGCGCAGTCGATGCGCGGACGAAAAAAGGCCCGCGCTTGCCATGGCGCGGGCCGTAAAACACGGCGGGAGCCGTGCCTGGTTACAGGCACCGGCCGCGCGCGGCGGCCGGTGGCGACAGGGCTCAGAGGTGAGCGTCGCGGTATTCCTTCTCGGCCTCGTCGAAGCGCTTGAGCATCGCCGGCGACGGCGCGTTGCCGATGCGGCTGAAGATCAGGATGCCCAGGGTGCAGAGGATGAAGCCGGGGATGATTTCGTACAGGCCGGTCCAGGCGAAGTAGTTCTTCCACAGGATCACGGTGACCGCGCCGAGGATCATCCCGGCCAGCGCGCCATTGCGGGTCATGCCTTTCCACAGCAGGGAGAGAATCACCACCGGGCCGAAGGCGGCGCCGAAGCCGGCCCAGGCGTAGGACACCAGGCCCAGCACCTTGCTTTCCGGGTTGGAGGCGATGGCGATGGCGATCACCGCGACCAGCAGCACCATGGCGCGGCCGACCCAGACCAGCTCCAGCTGGCTGGCGCCCTTGCGCAGGAAGGCCTTGTAGAAGTCCTCGGTCAGGGCGCTGGAGCAGACCAGCAGCTGGCAGCTGAGGGTCGACATCACCGCGGCGAGGATGGCCGAGAGCAGCACGCCGGCGATCCACGGGTTGAACAGGATCTTTGCCAGTTCGATGAACACCCGCTCCGGGTTGGCTTCCACCGCGCTGCCCAGTTCCGGATGGGCGGCGAAGTAGGCGATGCCGAAGAAGCCCACGGCCACCGCGCCACCCAGGCAGAAGATCATCCAGGCCATGGAGATGCGACGGGCGTTGGGGATCGACTTGACCGAGTCGGCGGCCATGAAGCGGGCGAGGATGTGCGGCTGGCCGAAGTAGCCCAGACCCCAGGCCATCAGCGAGATCACGCCGATGAAGCTGGCGCCCTTGAGCATATCGAAGTGCGCGGCGTCCTTCAGCTCGATGGCGGCGAAGGTCGGATCGATGCCGCCGGTGGCGAGCATGACGATGATCGGGGTGAGGATCAGCGCGAAGATCATCAGGCTGGCCTGCACGGTGTCGGTCCAGCTCACCGCGAGGAAGCCGCCGATGAAGGTGTAGGCGATGGTCGCCGCGGCGCCGGCCCACAGCGCGGTCTCGTAGGAGATGCCGAAGGTGCTCTCGAACAGGCGCGCACCGGCCACCACGCCGGAGGCGCAGTAGATGGTGAAGAACACCAGGATCACCAGCGCCGAGAAGATCCGCAGGATGCGGCTGTTGTCCTCGAAACGGTTGGTGAAGTAGTCCGGCAGGGTCAGGGCGTTGCCGTTGTGCTCGGTCTGCACGCGCAGACGGCCGGCGACGAACAGCCAGTTGAGGTAGGCGCCGACGATCAGGCCGATGGCGATCCAGCTCTCGGAGAGACCGGACAGGTACACCGCGCCGGGCAGGCCCATCAGCAGCCAGCCGCTCATGTCCGAGGCGCCGGCCGACAGCGCGGTGACGAAGCTGCCGAGGCTGCGCCCGCCGAGGATGTAGTCGGACAGGTTGTTGGTGGAGCGATACGCGACGAGACCGATCAGCACCATCGCGGCGATGTAGATCACGAAGGTGATCAAAGTCGGGTTGGTCATGTTCATGAGGGGGGGATCCCATGCGGTTGTTATTGGTTTGGCTCTGGTTCGACTGCCGCATCCGGTCAACCCGGTTGCACCTTCGATGGCGACAATCTAGGCAAACCCGAATCCAAGGTGCAACCAATTTCCGGCAAAAGGTTTTACTTTTTTGCCTTCGGCCAGTAGAAAAACCCAAAATGCTCCTTTATGTAGCATTTTCCCACTGCATCCCACCGATTCTGCACAGCTGTGGTGCAGAAAAGTAACACTGCAACCCCCCCTTCCTTGACGCTCGTCGCCCGGCGAAAAATTAAGGTTGCACTTGGTTGCACCCTTCGATTGTTCGTGTTTAATCTTTCGCTACGTTGCAGTGCTCCATCCCAATAATAGGACACCCCATGGCCACCACCACTCTCGGCGTCAAACTCGACGAAGCCACCCGCGAACGCCTCAAGCAGGCGGCCCAGCGCATCGACCGCACCCCGCACTGGCTGATCAAGCAGGCGATCTTCAGCTACCTGGAGCAGATCGAGAGCGGCATGACCCCGGCCGAGCACAACGGCCTGGCGGTGGCCGCCGGCGAGGAGCCGCTGGAGGCGCTGACCGAACAGGGCCTGCAGGTGTTCCTCGACTTCGCCGAGAGCATCCTGCCGCAGTCGGTGCTGCGCGCCTCGATCACCGCCGCCTACCGCCGCCCGGAAACCGAGGCGGTGCCGATGCTGCTGGAGCAGGCGCGGATGCCCCGCGAACTGGCCGAGGCCAGCCAGAAACTGGCCCTCGGCATCGCCGAGAAGCTGCGCAACCAGAAACACGCCGGCGGTCGCCAGGGCCTGGTGCAGGGCCTGCTGCAGGAATTCTCGCTGTCCTCCCAGGAGGGCGTGGCGCTGATGTGCCTGGCCGAGGCGCTGCTGCGCATCCCCGACAAGGCCACCCGCGATGCGCTGATCCGCGACAAGATCGCCAACGGCAACTGGAGCCAGCACCTGGGCCAGAGCCCGTCGATGTTCGTCAACGCGGCGAGCTGGGGCCTGCTGATCACCGGCAAGCTGGTGTCTACCCACAACGAGAGCGGCATGACCTCCGCGCTCAACCGCATCATCGGCAAGAGCGGCGAGCCGGTGATCCGCAAGGGCGTGGACATGGCAATGCGCCTGATGGGCGAGCAGTTCGTCACCGGCGAGACCATCGCCGAGGCGCTGGCCAACGCCGCGTCGCTGGAGGCCAAGGGCTTCCGCTATTCCTACGACATGCTCGGCGAGGCGGCGCTGACCGAGGAGGACGCCAAGCGCTACCTGGCCTCCTACGAGCAGGCCATCCACGCCATCGGCAAGGCCTCCCACGGTCGCGGCATCTACGAAGGTCCGGGCATCTCGATCAAGCTGTCGGCGCTGCACCCGCGCTACAGCCGCGCCCAGTACGAGCGGGTGATGGACGAGCTGTACCCGACCCTGCTCGGCCTGACCCTGCTGGCCAAGCACTACGACATCGGCATCAACATCGACGCCGAGGAAGCCGACCGCCTGGAGCTGTCGCTGGATCTGCTGGAGAAGCTGTGCTTCGAGCCGCAACTGGCCGGCTGGAACGGCATCGGCTTCGTCATCCAGGCCTACCAGAAGCGCTGCCCCTACGTGATCGACTACGTGATCGACCTCGCCAAGCGCAGCCGCCACCGCCTGATGATCCGCCTGGTCAAGGGCGCCTACTGGGACAGCGAGATCAAGGCCGCCCAGGTCAACGGCCTGGAAGGCTACCCGGTGTACACCCGCAAGCCCTACACCGACCTGTCCTACATCGCCTGCGCGCGCAAGCTGCTCGCCGCGCCGGAGTTCATCTACCCGCAGTTCGCCACCCACAACGCCCACTCGCTGTCGGCCATCTACCAACTGGCCGGGCAGAACTACTATCCGGGCCAGTACGAGTTCCAGTGCCTGCACGGCATGGGCGAGCCGCTCTACGAGCAGGTGGTCGGCAAGGTCGCCGACGGCAAGCTGAACCGTCCGTGCCGCATCTACGCGCCGGTGGGCAGCCACGAGACGCTGCTCGCCTACCTAGTGCGCCGCCTGCTGGAAAACGGCGCCAACACCTCCTTCGTCAACCGCATCGCCGACCACAGCATCTCGCTGAAGGATCTGGTCGAGGACCCGGTGGTGCAGGTCGAACAGATGGCCGCCCAGGAAGGCACCCTGGGCCTGCCGCACCCGCGCATCCCGCTGCCGCGCGCGCTCTACGGCGCGGCGCGGACCAACTCCGCCGGCCTCGACCTGGCCAACGAGCACCGCCTCGGCTCGCTGTCCTCGGCGCTGCTGTCCAGCGTCAACACCGAGTACCGCGCGCAGCCGCTGCTCGGCTGCGAGGCCGCCCTGCTCGGCGAAGGCCAGCCGGTGAAGAACCCGGCCGACCACCGCGACATCGTCGGCCAGGTGTTCGAGGCCAGCGCCCAGGACGTGCGCAACGCGGTGCTCTGCTCGGTGGCCAGCGGGCAGATCTGGCAGTCCACCTTGCCCGCCGAGCGCGCCGCCGTGCTGGAGCGCGCCGCCGAGCGCATGGAAGCCGAGATGCAGCAGCTGATGGGCCTGCTGGTGCGCGAGTCGGGCAAGACCTTCGCCAACGCCATCGCCGAGGTGCGCGAGGCGGTCGACTTCCTGCGCTACTACGCGGCGCAGGCGCGCAGCCACTTCGGCAACGACAGCCACCGCCCGCTGGGCCCGGTGGTGTGCATCAGCCCGTGGAACTTCCCGCTGGCGATCTTCAGCGGCCAGGTGGCCGCGGCGCTGGCCGCCGGCAACACCGTGCTGGCCAAGCCGGCCGAGCAGACCCCGCTGATCGCCGCCCAGGCGGTGCGCCTGCTGATCGAGGCCGGCGTGCCGGAAGGCGCGGTGCAACTGCTGCCGGGCCGCGGCGAGACCGTGGGCGCCGCGCTGATCGCCGACGAGCGCATCCGCGGGGTGATGTTCACCGGCTCCACCGAGGTCGCCGGGATCATCCAGCGCAACCTCGCCGGCCGTCTCGATGCCCAGGGCCGCCCGCTGCCGCTGATCGCCGAGACCGGCGGGCAGAACGCGATGATCGTCGACTCCTCGGCGCTCACCGAGCAGGTGGTGGTCGACGTGATCGCCTCCGCCTTCGACAGCGCCGGCCAGCGCTGCTCGGCGCTGCGCGTGCTGTGCGTGCAGGAGGACGTCGCCGGCCGCGTGCTGGGCATGCTCAAGGGCGCCATGGCCGAGTACAGCCTGGGCAACCCCGAGCGCCTCGACACCGACATCGGTCCGGTGATCGACGAGGAAGCTCGCGCCAACATCGAGCGGCACATCCAGGCGATGCGCGACAAGGGCCGCAAGGTGCATCAGCTGTCGCGGGTCAACGCCGAGGACATCAAGCGCGGCACCTTCGTGATGCCGACCCTGATCGAGCTGGAGAGCTTCGACGAACTCAAGCGCGAGATCTTCGGCCCGGTGCTGCACGTGGTGCGCTACCGCCGCGAGGAGCTGGGCGCGCTGCTCGACGCGATCAACGCCAGCGGCTACGGCCTGACCCTCGGCGTGCACACGCGCATCGACGAGACCATCGCCCAGGTGGTCGGCTCGGCGCATGTCGGCAACCTCTACGTCAACCGCAACATGGTCGGCGCGGTGGTCGGCGTGCAGCCGTTCGGCGGCGAAGGCCTGTCCGGCACCGGTCCCAAGGCCGGCGGCCCGCTGTACCTGTATCGTCTGCTGTCCACCCGTCCGCAGGATGCGCTCAGCCAGCAGCTGCAACTCGACCAGGCGCAGCGCAGCCCCCACGGCAACGCCGCTTTCGCGGCGCTGCAGGAGTGGGCGCGCCAGCAGCAGCCGGCGCTGGCCGAACTGGCCGAGCGCTATGCGCAGCTGTCGCCCAGCGGCCTGACCCAGGTGCTGAGCGGCCCGACCGGCGAGCGCAACACCTACAGCCTGCTGCCGCGCGAGCGGGTGCTGTGCCTGGCCGACGACGACGGCGACCTGCTGACCCAGCTGGCCGCGGCGCTGGCGGTCGGCTGCCGGGTGCTGTGGCAGGACACCCCGGCCACCCGCAAGCTGCTCGCCCAGCTGCCCAGCGGCGTGCAGCAGGGCATCCAGCTGGTCGGCGACTGGACCACCAGCGAGCTGAGCTTCGACGCCATCCTCCACCACGGCGATTCCGACCAGCTGCGCGAAGTCTGCCAGAAGGCCGCCCAGCGCCCCGGCGCCATCGTCGGCGTCAACGGCCTGAACCGTGGCGACACCGACATCCCGCTGGAGCGTCTGCTGATCGAGCACGCCCTGAGCGTCAACACCGCCGCCGCCGGCGGCAATGCCAGCCTGATGACCATCGGCTGATCCACCGTCCGCAACACAACCGCCGGCCCCAGGGCCGGCGGTTGTCGTTTCCAGTCCAGGAAACGCGGCAGCGCCTGCGGCGAGCCCTCGCCGGCGCGCTAACCCAGGGTCAGAAGCTCACCCGCATGCCGACGGTGAAGTTGCGCCCCGGCAGCAGCACCTCGTCCTTGATCAGCGAACTGTGCTGGCGCGCCTCGGCGTCGAGCAGGTTGTCGGCCTTGAGGTACAGCTGGTAGTCGGCCTGGCTCAGGCTGCCGTGGTAGCTGAGGCCGGCGCCGAGCATGTTGTAGCCGGCGGTGTCGGTTTCGAAGTCGGCGGTGTCGGTCTGCTTCTGCACCCGGTAGAACTCCAGCTGGCCGTCCAGCGCGGCGTTGAAGCGCTGCTCCAGACGCACGCCGAGGCGGTCGGCGGGGATGCGCGGCAGTTCGCCGCCGTCCTTGAAGGTGGCGCGCACATGGTCGCCGAACAGGGTGGCGGCGAAGTTGCCGGTGAGCTGCTGGCGCACCGAGAACTCGCCGCCGGTAAGCACCGCATCGGCCTGGCGGTAGGCGATCTCGCGGTAGCCGCCGCCCGGTTTTCGCCCCAGATCGGCGGCATAGATGAAGTCGTCGACCTGGTTGCGGAACAGGCTGGCGCTGAAGGTGGTGGCGCCGGCGAACTTGCGCAGGGTCAGTTCGGCGTTGTGCGAGGTTTCCTCGTCGAGCTGCGGGTTGCCCTGCTCGATGGTGCGGCTGGCGGCGTGCGGGCCGTAGGCGTACAGCTCCTCGGCGCTGGGCAGGCGCTGGGCGCGCGACAGCGAGAAGCCCAGCGAGTACTCGGGGGCGAAGGTCCACACCGCGCCGGCTGACAGCGAGGTGCCGCGATGTCGGCTGTCCGGGGCGCCGGAGTCGGCATCGATGTCCTGCCATTCGTGGCGCGCGCCCAGCTCGTAGCGCCAGGCGCCGGCGGTGTATTCCTCCAGGAGGAACAGCGCGTGGTTGCGGGTCAGGCTCTGCGGCATGGGGTTTTCCGCGGTGAAGCGGGCGAAGTCGCGCTGGGTGGTCTGCCCACCGAGCACACCGTGCCAGCCGAGCAGCGGCCGATGGGTCAGTTCCAGGCGCGCCTCGCTGGCACGGTTCTCGAACACCGCCATCTTCTCGCCGCCCTCGATCTCGGCATGCCGGTACTCGCTGTGGCCGGCGCGCAGGCGCGCCCGCTCGAAGCCCGGCAGCGGGTCGCTCAGTTCGCCGCGCAGGTCCCAGCGGTCCTGCTTGAGGGCGATGTAGGGCACCGCGCCGCCGTGGGCATGCTCGTCGTGCTCGTCCTCCTCGTGGGCGTCGTGATCATGGCCGTGGCCGTGCTCGCCACAGTGCCAGTGGTTGCCGTGCGGGTCGCACTCGACGTGCTCGTGGGCGAGCAGGCCGTAGCGGTTTTCCTGGCGGCTGTAGGCCAGGCCGAGATAACCGCGCGCGCCGACGAAGCTGCCGCCCAGGCTGTAGCTGTCGGTGTCGTTGTAGGCGCCGGTCTGCTTGTCGGCGCGCGGCTCGCCCGCGGCGCCGGGAATCTCGTAGTCGTCGGCCTGGCGCTTGACGCCCTCGACGCGCACCGCGAAGTTGCCGGCGCCGGCGGTCAGACCGAACAGGCCGGCGCCTTCGTTGGCCACGCTGTTGGCGCGCAGCTCCAGCTCGCCCTCGTAACCGTTCTGCGGCACGTAGGTGGGCACCTTCTTGTCGATCACGTTGACCACCCCGCCGATCGCGCCGCCGCCATAGAGCAGGGTCGCCGGGCCCTTGAGCACCTCGATGCGCTCGGCCAGCAGCGGCTCGACGCCTACCGCGTGGTCCTGGCTGACGGTGGAGGCGTCCAGCACGTCGACGCCGTCGCTGAGCACCTTGACCCGCCCGCCGTCCAGGCCACGGATCACCGGACGGCTGGCGCCGGGGCCGAAGCCGGCGGCGTGGACGCCGGGCAGGCCGTCGAGGCTCTCGCCCAGGGTCGCGCCGCGGCGCAGCACCAGCGCATCGCCCTCCAGCACCTCGGCCGGAGTGGTCATCTCCTGCACGCGGCTGGCCAGGGCGCTGGCGCTGACCACGCCGGGTTCGAGTTCGAGCGGCCGCGACTCGGCGGCCAGGACCAGGCTCGACGGCAGGGCCATGGCCACGGCCAGGGCAAGCGGATGACGGATCGGATTCATGCAGTACCTCGGTTGCCGGCGGGCGCACCTCCTGTGCGACCGCGCGGATTGAAAAACCAGGCGCGGCCTCGTCCAGCTCCCTGGTCGCGCGGCCGGGGAGGCTAATAAGTAATAACATAACAATCAAGCGCGAATCGCCCATGGTTGAAATGCGCGGCGCCCTCCCCCATGTACCCAGGACACCGAACGATCAGCGCAGGAATCCCTTGATGAGCGAGCAGGACATCCCTCACGAAATCGTCGACGACGACGGCGCCGCCGGTACCGGCATGCTGCTGCAGGGCCAGGCCCTGCCCGATCGGCTGCATATCCTGCCGATCCACAATCGCCCGTTCTTCCCCGGCCAGGTGCTGCCGATCATGGTCAACCCCGAGCACTGGGCGCAGACCATCGCCGAGGTGGCCAAGACCGAGCACCACTGTGTGGCGCTGTTCTACATGGACAACCCGCCGCAGAGCGCCGAGGAGTTCGATCATGAGAGCCTCCCCGAGCACGGCACCGTGGTGCGCATCCACCGCGCCAGCAAGCAGGACGACACCCTGCAGTTCGTCGCCCAGGGCCTGGCGCGGGTGCGCATCCGCCACTGGCTGAGCCGCACCCCGCCCTACCTGGTCGAGGTCGACTACCCGCGCACCCCGGCCGACCCCAGCGACGAGGTGAAGGCCTACGGCATGGCGCTGATCAACGCCATCAAGGAGCTGCTGCCGCTCAACCCGCTGTACAGCGAGGAGCTGAAGAACTACCTGAACCGCTTCAGCCCCAACGATCCCTCACCGCTCACCGACTTCGCCGCCGCGCTGACCACCGCGCCGGGCAACGACCTGCAGGCGGTGCTCGACACCGTGCCGGTGCTCAAGCGCATGGAGAAGGTGCTGCCGCTGCTGCGCCGCGAGGTCGAGGTGGCCAAGCTGCAGAAGGAGATCAGCGCCGAGGTCAACAGCACCATCGGCCAGCGCCAGCGCGAGTTCTTCCTGCGCGAGCAGCTCAAGGTGATCCAGAAGGAACTGGGCATCACCAAGGACGACAAGAGCGCCGACGCCGACGAGTTCCGCACCCGCCTGGAAGGCAAGACGGTGCCGGCGCCGGCGCAGAAGCGCATCGACGAGGAGCTGCACAAGCTGTCGCTGCTGGAAACCGGCTCGCCGGAATACGCGGTGACCCGCAACTACCTGGACTGGGCGACCAGCGTGCCCTGGGGTGTGCTGGGCAAGGACAAGCTCGACCTCAAGCGCGCGCGCAAGGTGCTCGACCGCCACCACGCCGGGATGGACGACATCAAGCAGCGGATCGTCGAGTTCCTCGCCGTCGGCGCCTTCAAGGGCGAGATCTCCGGCTCCATCGTCCTGCTGGTCGGCCCGCCCGGGGTGGGCAAGACCAGCATCGGCCGCTCCATCGCCGAGGCCCTGGGCCGGCCGTTCTACCGCTTTTCGGTAGGCGGCATGCGCGACGAGGCGGAGATCAAGGGGCACCGGCGCACCTACATCGGCGCCCTGCCCGGCAAGCTGGTGCAGGCGCTCAAGGACGTCGAGGTGATGAACCCGGTGATCATGCTCGACGAGATCGACAAGCTCGGCGCCAGCTACCAGGGCGACCCGGCCTCGGCGCTGCTGGAGACCCTCGACCCGGAGCAGAACGTCGAATTCCTCGACCACTACCTGGACCTGCGCCTGGACCTGTCCAAGGTGCTGTTCGTCTGCACCGCCAACACCCTCGACTCGATCCCCGGCCCGCTGCTCGACCGCATGGAGGTGATCCGCCTGTCCGGCTACATCGCCGAGGAAAAGCTGGCCATCGCCAAGCGCCACCTGTGGCCCAAGCAGCTCGAACGCGCCGGCGTGCCCAAGGCGCGCCTGGGGATCAGCGACAGCGCGCTGCGGGCGGTGATCGAGGGCTACGCCCGCGAGGCCGGGGTGCGCCAGCTGGAGAAGCAGCTGGGCAAGATCGTCCGCAAGGCGGTGGTGCGCCTGCTGGAAGACCCCGAGTCCACGGTCAAGGTCGGCCCCAAGGATCTGGAGGACTACCTGGGCATGCCGCTGTTCCGCAAGGAGCGCCATCTGCAGGGCACCGGCATCGTCACCGGGCTGGCCTGGACAAGCATGGGCGGCGCCACCCTGCCGATCGAGGCGACACGCATCCACACCCTCAACCGCGGCTTCAAGCTCACCGGCAAGCTCGGCGAGGTGATGAAGGAATCGGCGGAAATCGCCTACAGCTACATCAGCTCGCACCTGAAGAAGTACAAGGGCGACCCGACCTTCTTCGACCAGGCCTTCGTCCACCTGCACGTCCCCGAGGGCGCCACGCCCAAGGACGGCCCCAGCGCCGGGATCAGCATGGCCAGCGCGCTGCTGTCCCTGGCACGCCACCAGGCGCCGAAGAAGAACGTGGCGATGACCGGCGAGCTGACCCTCACCGGCCAGGTACTGGCCATCGGCGGGGTGCGCGAGAAGGTGATCGCCGCGCGGCGGCAGAAGATCGACGAGCTGATCCTCCCCGAGGCCAACCGCGGCGACTTCGAGGAACTGCCGGACTACCTCAAGGAAGGCCTGACCGTGCACTTCGCCAGCCGCTACGTCGATGTAGCCCGGGTACTATTCCCCGGCCTCTGAGCCTTGCGGCCGATGACGCGCCCAGCCCCGGGCGCGCCATCCCGGCGACCTGGGGCTGGCGCCTGCCAGCCCTGCAGGGCGCGGCAACCTCCGGAAGCGGCACTCTCGCCGCACTGATCCGCCGGCATCGGCGCGAAAACGGGTCGCCTGCCGGGCTGCGTCAGCTCCAGGCGCCTGCCCGGTCTTGCGGCCATGCCGCGCCGGCTTCCGGCGATGCGGCTGGCCGGTTGCTCAGGCGCCCTGCAGGCGAGCGCGGAACAGCGCCTGGTGGCGGCGGCACTGCTCGGCGCTCAGCACGAACACCCCATGGCCGCCGCGTGCGAACTCGACCCAGGCGAACTCCACCTCCGGGTAGGCCGCCTCGACATGCACCTGGCTGTTGCCCACCTCGACCACCAGCAGGCCGTCGTCGCTGAGGTGGTCGGCGGCCTCGGCGAGCATGCGCCGCACCAGATCGAGACCGTCCTCGCCGCAGGCCAGGCCCAGCTCCGGCTCGTGGTGGAACTCGGCCGGCATGTCGGCGAAGTCCTCGGCGTCCACATAGGGCGGATTGGAGACGATCAGGTCGAAGCGCTGCCCCGGCAGGCCGTCGAAGCCGTCGCCCTGCACGGTGTAGACGCGCTCCTCGACACCATGGCGCTCGATGTTGAGGTTGGCCACCTCCAGCGCCTCGAAGGACAGGTCGGCGAGCACCACCTCGGCCGCCGGGAAGGCATGGGCGCAGGCGATGCCGATGCAGCCCGAACCGGTGCACAGGTCGAGGATGCGCGCCGGGGTGCCCTGCAGCCAGGGCGCGAAGCGCCCCTCAATCAGCTCGCCGATCGGCGAGCGCGGCACCAGCACGCGCTCG